>JAEZIB010000038.1 GCA_023416275.1 Bacillota bacterium | reverse complement strand
ACGCCGCCAGCGTTCGTCCTGAGCCAGGATCAAACTCTCAAATTAATATTTGAAAATTTGACGTAATAACGCAAGTTATTACGTTTATTAGCTCATTAAAATTGCTGACTTATTTGTTCCTTGTTCTATTAAGAACTAGGTTGTAAAGTTCGCAAGTTACTCAATTTTTAAAGTCTTTTGATAGACTTTGGAATTTTTTCGAGTTCCTTTACATGGTCTTTTGTTAAAAAGACTTGTCACTGTTTACTTTTCAAAGTCCAATCCTCTTAAGCATTAATTCAACTGCTTTTCAAGGTATTTGCTGTTTGTTTGTCGCAAGCAGCTTAGTTATAATAACACGTCTTTTCCTCAGTGTCAACACTTTTTTAAAATTAATTCAACTTTTTTAAAGTTATTATTTTAAATTTGTATTGAGCCTCGGTGACGACGGCTTGTATATATTAACACAAAGGCAATTTTATTGTCAAGAACAAATAGTCAAGTAATTTGTGATTTTAGGCAATTATTTAGAATTATATCACTAATTTTAAATAATTCTAGCAATTTCTCTTTTTTATAGTTTCTATTTAAATTATACTGGTTCAAGATTCTTTAGAATAGATACCTTATTTCCGCATTTATTGAATTTAACTTTATCACAGAGATTATATACTATTACTAACCCTCTACCATGCTCACATAATGTCTTGTTAACTGTTTCCAGATAATCATCTATTGATTTTGTGTTTACTTTTAGTTTAAATCCGAATCCCTCATCTCTAACGCTTATATATAAATAGTTATAGCTAACTAATTTAAAGGTAACATATATTACTTTCTCCAATTCACATTTGTTACCATGACATAACGCATTAGTAATTAATTCATTAAGTACTACTCTTAACTCAAATAAAATATCATCACATATAAAATGCACTAACATGATATCTCTAAGAACCAAATCTATTATCTCAGCTAAAGCCTTTATATCTTTTTTAATGGTATAAGTAATGGCTTTCACAGCTACACCTGCCTAAATCAGAATACTATTATTTATACCCTATATTCAAAAGCGTAAACACATATCCAATAATTTGCTCAGCTCTTCCATGAAAAATATAAAGCTAACAGGGCTTAACACTAAATGCTAATATCTTTAACAATTTTATTAAAAAAAACCTTTAGTACAAAATTTGGTTAACCACTCGAAAGGTATGCATATTTTTCACAGTATACATCCACATTTTAAGCAAATCACACACACCCACTAAGCAAACCCACTCATAGTTTTTTGACTCAAAAAGCACAATGTTCATATTAATCTTATTTTAAAAGGCGCTCACAGCTTTTTGATATACGAAGAGAACGATGAATACACGAAATGTAAACTTCACATTGTATATCTAACTCCCACCCATCAATTAACTCAAAAAAAATGTTGTAAGATTTCTGTTGAGAACCCTCAGCTATGCAATAACTTGGCTATGTAGTGTGTATTTATAGTAAGGTTCTAAACTTATCAAGAATTTTTTTCTCCATTCTTGATACATACATTTGAGATACACCAAACTTTTCAGCAATTTGTTTTTGAGTATAGTTCTGAATATATCGTAAGGTAATGAACTTTCTCTCTAATTCCCCAAACATGCTTAATGTTTTTTCAATAAAATCTCGATTTTCTATTTTCTCGTATGTTTTTTCATCATATCCTAAGGTATCTCCAAGGTCAGCATCGTTATCTTGGTATATGTTTTGATCTAAAGACTTGATAATAGCTGAACTTCCGGCTTCAATCAGCTCTAAAACTGTTTCTACACTTATTCCCATATATGCTGCTATTTCATCTGCCTTTGGAACCCTGCCGTATTGTTGTGTCAATTCGTCTCTTGCCTTGTTTAGTCCTTGTCTGGCTTCATAAAGTCTCCTTGGAATCTTTATTGCTGAGCTCTTGTCCCTAAAAAACCTCTTTATTTCTCCAAGTATTGTAGGAGTTGCAAAACTAACAAATTTGACTCCCTTTTCCAGGCTAAACCTTTCTACAGCATTAATTAATGCCAAACAAGCAACCTGATATATATCTTCGAAATCTACGCCTCTATTTATGAATTTTCTTGATAAGTATTCTGCAAGGTTTAAATATTTTGATACAATGTCATTTCTGTATTTAATATCATTTGTATTTGAATACAGTGTAAATAGTTCTTCATCCTCCATTATAACAATGCTTCTATTATTTTGTTCCATAGATTATTCTCCAATCCTTTTAGTCATAACTATGGAATGATTATCATTACAAAGCTCCACAGAGTCCATTAGTGCTTTCATTATATATAAACCATATTCATTATCAAGTGTACTTTCAACACACTGTAATTCTGCATTCTCACCAGTGAAGGTTATTTCTAATCTGTCCTTATAAATTTCAAAGGATATCTTGAATTGTACTAATTCATTTCCTGCCCGAGATAATATAATGTTACAAACCTCAGAAACAGCCACCTTTATATCCTCAACCTCATCAATATTAAACCCAATTCTGTTAGCTACACTTGACGCTGTTAATCTGGCAGTGCTAACAAATTCAGTTTTTGAGGGAAGCACAAGCATAACATTATCAGATATATTACTCATTATTCCGATTCTCCTTGTTTATATTTAATTTTTTACTCCATTATTTAATTAGATACGTTATGTAGTTAAATTTCTCATTAGGCTCATTTTATACATTGTAATGATAATCTAGAGTCCTTTACTAAAGTCAATTACGGTTAATAGCCTTCGTCCGTATAAACTATAGGTTTTTAGGCAAGTTATTCTTTTAACCCCTAATCTATAACATGGCTTGAGACCGAATTTATTATAATGACTTCTAATGTACTTTAGCCGATAGCCTTCTAATATTTTATCAAAAATCTAAAAAAGCTGCATCTTCATAAGATTTGATCTTATTATGAGACAGCTCATACTTTTCATCGAAATGTGCAAAGGCTTACCACAAACATCACTAATATACACTATTATTAAGCCTTTAATATTAAGCAAATGTAAATCAACTTCTTTGCCTAATATAACATATTAATTCCTATATACTAAAAAATACCACCTATTTGGTTATACTATTAATATATCATGTAGTAATTATATGAGTCAATTACTATCGGCTGAATATCAATGATATCGGACTATAGTTTGTGTCAAGCTTTCCTCAGCTCTATAGTTTATATGTCATTTATTGCAATGACAAATCTATACCTTTTTAATTCTTCTGTCAGGCTTTACATCATAGCCAAAAAGCTCAAATATATATCTAAACTCAATACTTATTATTCTATGAAATAGGATATTCCTATTGGTTTCCTTTATAAGATGAAGGCTATATAAAAACATCGTCATTTACACTTTGTTTTTATATAGCCTTCATCTGTTCTGATTTAACTATCCACATAATTAATCTCATTTTTATTCTGCTAATTTAAATAATTTATCTAATCCAGTAATTATAAACAACTTTTTAATGTTATCTCTTATATTCGATATATAAATATCTTTATTGTTTTTACGTATTTCCTTTAGAGCCCCAACAAGTATTCCTAGCCCAGTACTGTCTATATATGACAACTCTTTACAATCAATATACACATCACCCTGACAATAACTAACCACTTCATTAAGTTCATTCTTTAAAGATTGTGATGTATATATATCAACCTCTCCTGAAAGAATTATTTGAGTATCGTTACCTATTGACTCCTTTATAACTTTAAGAACACTCTCCATGCTAACCTCCTTTAAGTAAAATTTATTAATTTGCAAATAACTTTACCAATTTTAAAATTAAATCCAAATCCTCTGTGCCAGACCTAATAACCAATATTTTTTCAGGTCCAATAATATTCATTCCTTGAAAGAACTTACTATCTGTTACATCAATACCGTAAAGTACTGGCTCAGCATCTCTATACTTTATTACTTTTCTTTCTTTCTGATCTAGCTTTGGATCTTCCCACTCCTCAACTACTCTAGTTTTTAAATAATTACTTTTTGTAACATCTATTTGCAAGTCTTTAGCAATATTTTCAAGAGGCATAAACACTCCATTATTTGCATAACTATCATAGGCAAATTTATTTAATAAATATACGTTTGTATCTGATGCAGACAAAAGCACCATTATTTTAGATACATTTGCATACTCCTGAGGATCTGCATAGCGGTTGGTATACGTGGCTGAATCAAACGAAATTTCCTTAATTTCAGGTACTTGCTCTTTTATTTTTGTTCCAAGCATATCAAACTCTGAAGTATTTATTTCTCCTATAAATCCAAGTCTAATATCCGGTTCAACTCTAAAAATTATAGATTTAGCTGCAAAGCCTACTAAAATTATTGCCACAAGTCCTATTATAATGTGAAACTTGTAATAGTGGAAAAAGTTATCTACTTTCTTTTTGTCAATACCAGCTTTCATAAAAACTTTATCCATTCTAGTAGCTTCTACTTGACCCTTTTGTTCCTCTATTTCGTATCCCATTAAAATTCTATAAGCATCAGTACTTTTTTCAAAATCAGCTTTTGAATTTTCATCAAGCTTTCCATCTGCCTTCAAAAGTTGATACTTTTTCATTATAATATCATATCTTGTTTCAATATCATACCTAGACGAGGCTT
This sequence comes from Bacillota bacterium, assembly GCA_023416275.1. Taxonomy (GTDB): domain Bacteria; phylum Bacillota; class Clostridia; order Acetivibrionales; family DSM-1351; genus Ruminiclostridium. The sequence continues at coordinate 81,800 of JAEZIB010000038.1, read as the reverse complement.
TTGTAACTCCCAATATTTCTCTTGCTTCTTTTGCTGTATATTTCAATTTACTCCTCCATTCAGGGTATTTATCTGGCTTAGCACTTTGACTGCTAAGTTAGTGTTTAAAACATCGCAGCCAAAGCACCATAAACAATTTTCCTTGATACGTCTATTCCTTTGGTTTCATAGTTGGGAATAGTAAAATATCTCTGATAGAAGCTGAATCAGTCAACAGTATAACAAGCCTGTCCACTCCTATTCCTAAACCACCTGTTGGAGGCATTCCATACTCCAATGCTGTAACATAATCTTCATCCATCATGTTAGCCTCATCGTCTCCAGCATCTCTCTTTTTAACCTGATTTACAAATCTCTCCTTTTGGTCGATTGGATCGTTTAGCTCTGAATATGCATTACCCATTTCACGTCCTGTAATAAATAATTCAAAACGCTCTGTTAACTCAGGACAGTCAGGCTTTCTTTTTGTAAGCGGAGATACCTCGACCGGATAATCATAAATAAATGTTGGTTGAATTAAATTGCTTTCTGCAAATTCTTCAAACATTAGATTTAAAATCTCTCCACGTGTCATACCTTCCTTTACGTGTACCTTCTTTGCTTCAGCTGCAGCTTTTGCTTCCTCATCTGTTTTAATATTATTAAAATCAACATCTGCATACTTCTTAACAGCATCAATCATTGATAATCTAGTCCATGACGGAGTTAAATCAATCTCTTGGCCTTGATAAACTATTTTGGTAGTTCCCAATGTTTCCTCTGCAACTGTTGAAATAAGTGCTTCTGTCAGATCCATCATTCCCTTATAATCAGTATAGGCCTCATAAACCTCCATAAGTGTGAACTCAGGATTGTGCTTAACAGACATACCTTCATTTCTGAACATTCTGCCCATTTCATATACTTTTTCCATGCCACCAACAATAAGTCTTTTTAAGTAAAGCTCAGGTGCAATTCTAAGATACAAATCTATATCAAGTGTATTGTGATGTGTAATAAATGGCCTTGCGGTAGCTCCTCCGGGGATAGTGTTAAGTAGCGGTGTATCAACTTCTATAAAACCTCTGTCATCTAAAAACTTTCTGATAGCTTTTATTATCTTGCTTCTTAGAATAAATGTATTTTTTACTTCAGGATTTACTATTAAGTCAACATATCTCTGTCTATATCTTAAATCCGTGTCTTTTAATCCATGCCACTTTTCTGGTAAAGGCTGTAAAGACTTGGATAATAGTGTTATCTCTTTAACCTTTATAGATATTTCGCCTTTATGAGTTTTGAATATTTCTCCCTCAACTCCTACTATATCTCCAATATCATATTTCTTGAAAAGTTCATAACTATCTTCACCAATTTCATCTTTTCTAACATAGAGTTGTATTCTTCCGTCTCTGTCTTGTAAATCACAGAAGCTAGCCTTTCCCATTCCTCTTTTTGACATCAACCTACCAGCAATAGAAGTACTTTGCCCCTCTAATGACTCAAAACCATCTACGATTTCCTTTGTTGAATTAATCACATCATATTTGACTATTTTAAATGGGTCAAGATTTTTTTCCTGCAAATCTTTAAGCTTTGTACGTCTCACTTTAAGTATTTCACTTAAATCCTCTTCTACATTCATTTCATTAGCTTGCATTTTTTCTTCTGACATTTATATCCTCCAATAATTCTAAATCGTATTATATTATTATTTATACTAGATTTCCAAATAATAAGAGTGGTTATTTCTAACACTTTTAAAAGCATACGTAACTAGCCTTATCTAATCACTGTATAAATATATCCAGTTTTTAGTTATATAGCAATGAATACGTCACTAATATAAACCGTTACAAATAAACATATAGAAACTAGTATTATAACGCCTAGATTCAACATGAAATTTTTCGATTGTAGAAAAATTTCATTATATCAGCGGCGTGTAAGCGAGGCAGGAGATATTCTCACCGCCTGAAAACTAAAGCAGTACCCGTAACTTATAAAAGTTGGGGGACATTATCTTGCCTCGTTATAAAAAACAGTTTACATGATAATGTAAACTGTTATGATAATTATATATTAATTTTGTATCAAGTAGCAACATTTGTATATATATTTTTTCTACTTTGAAATTTCAAGTATTTTAAATTTCATTGTGCCGTCTGGAACCTGTACCTCTACAATATCATCCTTCTTATGTCCCATTAATGCTGCACCAACAGGTGATTCGTTTGATATTTTGGATTTAAGAGGGTTCGCTTCAGTAGAACCAACTATATGATATACTACTTCTTCATCAAACTCCATATCATGGATTCTAACTTTTGAACCTAAACTAACCGCGTCAGTGTTAACATCATCCTCGTCTATTACACGTGCATGCTTTAACATAGACTCAAGCTGCACAATTCTGCCTTCCATTTGTGCCTGCTCATTCTTTGCTTCATCATATTCTGAATTTTCTGATATATCACCAAATGAAAGTGCCTGTTTAATTCTCTCGGCAACTTCCTTTCTCTTTGTACCTCTAAGATACTCTAATTCCTCTTCTAATTTTCTTAAACCCTCGTATGTTAATACAACTTCTTTTGCTGACATTTGAAGCCCTCTCCTTTACTGTTGATTTTTTCCAACCACCCTGTAATAACTAAATACACCCTACATCTTATATACTTACATATACTTTATTATGCTTTTCATATAATACCTGTATAGCATCTTTAGAAAAATTTATTAAGCTTTGGTCAGCTTGCTTTGATAACTTATTATAAATTACATATATACTAATGTCAAGAACTCCCACCCATTTATTAACATTTATATATAATTATGCCTGTATATCACTTATAACGCCTAGATTCAAAATGAAATTTTTCAATGGAAGTGGGGGACATTTTCTTGCCTCGTTATAAAAGAATATGCGATATTATAGTTTTTATACCTATATATCTATTATCATGATGAAGATAATTCATTTTCTTTTAGTATTACGTCATGAGCCCCGCCCTCTTTAATACTAGTTGCTGATACAAGAGTTAATCTAGCTTTCTGTTGTAATTCAGAAATGGATAAAGCCCCACAGTTACACATTGTAGATTTAACCTTATAAATAGTTGTATCTAAATTGTCTTTAAGTTTACCAGCATATGGAACATAGGAGTCTACGCCCTCTTCAAAACCAAGCTTGCTGTCACCGCCCATGTCATATCTTTGCCAATTCCTAGCACGGTTAGAACCTTCACCCCAGTACTCTTTAACAAAATTTCCACCTACTTTTATTTTTCTTGTAGGGCTTTCATCGAATCTTGCAAAATATCTTCCTAACATTACAAAATCCGCTCCCATTGCAAGTGCAAGTACAATATGGTAGTCATGTACTATTCCTCCATCTGAGCATATAGGAATGTAAATGCCGGTCTCTCTTAAATACTCATCTCTTGCAGCCGAAACCTCTATAATTGATGAAGCCTGTCCCCTTCCAATACCCTTTTGTTCTCTTGTTATACAAATAGAACCACCGCCAATTCCCACTTTAATAAAATCGGCTCCTGCATTTACAAGATATCTGAAGCCTTCTCTTTCGACAACATTACCAGCTCCAACCTTAACCTCTCCATTGTAGGTTTCCTTTATCCACTTAATAGTTTCGGCCTGCCATTCACTATATCCATCAGAGGAATCGATACAGAGTAAATCAACACCTGCTTCAACCAATGCTGCAACTCTTTCCTTATAATCTCTAGTATTGATACCAGCACCAACAACAAGCCTCTTCTGGCTATCCAATAATTCATTTGGGTTTTCTTTATGACTGTCATAGTCTTTTCTAAAAACCAAGTACACAAGTCTGTCATTTTTATCTATAATAGGAAGGCAATTAAGCTTGTGCTCCCAAATCATGTCATTTGCCTCTTTTAAGGATATACCTTCATGAGCATATATAAGCTGTGAAAACGGAGTCATAAACTCATGTACTTTTTGTTCTAATGATGCTCTGCTTAATCTATAATCTCTACTTGTTACAATCCCAAGTAATTTCCCATTTGATGTTCCATCTTCAGTGACTACTACTGTAGAGTGCCCTGTTTTTTCTTTTATATTTACAACATCTCTGAGTGTATTATCTGGTCCTAAATTGCTGTCACTAGCTACAAAGCCTGCTTTATATTTTTTAACTCTTCGTACCATTTCAGCTTGATTTTGAATACTCTGTGACCCAAAAACAAAGGATATTCCACCGCACTTTGCCAATCCAATTGCCATATTGTCATCAGAAACAGATTGCATTATTGCTGATGCAACAGGTATGTTCAATTCAAGTGTAGATTTTTCTCCTGCCTTATGCTTAATTATAGGAGTTTTTAGAGCAACATTGTTTGGCATGCACTCCTTTGTAGTTAAATTTGGTACTAAAAGATACTCACTAAATGTTCTTGATGGTTCACTATAATAATATGCCATTTTTATCCTCCCTAAATTTATAATTCCCATTAAAACTTCATTTTTCAGCTTAATTGCTCAAAAAAGCAAAGAACAAATGTCCTTTGCCTATCGGGTAAAAAAGTCAATAACTATCGGCTAAAAACCGATACTATATCTGCCGATAGTTTGTTTTTGACTTTAATAATCTAAATCACTCAAATACTTTTCGTGGAATATATTTTTTGAATGATTCTACCATTTTAGCATGTGGCTCAAAAAAAACAAGGGTTTTCTTGCCCTCTTTAATAACCGAAATAAAATAAACGTCTGATGAATCCATAGAAGAAACTGCAACAATACGATTTTTATTATTCTGATTATTATTGTCATACTGACCACTTGATAATTTCGCTATCATTTCAAAATCTTTATATGAGCCGCTAAATATTCTTTTTCTCTTTCTTTGAGCAATTATCATGTCAATATCCAAATCACCATTAGTGACAATATACTCATACTCAATGCTTCTGTTCCTTATAAAAACATAACCAAAATACCCTATACCAACAACAAACAATGGTGCAAAAGAGCTTAGAAACCTAAAAGAAAGTATAACCAGCATTAGAAATAATGACAATAAGATAATTCCAGAAATTATGGCAAAATCTATAATGGTTTTCTTTTTCTTTACTATTTTCTCTAAAAATATATCCACTCTATTCCCTCCTAATAACTTCTAACCGACCTTCAATTTACTGCTCTATTAAAATTAAATCTTGCTATAAATGATAATAAATAAATTAAATAATATCAAGTACTAATGCCAAGAAATAATAATAATTTTATATATGTGTATATTATAATGAATTCTATCATTAATAATCATTTTTTTCAAACTATATTAAATAATTGAAGTATAAAGCAAAATTAATAAGGTTCATCTCACTTTTTAGCCGTCGCACACATTAAATCTCAGAGTTTCCAATACCCTAACAACAATCTCAAACATATAAATTCCTATATTTTAAAATAAATAGAGGATGGCATTTAGCCACCCTCACTGAAAAATTTACTTTTAGTACATGCCACCCATTCCACCTGGCATTCCACCACCTGGCATAGCTGGTGCTTCTGGTTCTGGTTTATCAGTAACAAGACTCTCTGTTGTAAGTACCATTGCAGCAATAGAAGCCGCATTTTGCAGAGCTGATCTAGTAACCTTTGCAGGGTCAACTATACCACTTTCAATCATATCAATATATTTTTCATTTAAAGCATCAAATCCAATGCCCTTATCGCTTGATTTTATTTTGTCAACTATAACTGAACCTTCAAGACCAGCATTTGCAGCTATTTGCCTTACTGGTTCTTCAAGAGCTCTAAGTATAATCTGGACACCAGTCTTTTCGTCTCCAGTTGTTGTTTCAGTTAACTTTGCAACATCAGGGATTACATTTAATAATACTGTACCACCACCAGCTACGATACCTTCTTCAACAGCTGCTCTTGTAGCAGCAAGTGCATCTTCAATTCTAAGCTTCTTTTCTTTCATTTCAACTTCAGTAGCAGCACCAACCTGAATAACTGCTACACCACCGGAGAGCTTTGCAAGTCTTTCCTGTAGCTTTTCTCTATCAAAATCAGATGTAGTATCCTCAATCTGAACTTTTATTGAATTTATTCTATTCTTAATAGCATCAGGGCTTCCTGCACCATCTACGATAATTGTATTTTCCTTTTGAACAATAACCTGTCTAGCTTTACCAAGCTGAGCTAGAGTAGTTTCTTTTATATCAAGTCCCAATTCCTCAGTGATAACCTCTCCACCTGTTAATGCTGCTATATCCTGAAGCATAGCCTTTCTTCTGTCACCAAATCCAGGAGCTTTAACAGCCACACATGTAAATGTTCCTCTCAATTTGTTAAGAATAAGGGTTGTCAATGCTTCACCTTCGATATCTTCTGCTATTATTAACAGCTTCTTGCCTTGCTGAACAATTTGCTCAAGTATAGGAAGTATATCCTGGATATTTGTAATTTTCTTATCTGTGATAAGAATATATGGATCGTCAAGAACAGCTTCTAATTTTTCAGTATCAGTAACCATGTATGCTGATAGATATCCTCTGTCAAACTGCATACCTTCAACAACCTCAAGACTTGTACCCATAGTCTTTGATTCTTCAACAGTTATAACACCATCATTTGTTACTTTTTCCATTGCATCTGCAATAAGGCTACCAATTACATCATCGTTAGCAGAAATAGTTGCAACTCTTGCAATATCTTCTTTTCCTTTGATTTTCTGGCTGTTTGCTTTAATTCCAGCAACTGCAACATCAACAGCCTTTTGTAAACCCTTCTTCAAAATCATTGGGTTTGCTCCAGCAGCAACATTCTTCATGCCTTCTCTGATTATTGCTTGTGCAAGAAGAGTTGCTGTAGTAGTACCATCACCAGCTACATCATTTGTCTTAGTAGCAACTTCTTTAACTAACTGAGCACCCATATTTTCAAATTTATCTTCAAGCTCAATCTCTTTAGCTATGGTAACACCATCATTTGTTATTAAAGGTGAGCCAAATTTCTTATCAAGAACTACATTTCTTCCCTTTGGTCCAAGTGTAACTTTTACTGTATCAGCTAATTGATTAACACCTTTTTCAAGTGCGCGTCTAGCGTCTTCACCGAACTTTATTTCCTTTGCCATCTTTTATGCCTCCTATAAAAATTATTCTACAACTGCAAGAATGTCGCCCTGCTTCAGTATAGTATATTCCTCACCGTCAAGCTTTACTTCTGTTCCGGAATATTTGCTTGTTAGTACTTTATCTCCTACTTTTACTTCCATTTTAACTTCTTTTCCGTCTACAACTGTGCCAGGGCCTACAGCTACAACCTCTGCTACCTGTGGTTTTTCCTTTGCACTGCCCGGTAACACTATACCGCTTTTTGTAGTTTCTTCGCACTCAAGCATTTTAATAACTACTTTATCGCCTAATGGTTTTATTTTCATTGTTTTACCTCCTTAGAATTTTGTCACTGTTAGCACTCACCAACACTGAGTGCTAATTATCATGATATTATAATATCTATTGAATAGAATATTTTCAAACATTCTATGTCAATAAAAATAGCTATATTTGGGAATGGAGCCAGATTGCAATAGTAATTTGTGGATTTTTCTTCAATTTGCTTGTGATTTGAGCAAATTAATAAAATTATAATAATAGCTTATTACTAAAGTTCAATTTTAGTTCTCTTAATGCTTTTTCAAAAGCTACTAGTGAAATATTATATTTTTGAATTAGTTCTTCTTTTTCACATTCTATATAATATAACATACAATAATTGTATTCCAATGCTGCAGCATAAGCCTCCACATTGCATTTAGGTATATCAAAGGACTTTTTTGCATGGCTTATACAATCATTTAATATACATATTATTTCCTTCCTATAATATTGAGTATACATTATTTCCCTATGATTTATTGCGCATTCAATAATTGGCAAGTACTTTTTACTTAGCTTTGGTTTTGGTTCACTTATCCGAGAATACAGTTCTTGATACCTTTTGGGATCGTACATGGGATGCCTGACTTCTTGACATAGTGTAAATACTTTGCAATATTCATCAATTGCACGCATATTTTCATCCAAGACAGGTGAATAGAGATAACTTTTAATGTATTCTAACCATTCCATAAGTTCAAAATTATCTCTACCTAAAGATAATAGAATTTTATAAATCTTATCAAAATTTTCGATATTTTGTGTAAGAGAATATCCTAATAATAAAGCAGAAAAAATGAGCTGATCAGAATATTGTGTTATATACATTTCCAAAAGTATAATAAGTTCATCAGCTCTATTAAACACTATTAATGTTGTAGCTGCGCAGAGAAGGTCTTCCCTGCATTCTATTTCCCCTAATGTCAGAGTCTCTATAAATTTCTGTACTCTTTTGTGTTTTTTTGCATTTGAAAGAACATATAAGCATAAACAATTTGCAAATACATTGTATTTATCTATAAGTCTGACTGTCACTCCAATGTAGTTAGCACGTTCATAATTTCCTTGCTCTAGTAAAGCTAAAGTAAGTAAATTTCTAGCATCTAAATTAAAAGGATATAGGCTTACTGATTTATATAGCTCCCTAATAGCATTATTCAGCTTTTTGTCCTCTATATACTGTTTTGCATATCTTAAGCTAGCATTTGAACGTCTATCAAATTGACTGCCTTGAGACATATTTTCATAAAGCTTTAAGTAAAAAATCATTTCTGTTACTTCTTCTGAAAATTCGCCATCACTATCAAAATACAGGTATTTTTCAAAATATTCAGCAGCTTTTCCAATATCATCAAGCTCAAAGCTGTTACAGCCTAACCCAAAAAAGCAATCAAACATAGTTGGATCATAGTTTAAAAGTATGTCATTAAATATTCTGTTTGCTTCTTTGGGTCTTCGCATTTCTGACAAAAAACAAGCAATATTAAATTTGTATTCACAATTTTCCGGCTCTAGCTCTATAGCTTTCTGCACATTTTTGAAAGCAGCATTTAAATTATTTCTGTCTGCACAACGCAAACTCTTTGAAAAATAGAACTCCGGATTATTTCGATATTCATCTATGCATAGTAAATTATTTTTCACTTATCTTCTTCCCTTTAACTCACCATATACATCTTCAAGAGTTAAACCTCTTTCAACTAATAATACTAACAAATGATACATCAAATCAGACACTTCGTATCTAATTTCATCCTTAGATTTGTTTTTGGCTGCGATAATAACCTCAGCTGCTTCCTCTCCAACCTTCTTTAGTATCTTATCCAAACCCTTTGTAAACAAATAGTTTGTATATGAACCTTCTTTTGGGTGTACTGTCCTGTCAACAATTACATTATAAACCTCTTGTAGAATCTCTGAAGTAGGCTTTTCATCATCAACTATTTCAATTTTCTCTTCCCATTTTTCATTTATCATTGTTCTATAAAAACAGGTTCTACTTCCAGTGTGGCATGCTGCATCTATTTGTTCTGCTTCAATTAGCAAGGTATCTCCATCACAATCAAGCTTTATTGCTTTCACCAACTGAAAATGTCCTGATGTTTCTCCTTTTAGCCAGAGCTTATTTCTGCTTCTGCTAAAATAGTGTACTTTTCCGCTCTCTAAGGTTTTATCAAAAGCTTCTTCATTCATATAAGCTACCATCAAAACATCTTTTGATTTGTAATCTTGTGTAACTACTGGAATAAGCCCTTTTTCGTCAAATTTTAATACTTCCTTTAAATTATTCATTTAATTATTCCTCCTAGCTTTTTATCTCTAAACAAAACAAGATTTGTTGAATTTATCTTTTATATTGTAGCTTTTTAACTAACTCTGTAAAATTTTAACACTTTTTTAAGTAATAGTACAGCATATAATTTGATTATAACGCCTAGATTCAAAATGAAATTATTCGATTGTAGAAAAATCTCGTTATATTCTAGTTTCTATTCCATTGTTACTTAAATATTGTTTCAAATCTTTTATTTCCATTTCTCTGAAATGAAAAAGTGAAGCTGCAAGCACTGCATCGGCTTTCCCTTCAACTAATGCATCCTTGAAGTGCTCCATTCTTCCTGCCCCTCCTGATGCAATTACTGGTATCTTAACATTTTCAGATATTGTTCTTGTAAGCTCAATATCATATCCGTCCTTAGTACCATCTTTGTCCATGCTGGTCAAAAGTATTTCGCCTGCACCAAGTTTTTCTGCTTCAATAGCCCACTCAATAGCATCCTTGCCTGTATTAACTCTTCCGCCGTTTAGATAAGTATCCCAACCAGATCCATCTTGTCTCTTTTTGGCGTCAATTGCCAATACAACACATTGACTTCCAAACTTCCATGCAGCTTCAGATATAAGCTCAGGCCTTTTGAGAGCAGCAGAATTTACACCAACCTTATCAGCACCGGCTTTAAGGATTTCTCTGAAATCCTCAGCTGTCCTTATTCCTCCACCAACTGTAAACGGAATAAACACTTGCTCAGCTACTCTTCTCACAACATCAAGCATAATAGCTCTGGCATCTGAAGATGCAGTTATATCAAGAAAGGTCAGTTCATCAGCTCCTGCCTTGTCATAAAAAGCAGCTGCTTCAACCGGATCTCCGGCATCAATTATATTTACAAATTGCACACCTTTTACAACCCTGCCTGCATGTACATCCAAGCATGGAATAATCCTTTTTGTAAGCATTTTTTTACTCCTTTAAAGAATCTATTGCTTCTTTCAAATTAATATTCCCTGTATATAGTGCTTTCCCAACAATAACACCACTAACTCCAGTAGCCTTCAAGTTCGTTATGTCCGCTAAGCAGCTTACTCCGCCTGATGCAATTACATCTATTCCTACTGATTTTGCCATATCCTCCATTGCTTCAAGATTTGGCCCTTTTAACATTCCATCCCTTGATATATCAGTATAAATAATTGTTTTTGTTCCTAAAGCTTCAATTTTTTTTGCAAAATCAATAGCTGTAAAGTCACTTGTTTTCTCCCAGCCGTGAATGGCTACCATTCCATCCTTTGCATCTATACCAACCACAATTTTTTCTTTATACTCTTTAAGTGCCAGCTTAAGCATTTCAGGGTCATTAACGGCTGATGTACCTAAAATCACTCTGTTTACACCATTTGAAATAATTGTTTCAATAGTGTTCAAGTTTCTGATTCCTCCACCTAACTGAACAGGAATAGTTAACTTGGAGGCTATTTGCTTAATTACCTCTAAATTATCGGAATTACCTGATCTAGCTCCATCTAAGTCAACTAAATGTAAATACTCTGCTCCCTGGCTTTCCCACTTCATTGCCATTTCTACGGGATTATCTCCAAATACCGTAACATCACTATAGCTGCCTTGCTGTAGCCTAACACATTTACCATTAATAATATCTATTGCAGGATAAATAATCATTTTATTCAAATAGTTAACCTCCAGTAATACATATATCCATGCCCATATTTACTAAAAAGCTTCAAGCTCTGGGCATGGATTTAGTTATTATTTTAAACTTTCCCCAGTTTTACATACTTGCAAAATTTCTTAGTATGTTGAGCCCTATATCTCCGCTCTTTTCTGGGTGAAACTGTGTCCCCATAATATTTCCTTTGCTTACAGCTGCATCAAATTTAATTCCATAATGGCAGGTAGCTGCTACATCTGACTCATTCTGTGCAGCCAGGCAATATGAGTGAACAAAATAAACATAGCTTTTTTCTTTAATACCTTTAAAAATACCGTTATTCTGCTTTATGTCGAGACTATTCCATCCCATATGCGGAACCTTCAATCCCATATCAAGAGGGAATTGAGTTACACTGCCCTTTAACATGCCAAGGCCTTTCACCATTTCCCCACCCTCTGTACTGTAATCAAACAGAAGCTGCATGCCTAAACAAATTCCTAATAACGGCGTTCCCTTTTTCGCTACTTCATTAATAACTGGTATCATATTTATTTTTTCAAGACTATTCATTGCATCAGCAAAAGCACCAACACCAGGTAAAACCACCTTATCAGCAGCTAGTATCTCACTGTGATCTGAAGTTATTTTTGAATCAAACCCAATAAAACTCAATGCTTTGTTAACACTTGCCAAATTACCAACGCCGTAGTCTATTATAGCAATCATACTAACCTCCCACGCCTACTTTGGGCATAAAAATATGGTTAAGCCTTCGTGGAGGGGCCTCAGTTTCTTTAGATAAAGAAAAACAATTTGAACTTCCTCCACATCGTCAAAAATCCACTTGTGGATTTTTGGTGCTCTAAAAATTACAATGTTTGTACAAACTTTGTTTCGAGCTGATAACCTCCCACGCCCACTTTCGGCACAAATATTTGGTGAAATTACTCGTGGTAAGAAAACGGGCTATTTGAATTTTGCACCTGTTATTCTCTCATATGCTTCTATATATTTTGCCTCAGTTTTATTAATAACTTCTTCAGGAAGCTTTGGTGCAGGAGGCTGCTTATCCCATGTAAGTGTCTCAAGATATTCTCTTAAATACTGTTTATCAAAGCTCTTTTGTGCTCTGCCAGGCTGATATTCATCCATTGCCCAGAATCTTGATGAATCAGGTGTACAAACTTCATCTCCAACAACCAATTCACCATTTGACATACCAAACTCAAACTTTGTGTCTGCCAATATTAAGCCTTTGCTTTCAGCATGTTTGCTCGCCTTCAAATATAGATTGATGCTGGCATCTCTTAGCTTATTAGCCATTTCAACTCCAACCTTATCGCAGAGTCCTTCAAATGAAACATTGATGTCATGTCCCTCTGATTCTTTTGTGGAAGGAGTAAATATAGGTTCAGGCAATTTGTCGGCTTGTTTAAGACCAGCTGGAAGCTTTATGCCGCATATGCAACCTGTTTCATTGTATTCTTTAAGTCCTGAGCCCTCTAAATATCCTCTTACTATACATTCAGCAGGAACCATATCTATTTTCTTTACAAGCATTGATCTGCCTTCAAGCTCCTCTTTAAAAGCAGATAACTCTTTTGGATATTGGTTTACATCAGTAGTTATTACATGATTTCCAATAACATCCTTTGTATAGTCAAACCAAAAAGCAGAAATACTGTTTAGAACTACTCCCTTGTTTGGTATTAGTTCTGAAAAGATAACATCAAAGGCTGATATTCTATCTGTTACAACTATAAGCAGCTTATCACCTAAATCATAAACATTTCTAACTTTTCCCTTAATAAATAATGGTAATCTAATAAAATCTGTGTTATTAATGAGCATATTTAACCTCCTATAATGTTTAAAATTTGACATTTCAAATGCCTATTCCTAGTAATTTTAGTGTTATTTATTTATATAAATTTTTTCCGGTTAGTACTAAGCCGGATGAAAATATATGACAGTATAATAATTTTCATTTACCATTTATTTCTGTAAAACTAATAAAGTTTTCATTATAGCATCCCTTTAGTAGACATAACGCCTACTATTCTGGTATCTATTTTTGTTGCCTCATCTAATGCTCTTCCAAAGGCTTTGAATATTGCTTCAATTATATGATGACAATTGGTTCCATGCAATAGTTTTATATGTAGTGTAATTCCTGCATTAAACGCAACTGCTCTAAAAAACTCTTCAACTAACTGAGTATCCATTTGTCCGACCATCTGCTGTGTAAATACAGCATCAAATACAAGAAAGGGTCTATCGCTTAAGTCCAGAGACACCTGTACAAGAGACTCATCCATAGGTACAAAAGCAGTTCCATACCTTTTAATTGATTTTTTGTCGCCCAATGCCTGCCTTATAGCTAGTCCTAACGCAATACCAGTATCTTCAACAGTGTGATGTGCATCAACCTCCAAATCACCCTTCACATCGAAGTCTGCATCCATCAGCCCATGTTTAGTAAATAAAACCAGCATATGATCAAAAAAGCCTATACCAGTATTACAATTACAGTCGCCTTTTCCGTCAAGATTTATTTTAAGCTTAATCTGTGTTTCCTTAGTATTTCTGTTTACTAAGCCCTCTCGCAATAGTATCCCTCCATTCCAAATATATATGTCGAACTTTTTTTCGATTTTTTTATATAATGTTCGCTAATTATTATAACAGATAGTAGAAAGTTCATCAAGAAAAATGGTATTTTGTTCATTTGTTCCTATGCTAATCCTCAGACATCCAGCCAGCAAAGGTGCTTGGCCAAAAATTCTGACAAAAATTCCTTTTTCACATAGCCTATTATATACATCAATGCAATTATCAACTTTCACAAGTATAAAATTAGCATATGATTGATAGACCTCTACACCTTTTATCTTAGCCAATTTCCCAATCATCCACTCTCTTTGTTCTATTAGATATTCAATATTTTTATTTATCTCCTCTTTATCAGATAAAACCAGCTGTGAAATGTACTGGGATAAAGAGCTAATATTATATGGAGGTCTAGCCAGATTAACAGCATTGGCTAATTTTTTGCAGGATATTGAATATCCGCATCTGATTCCTGCCAATCCGTAAGCCTTTGAGAAGGTCCTCAAAACAAAAAGATTTTCATATTCCTTAACATACGGTATTACCGTATTATCACAAAACTCTGCATATGCTTCATCAACTACAACAATAGACTCACGGCAGTATTTTACTACTTCTAGCACATCCGAAATAGGCATTATATTACCTGTAGGATTGTTTGGATTACAAATATAAATAATTTTGGGCTGTTCCTTTTTATATGTTTCAATGATAGTTTCTTTTGAATACTCATAGCTTTCATCAGGATTAAGCAGATATTTTACAGGAGTACCCCCTGCAATCAAACATGCATCCCTGTACATGCTAAAGGAAGGGACTGGATAAATAACCTTATCCCCAACTCCTATAAACACATTTGTCATTACCTGAATAAGTTGATCAGAGCCAGTTCCTACTATTATACCATCTGCATCTACATTCCAGTGTTCTGATATAGTTTTTCTTAATTGAATTGAATCGGTATCGGGATATAAATTGAGCTGGGGATCATTCTTTATAAATTCAGATAACTTCTCTCTTACTGCTAATGGTAAATTAAATGGACTTTCATTTGCATCTAATTTAATTCTATATGGCTGCTGATTTGCATTATATGGCGTAAAAGACCGTATTTCAGGTCTTATCAATTCTTCTATCATATTAACCTCCCACGCCCCATTCGGGCACAAATATTATGGTAAAGACTTCGTGGATTAGACCCAGTTTCTTGAGATTAAGATAAACAATTTGAACCTCCTCCACACCGTCAAAAATCCACTTGTGGATTTTGTTGCTCGAAAACGCAGAATGTTTGCTCAAACTTTGTTTTCGAGCTGTTAACCTCCCACGCCCCATTTGGGCTTAAATATTATGGCAAAGACTTTAGTGGAGAAATTCCACTTCGAAAAGCTCAAGCCTACTTTTTTTGACAGCTCCACTTACATACACACTGTCAAAAATCCACTTGTGGATTTTTGTTACTCGAAAACGAAGATGCTTGCGCAAACTTTGTTTTCGAGCTATTTAATCTAATCTTCAAATCTCACTTTAACTGCACTAGCGTGTGCATCTAACAGCTCAGCCTCCGCAAATCTTGCAATATCCTTGTAAGTTTTTTCGAGGGCTGGTCTGTTATAATATATTAAACTAGATTTTTTTAGAAATTGGTCTACATTTACAGGTGAAGAAAATCTTGCAGTTCCACTTGTAGGCAATACATGGCTAGGGCCTGCCATATAATCTCCCAACGGCTCTGGTGAGTAGTTTCCAACGAATATTGCACCTGCATTTTTGATTAACCCCAACATGCTCATAGGCTCATTTATGCATATTTCAAGGTGTTCTGGGGCTATTTTATTTGACACTTCTATAGCCTGTTCGATATTGTCAACTAAAACTGCAAATCCGTAGTCTTCTAATGACTTTTCAATAATTGTTTTCCTGCTCAATTTAGCCAGTTGCTTTTCAAGCTGAACAGTGACTTTACTCACAAGGCTTTCATCATCTGTAATCAGCACAGATGATGCCAATATATCGTGTTCTGCCTGAGAAAGCAGGTCAGCTGCCACGTACTCAGGTTTTGCTGTCGAATCAGCTATTACCAATATTTCGCTTGGACCAGCAAACATATCAATATCACATTCTCCAAATATCAACCTTTTTGCTGTAGCTACATACACATTTCCGGGTCCGCATATTTTATCCACTTTAGGTATTGTCTCTGTGCCATATGCCATTGCTGCAATAGCCTGTGCACCGCCCACTCTATATACTTCATCAACGCCAGCCTCTCTAGCTGCAACAAGTATAGCAGGATTAACACTGCCATCCTTAGACGGAGGCGTACACATAATTATTTTTGAAACTCCTGCAACCTTTGCCGGAACAGCAGTCATTAAAACAGAGGATATTAGCGGAGCTGTGCCACCTGGAACATATAATCCTGCCTTTTCAATTGGACGGACTAATTGCCCTAGCATTGAACCATCTTCATTGGGGCTAATCCAGCTATTCTGCAGTTGCTTTTCATGGAAACTCCAGATGTTTTGTTTAGATTTTCTAATTGTTTCTAATAATTCAGCAGTAACGAGAGCATAGGCAGCAGTTATTTCAGCCTCTGAAACTCTAATCTCCTCAATATCAGCTTTATCAAACTTCTTACTATAATCTTTTAATGCTTTATCTCCCAAGTTTCTCACGTTGTCCAAAATTTCAGCAACAACACTCATTATACTTGCTCCATCTGAAGATTTTGTTCTCTGAATTAGTTTATTATACAAGTTGTTTGCAGCTACTTGGTTATTGTCTTTACGTAAATCTACAATGTTAAACATACTATCCTCCCACACCCCACATTGGGGCACAAAATAAAAGTGAAACAATCAATGGAGATCCTCTGCTTAATTAAGCTTTCAAGTTTTGTAGCTGTTCAGCTACGCCATTTACTATTCTTTGAATACGTTCATTCTCCATTTTCATACTAACTCTGTTTACAATCATTCTAGCACTAATATCAGCAATTGTATCTAATACTACCAAGCCATTTTCTTTTAATGTACGTCCACTTTCAACAAGGTCTACAATGACCTCAGCTAAGCCTACCAATGGAGCAAGCTCAACAGAACCATTGAGCTTAATTATCTCTACACTTTCTCTTCTTGTTTTCTCGAAATAATTTCTTGCTATATTGGGATATTTAGTTCCAACTCTTTTTATATTTAACTCTTCTATCTTACCTTCTAGCTCTTTAGGTCCTGCTAGACACATTCTGCAAGCCGCAAAACCCAAATCCAGCACTTCATATAGGTTTCTGCCTTCTTCTAGAATAGTATCTTTTCCCACAATTCCTATATCAGCAGCTCCATATTCAACATATGTAGGAACATCAGCAGGCTTTGCCAGAAAGAACTTAATTTTATTTTTTTCATCTGAAAGTATCAGCTTTCTTGTTGAGGACTTTAGCTCAGAGCAGTCAATTCCTACTCCTTCAAATAATTCCATTGCCACATCTGTAAGCCTTCCCTTTGAAAGTGCAATTGTCAAATATCTCATAAATGTTAACCTCCAATTTAGTTATCTATCTCTTAACCCTTAAATTTCAATAAATATGTCTATGCCGTTATTTTAGCAATCTCCATTAAAGTATCTGTATGGACATCTCTTTTTATCTATATCGTTAACGAAACTTTAACTACTCATGTAATACTATTAATATTTCTATAATATAGCTATCAACTTTAAGTTATAATTTTACTCGAACCTATAGCTAGCTATAGGTTGTTTGAATAGCTGTTAATCTACAACTTAATAATAATACTAATAATAATAATAATAATAATGCAAATAAAAGCTTGCTTACTTGTTAAGCAGTTCATTATAACTGGTTTGTTTCGTAGTGTTGTTAACTATATCATAAATAGTAATTTTTCCGCTGTCTTCAATATATATAACGCCACCTATTTGTTTTGACTGAGCATAACTTATGCCCTGCTCAATTTCTTCTGTCAGTACGAAGGTTTCAATATTCATTGCCTGCTTTCTAAGGGCTTCTGCTATCTCAATTGCATTTTTTCTATTGGCTTTTTTATAGCATATCACCGAATCCACACTTGGCTTATCAAACGTCATTTGTGTCTTCTCAAGTGCTGTCATTAACATATTTATTCCTAATGAAAACCCTGTAGCAGGGCAATCTCTTCCAAAGCTGGAGGTCAAGCTATCATATCTGCCACCAGAAAGTATCGGAAAGCCTACCCCATGTGTAAAGCCTCTGAATAATATACCTGTGTCGTAATTAAGACCTTTTAGCATTCCAAAATCAACAGAAATATACTTCGTCAAGCCATAATCGCCAAGTATCCCTATTACCTCTTCAATATTCTCCAAAGCAGCCAAGCTTCTGCTATTCTTTGTTGTTTTCTTTAGTTCTTCTATAACCTCGATTGAACCAAATAACCCAGGAAGCCTCATAATAAGCTTTCGGAGTTGTTCACTCATATCGTAGCTATTTGCTATTTGCTCTACTCCAACAATATCTTTTCTATCAATGAGTTTTGATATTTTAATGGTATCTTCATTAGTAAAGCCAGCCTCTTCTGCCAAGCCTTTAAAGAATTCAACCTGACCTATATCAATCTGAAATTTCTCTAAGCCTGCAGCCTTAAGTACATTTATGGCAATTGCTATTATCTCTGCATCGCTCTCAGAGGAATAATCACCCAAAAGCTCAACGCCAGCCTGTGTAAATTCATTTTGACGACCTCCGCCAACTTCATTAAATCTAAAAACATTTCCTATATATGAATATTTAATAGGCAGCTTTACATCACGATTTTTAGTTGCTGTAACTCTAGCTACAGGGACTGTTATATCAGGTCTTAATACAAGAATCCTTCCCTTTTGATCAAAAAATTTAACCATTGATTCCTGCGGAAAGTGCTCTACTTCTGAAGAAAATACATCAAAAAACTCTATCGTGGGAGTTTCTATTTCATAATAGCCATAGGCTCTAAATGTGCTGCGAATTTTACTTTCCAATTCTCTTTTTGCATAACATTCATCAAACAAAATATCCTGTACACCATCTGGCGTATATATTTTCCACTTTGACATAATAACCTCCACGCCCACCTTGGGCAAAAATATTTAGTAAAGAACTCATTGTGGTACGCAAGCTTTTGACAGCTCCCCCTCCAAACACACCATCAAAAGCCAATTGTGGTATCTGTGGCTCTAAAAAGAACCATGTTCGCACAAACTTTATTTTGAGTTTTCGTACTATCTTATTTTTAGTAAAATTAGTGCTGGTTTTATTCCTTACATTAACTTTACCTTAATAAAGTAGTAAAGTGCTAAATTAATAAATTACAATAATTATATTTTATTTTTAAATGAGAGTCAAGTGTATTTTTGGATAAAAATGTAGATTACGAATAGTCCTGAATAGTAACTTTGTTACGTCTGAATTTTACGCAAACTTAATAAACCCTGCAAATTAAACATTGAAGAGCTGCTGTTTATTAGATACAAATGTTTCTCTTAGAAGTAATATTTGAAATACAAATAATGATATTATCTATTATCTATTCCATGTTTTATAAATGTTTTGTTTTCTAGCTCTAGAAAAGCCAAATCCAGTTCTTCCTTTGTGTTCATTACAATAGGTCCACCCCAAGCAATAGATTCTTTTATAGGTTTTGCCGACAATAGTATAAAGCGCATATCTTTATGGGCTGCCTTAATCCAAAACTTTTCACCCTGCCCAAACAATACTGCTTGTTTTTCATCAATTAAGTCCGCTGAATTATCTGTATTCTGTTGCGGGTCAAATATCGCTTTTCCAACAAAAATATAGATGAATAAGGTATTTTCAGAATCATTTATAAAAGACCATTCCTGATTAGCTGATAATTCCACATCCAGATAGGTTGCATTAATGTATTTGCCCCCAAAAGCTCCTTTTTGTCCTAAATATTCTCCTGCAATTATATGAACCTTTGCACCATTTTCATCAACTATCGGAACATTTTCTGATTTTATATCATTATAGCTAGGTTGCACCATTTTATCTTTTGCAGGCAGGTTCAACCACAGCTGTGCACCTAACATACGATTGCTTGCTTTTGGCATCTCCTGATGTATTATACCTGATCCAGCGGTCATCCACTGACAGTCCCCATCTAGTATGCTCCCGCTATTGCCAAGACTATCGCCATGCTCTATGTTCCCATTAATTAAATATGTTATTGTTTCAATGCCCCTATGGGGATGCCACGGGAAGCCCTTTGTATAATCTTCAGCATTTACTGAATCAAAAGCGTCCAACATCAAAAAAGGGTCATAATCCTTTGTGTCGTTAAAACCAATTACACGTACAAGCTTAACTCCTGCACCATCAACAGCAGATATTCCTTTAGATATTTTAATAATTTTCCTTAATGTTTGCATTGTGTAATTTCCTTTCTTATTTAAAGGTATTTTACTCAACTTTCAATTGATAAGTAGAACACTACAATCTTCAACTGGAAAAATTGAGTAGTTTAATATAGTTTTACTTCTACTTTTAAATCTCATGCCGAAACTATATTCTCATTTGGATATTTTTTAGTATTGTAAGTATAGTACCCTTATAAAAGACTACTCAATCATAGAAATAAGCAATCGTGGTGTATTATTCAATTAAATATAGTGCTTAAACCTCCAAAAAGGACACATTGAATTTCTTCAATGTGTCCTTTTATAGCCTAGCAGAATTACTCTTCTACTTTTTCCCCAATATTTTTTTCTTCCTTTTTTTCATTTATTTTTTCAATAATTCCAGGAACCATGTCAAGCAGCTTATCAAGCCCTCCACTTTTCTTTATTGGAAGCAATTCAACCTTATCATCTTTAATAATCAACACTGCTGTTGGAGCTACCTTTGCACCGATACCGCTGCCACCGCCATCTCCGTTGTTTCCTTTTTCATCAGTTCCGTTTCCGCCACCAACTCCCAATCCAAATGAAATGTTAATGAAAGGTACAATTGTAGTTTCGCCAATCTTCATTGGTTCACCTACTACAGTTTTTGTTTTTAAGAAATTTTCCAATTTTTCAAAAATTACATTCATGCTTTCGTTGCAATTGAAATTCGCCATGTTTTTAAGCTCCTTTTTATTTTTAATTTAATATTTTTAAGCAATATGCTTCTAAATGGTTTTGTAAACACAAATTCTATCGCAACTAGTAATAGATAGCCTATGCGTATACTTCCTCCAATTATGAAGCTTCCTTCTAGTACCTCATCCTCAAATGTAGGCTGAAGACTTATATTATATTTATCTAAAATTGCAAAGCCAGCACCTTTTATTCCATACAATAAGCCTGTATACATGGGGTCATCAACACCCACTTTAGCTTGTAAATGAAATTGTCTGGGCTTGCAATGGTTTAGTAATTTCAAAATACCTTCTAATCCTTTTTTTATTACTTCTTGTGTAAAATAACTGTAGGGCGGCTTCTCCTTTTTCTTTTTTACGGCTTCCTCTTCTTTCTTGTCTACCTTGTCACTAGATTTCTTGTTACTATCGGGATTTATTTCAAAACCCAATAAGTTAAGCTTTGTGTTAAGCCCTTTTTCTGTAAGGTAATTGAACCTCATTTCAACACCACCAAACAGCCATGAAACTGTGCCCTCAACCATTGTACTCCCGAATTTTTCTCCGTCCAAATAATATTTAAATGGAATAAGCAACACTGCTGAAAGCACTATAAAAAGTACTATTAACAGAGTAAGCAATATGTATAAAAAAATCATTCCTATCATATATAGAACAAACATTGTTGCCTCCAATTAAATTTATTGAATAGTCTCGCAATCATTATTACTATGGGCAATTGTCTTTACTGCTCAAAGGCCTTGTAATATTAGGTGTAGTAACAAGCTCGAAAGTGCACCATGTAAGCACCAACTATACTTTCGAGCTATTTTGCCTTCAACATTCTCTTGACACCCTTTGCAACTCCTTTAGCCAATCCTTTTGATGCCTTTTTGAGAACTTTTGGAGTTTGTTTTGCCCCAGGTACATACTCCAAAAACTTACTAGATATTTTTATAGTATCAACTTGCATATTAACAACCTTTTTTACACTAATTTTAGTATCCTCACCTAAGAAATTATCAATTAAATCTGTTTTGAGACTATCTAATTCCTCAGGATATTCAAGTGCATAATTGCTCTTGTTATTTAAATCCCAAAACATTAGTTTAAGTTCCGTTAACTCTCGCCTGCATTCCTTACATATGCTTAAATGACTCTCAACAAACATTTTTTCCAATGGGTCAATTGTTTCCTCTAAGTAATCCTGCAGTAATAAAGCATCTATTTTGTCGCAGCTCATTTTGTTATACCTCCCAAACTCCCTGTAAAGCTAAATATTGCTTAATTGATTTTCTGCCCTTATGTATTAATGTTTTAACTGTCCCCGAAGGCAGCTTCATTGTACTTGCTATCTCATCGTACTTCATCTGTTTCATATGCCTTAATAAAACAGCCATTCTTTCCCTATCAGGGAGTTTTTGTATAGCTTCCTCAAGAGCTTTTTTAGTATCCTTGCACACTACAGTATTTTCTATTAACTCATTTGAGCTGATAATGTTTTGCAGCTCGTCGCCAGTGTCTGTAGCTTCATTAAGGGAGACGTTTTCCTTCTTGCTTCTTAAAAAATTCAGACATTTATTAACTGTAATCTTTTTTATCCAAGGTAGTATCGAGTATTGCTCTTTAAAACCACCCATTGCCTTAAAAACAGAAATAAAAACCTCCTGTGTTATATCCAGCGCATCTTCCTTGTTCCCAGAATAGTGAAATGCTATGGTGTAGACATATTTTCTATATCTGTCATATATCAGTTCCAGGCCTTTTCTATTATTCTTTCTATATTCTGTTAATATACTTAAATCTGAAACTTCCAAATATGCTACCACCCCTTTTTATGCACAAATATATTTATTTATAACTCAACTTTCCCACATAGAAAGTAATGGTGCTCAAATTTATCAATTGAAAGTTGGGTTAAAATTAATGCCTTAGCTTTATTCAACTCCTATTATTTTGTTATACTACTTTGTATAATGTTTTTTCTATATTTTAAATGCTAAATTGTATTATAACGCCTAGATCCAAAATAAAATTTTTCGGTTATAGAAAAATTTCATTACATCAACGGCGTGTATGCGAGGCAGGAGATACACTCATCGCCTGAAAATCAAATCGGGACTCACCACTTATTGAAGTGTGGGACATTTTCTTGCCTCGTTATAATACCTAAATTCAAAATGAAATTTTTCGATTGTAAAAAAATTTCATTACAGTAGCGGTATTTCAACGAGGCTGGAGATATTCTTACCGCATAAAAATCAAATAAGTATCCGCCACTTATAGATGTGTGGGACATTTTTTGCCTCGTTATATACATATATACACAGCATAATCAAAAAAGTTTTAGAAAATAATACATTTTCTAAAACTTTTTATTTTATGGGCTTGCTTATTTTTGATTGGCTTGCTCTTTTTTGCTTCTACTAGGCAATGACATTGGCAGTACAGAAGCAGTACTGTCGCCTAGTACACTGTTTATTGTGTGCAAAGCATCATCGTTATAGTAATAAAGCCCCTCCTCATGCAATCCATATTTACCACTCTTGTTCTTAGTGTAATGCTTGTAATTTATTAGTAGCCCGCCATTAAGTTGTATATATGTATTGCCAGAGAATGTAATTGGCTGTTTGAGGTCATAGTTATAATACATAACAATCGGATTGTCAAGCGATTCATAAAAAACATTGTTTATATACTTTATATTGCGATTGCCAGCATTATTTGATATTAATATCTGAGCACCACCGTTGTCCAATCCATCGTAGTAGTGCGACCAATTATTAAATCGGCCCATCCACATTACATAATTGTTTGTAAAAGTGATATTCTCATATTGCGGTTCGTTGACATCAACCATATTCCAACCGCCAGTCATTAACCCACCATAGCAATATTCGATATAGTTATTTTCAATAAGTTGATCCTTTTCTCCGCTCGCTTCAACTGTTACTGCGTTATCCCATACTTGATAAATATAATTATTGATACATTTATTATTTGATCCGCCCATAAGAACACCATCACCTGAACGGGTAATCAGCCCACCAAAATCGTTTCCGCCATAGTTATGTCCTGTATAACCCATCCACATGGTTCCTCCGATATAGCCAATCTCGCAGTTCTGTAATATTTCATTAGTATGGCCTTGATCACCCATATATGCTCCACCTACGCAGAACTTGAGACACAGATTATCAACTATGCTACCTGACGCGAGTGACACTAACGCCTGGCAACTTTCGTCATTGGCAAATCCGGTAATGAATTCGATTGAATCATAAATAACACCTGGATTCCCCGCATCACAGCGTAGGTACAATTTTCCACTTCGGCTATAATAATTTTCACCTAAATAGCTTATTTTGTTAAAGAAACGTAGATTGTCGATGGTTTTGACATCAAACGGCTTTGCATTTCTGAGTGTTTCTTCGGAATAATCACCTAAAAGCGGATTTTTACCTAAATCCATATAACGTGTGCCATTCCAGTAAGCACAATATTTACCTGCAACCTTAGAATTGTCGAGCAGAATTCCACCACAATCCTGCATGTCTTTATAAAACACCCAGATGTTTTTTGTGCCTTCAAGTAGCTTCCACTTCTCAGCACCCGAGCCATTTTCAGGAGAGCCGTAAATACGTGGCTTTTCTCCTTCTCCGTATGCAGAATATGTTATACCATTCTGACAAATTAGCAATTGTGAACGCCATAAATCACCGCGTTTAAAAAACACACCATCACCGGGATTTAGTTTCACGTTATTCACTTTTGTAATGGTATTCCATGCAGTTTGAGGCGATAGACCATCGTTATTATCACTGCCAGAATTGGAAACATAGTATTTTTTACCAGTCACCATTACGTTTGTAGGACTGTTTTGAATTGCCTCACGTCTACGCTCGGCTTCTGCAAGGATTTTTTTATCCGATTCAGTTAGTGCACGTTCTGGCTGTATGTAAGACCAATATAGCCGTGAAGAAACTAACATCGCTTCTGTGTAGGTCAAAGGTACTGAGGGACGCATAGAGTTTTTTGTTGAATCATAATCAAATAAACGGTTTCTGGTAATATGAGAAGCCCTTGCCATACCGTAGAAATAAGCTAATGCGATATTATTCCAATCATAAACATATTTATCATTTACAAACCCTTTTGATACTTTTGAGAACGGCCAGTTGCCAAATATTTTTGTATCTGCAATGCAGTAATTCCAAGGCTCGCCGATTTTAGTGTTCAAAGAATCCCACTCGGTGTTAAACTCCGTATAATTACTGCCTAGAGTATTTGCTGCATATAATACCGCAAGCATAGCATTGAATCGCGTAATCGTTTTGTTTGATTTACGAGCTAGCGGCAAACATGTCTTCCATTTTGCGAGTTTTGATGCATCAGCAAGCTCGACTGTGCGGTCAAGCATTTTCATAAACTGCTTGTATGTAACCGCCGGGTTGTCTGAACGATAAGCACCAAATCCCAGTTCAACCGCTTGAGCCAGTTCCTTATTGCTATATGTACTCACTGCGCTTATGTTCGGCACAATAGTAAGTATCAATGATAATATTAGCACTAGGATAAAAATGCGTTTTCCCATTTGTAACTCCTCCAAAAAGTGTATATCGTTGTCAGTTGATACCCTAGAACTTTTTTATTCTTTAAATCAATTCAAACTCAAAACTTGCTCAGAATATCAACTTATTGGCTTTAAGTAAACATTCATATAAAGTTGACATGTCAAAGTATCTATTCTAGTAGCTTTAAATTTGCCATTGATGCCAGGAGTCTTTTCATTCCAGCACCCTCAAATTGTATTTCCAGTATTTGGTCACCATTATCTAGTGTAACTTTTGAAATAGTACCTCTTCCAAATTTTTTATGCTCAACTTTATTCCCAGTATTAAAGCCTGCTGTAGCTGTTACTGACTTCGATGTTATATTATTTGCAGGTGCTCCATTGGAAGTTCTTCCACCCCAACTATCTATCGGCGGTTTCCCAGCTCCATTAGATGAACTTCCAGCAGAAGCTGAGCTTCCACCAAATCCGCGCGTTACCAAGTTTGAATTTAGTAAGTCCTTAAGTGAACCACCAGCTACAGTTTTATTTGTACCTGATGCTTGAGATGTACTTCCACTAGTCCCCATAGGTTTTGTTGCACTATTAGTTCCTGCATTACTAGAAGTTCCAGTAAAACTCGAAGTTCCAGAATAACTTGAGGTTCCAGTATAGCTTGAGCTTCCATTCTTACCCCAAGTTGTAGTCTTACTCCAAGCAGTTGTTTCCCTTTCAAAGGAATTTCTTGATGGCTTGAAGGGATAGTCTACTAAATTTTCAGGTATTTCTGATAAAAACCGAGAAGGCCTGTTATAGCTTGAGTTACCAAAAAGAGTTCTAAATCTCGCATTTGACAAATATAGTTTTTCTCTGGCACGTGTTATGCCTACATAACAAAGTCTGCGTTCTTCCTCTAATTGTTCTGGCCCCTCTGTTATTGCCCTGTAGCCAGGAAAAACTCCTTCTTCCATTCCAGGAATAAAGACAACCGGAAACTCAAGCCCTTTTGCACTGTGCATTGTCATTAAAACCACATAATCCTGCTCTTCCTCAAGGTTATCTAAGTCGGAAACCAATGATATATTCGACAAAAACTCCTCTAGGGTGTTTAGTTCATTTTGCTTTTCAAATTCTAAAGCAACTGATTTTAACTCTTTTATATTTTCCACTCTTGATTGTGCTTCAACGGTATTTTCAACTTCATATTCTTTCAAAATACCTGTATCATTTATTACCATATCGAGCAGCTCCGTAATGCTCATAGTTTCCTTCATTGTCCTAAGTCTCATTATCATCTTTGAAAAAGCATCAAGCTTTTGTGCTGCTCTGCCTAAAGCAGAATATTCTTGCGCATCAGATATAATAGCGAATATAGATAGTCCATTCTCAATGGATATATTCTCAGCATGCTCAACAGTAGTGTCTCCAATACCCCTTTTAGGAACATTTATAATTCTCTTTAAGCTGACGTTATCAGCAGGATTTTGTATTAATCTCAGATATGCAATTATATCCTTGATTTCCTTTCTGTCATAGAACTTCTGTCCTCCCACTATCTTGTACGGCAAGCCTTCCCGCATAAACATTTCTTCTAGTATGCGAGATTGCGCATTTATTCTGTATAATACTGCAAAGTCCTTAAATTTTCTGTTTTCCTCATTTATCAATCTTTGAATCTCTCTAGCAGTGTACATTGCCTCTTCATGCTCGTTGTCATTTTCACATACAACAATCTTGCTTCCGCCTTTATTTTCTGTCCATAAGCTTTTGCACTTTCTGCCTGTATTATTGCTTATAACAAAGTTTGCAGCGTCAAGTATATTTTGAGTAGAACGATAATTCTGCTCTAATTTTATTGTTTTACAGCTCTTAAAATCCTTCTCAAAGTCGAGAATATTACGGATATTCGCACCTCTCCACCCATAAATTGACTGGTCATCATCACCTACCACACATAGATTCTGGTGAGCTTCAGACAATTGGTGCACCAGTGTATACTGAGCAGTATTTGTATCCTGATACTCATCTACAAGAATGTATCTGAACCTTCTCTGATAATATTCCAAAACCTCTGGGCATTGTTTAAAGAGCTTTATTGTATTCATTATAATGTCATCAAAATCAAGCGCATTATTGTTTTTTAGCTTTTTCTCATAGAGTTTATAGGCCTTAGCGATCTTCCCCATTCTGAAGTCGGAAGCATAAAGCTTTTCAAAGTGATTTGCATCTGTAAGCTCGTCCTTTTGCTTTCCGATAGTTTCAAGCACTGATTTAGGAGGGAAATTCTTGTCATTCAAATTTAACTCCTTAAGACATTCCTTAATTACAACCTGCTGGTCTGTAGTATCATAAATAACAAAGCTTCTGTCATACCCAAGCTTTTCGATATCTCTTCTTAATATTCTTATGCAAATAGAGTGAAAAGTTCCAACCCACATATCATTACTCAAATCACCAATAAGTGAGTCTATTCTTTCTCTCATTTCCCTTGCTGCCTTGTTTGTAAATGTTATAGCCAATATGCTTGATGGATAAACTCCCTGTTCCTTTATTAAGTGTGCAATTCTATGCGTAAGAACTCTTGTTTTCCCTGAGCCTGCACCTGCCAATATTAAAAGGGGTCCTTCATTGTGAAGTACTGCTTCCTTTTGTTCTTTGTTTAACCCGTTTAACAATTCCATTTATTCCTCCAAAATACATGTAAATCTAATAGTTTTGCTATTAATGATATTTAAAACATAAATAATTAATTCCTTTTACGTAGTATATCATATTTAGCATAGCGTTTAATAGAAATTACACCTTAAAATATCTTCCATAAATATTTATTGGTTTTTCCATACTTCTAACCCAGACCAAAGAATGGGGTGATTATTGCACAGACTTCGACTTGTAATCTCATTATGTTCACCTTTAAGATAAGCCTTCACAGTATCTATCCTATCGGCTCCAAAATAACGCACTGCTGTTAAAAAACCTACAAATGCTTTAGCAGCATCCTTTTTTATATTAGAAATATCACTAAACTTCTCAAGTAATTGGTTATAACTATAAAAAACTTGATTTATTCATTAAAATTACTCATATTTATACCTATGCCTCGCATCTTTGCCAAAATCAAACTATGATTTATTGGAAATCACTATTTTATCCAGAATTGCTTCTATTGTTTCATCTATTGAGTTTTCAGAGCTATCAATTATAATATCTGCATATTTCTCATAGAGTGGTTTTCTCTTTTGATAAATCTCCTCCAAGGTCTGCCCTGGACTTAGTACTACTCCCCTGGTTTTTATGTTTTTTAATCTTCTAGTAACAGTCCTCATATTTATATTTAAATAAATTACTATTCCATTGGCTTTTAAATGTTTCATTGCCTTTTCGCTGTATACTACACTTCCTCCTGTAGCAATTACAGTGTTACTCAGGTCAAGTGATAGAATTGTATTTTCCTCTATTTCTAGAAATTTCTCTATCCCATCTGTGTTTATTATGTCCTGTAATTTTTTAGTTTGTTGTGTTTGAAGAATAACATCAGTATCTACAAAGGACATTCCCAAATGCTTTGCAATAATTACTCCTACTGTGCTTTTCCCTGAACTTGGCATACCTATCAGAATTATATTTTTCAAAATAAACACCTCCCAAATTGGGCTGTAACTGTTTTACAGCTATACCTTATAAATTAAACAAAATTCTAGTTTTCACTTAGTTGAGCTTTCTGTTTTAAAGAAATTTACTCTTATTGCCTTATCCGCGTATTCCAAGCTTTTTACAAGCTCTGCTTTTTGGTCCTCTGTTACATTTCCTTTAACTTCTCCATTTGCTAATACAGCATAATCTTTATTAGTGTTCATTAGATTCCTTCCAAATGTCGTTGACTCATATTGGCTCTTATCTGTACCAAATAAATATAAAATTGTTGGCATTAAATCAATCTGTCCACCTGTTGTATGTATTACCTGAGCTGCCTGACCCTTCTGATAAATTATTAGTGGGATTCTACTGTCATTTTCCAGCCACCAATTTTGTGAAGGCTTAATTGAACGTATTTCATCACTAAAATATCTATGAACAGAATCATGGTCTCCTGCAATAACAAGTACGGTGTTATCAAGTGTACCAGATTTATCTAATTCATCAATAAATGTTCCTAAGCTTCTATCAGTGTAATTAATACTTTGAAAATATCCTCCCAAAGTTGTGTTTGCAATTGAAGGAGCTAATTTTAGCTGCTTGTGTCTCTCTGGCATATTAAAAGGAGAATGACTTGTAAGTGTAACCATAAAATTATAAAAAGGTGTTTTTTGGGTTATTATAGTATCCTTTACTTGCCTGAAAAAAGACCCGTCACTTAATCCTAGAAAAATAACTTCATCCATTATAAAGCTCTTTGCATCAATACACTGTTGAAAGCCCATGTTATCTAACGCTTCCATCCAATTCCAATATTCGCCATTATCAGGATGAATTGCCATTGTGGAATAGCCTTGGCTTTCAAGTATTTTTGGCATAGAATTGTAGGTTGTATATGGAAATCTGAAAAATGTGCTTCCCTTTCTCACAGGAAAAACAGAAGTGTTAGTCATTAAATCGGCATCTGAGCTGGTTCCTTCATTTACCTGTGAATAATAATTATCAAAATAAATACTGTTTTCAAGCAGCTTGTTCAGTGTCGGTGTAATCTCCTGTCCGTCCACTGACTGACCGATAACAAAATTCTCAAGGGACTCAACATGTATTACCAAAAGATTCTTGTTTTTATAAATACCCTTATAGGAATTGTCAGGAAGGTTTTCGTTCTTTGAATCAATCCAAGCCTGAATATCTGCTCTTTCATCTTTGGATATATTGTATGGTTTAAAATCTGATAAAAATGTATAAAAGTCCAAAAAATGATATGCTATCGGAGAATTATTACAAATTGTTTGTCCAGGATTCCAAAAGGTATAAAAAATATAATCATTTTTGTCATTACCATAAACATTTATTGCAATATATCTAGTTACCATTACAGCTATTGATAAAATAAACATAGTAAAAAATGCTATTATGCGGGGTTTTAAAGCAGTAAATAGCGGAGATGAATAATAAAGTTTTCTTGTTATTATTAAAAGAATTGCTATTATAGGGATATCAAATAAGAATACTATATCGCACGATCTAAACAAGGCAAATATGCTTCCCCATAGATTATCTAAATTTCCAGTTTGCCTTAGCAACTGAAGCGATAAAAAATTCCCACCCGATCGTAAATAAACTGCATCAAACAGAAATATAGTGGAACATAAAAAGTTTAGAATTAAGAGAAACCACAATCTCCCTTTATTTTTTGCCAAGAAGTTAAATGCTACTAAAGTCACTAAAGGTGCAATGCAAATTGAAATGTACTGTATATTTTTTATACCTTTAGACATATCTATAACAGATTGATCCTGACTATATACAAATCCCATCAAAACAATTGATTTTATAATGAGTATTCCAAGAGTCAGAAAAAGTAACCACTCCTGAAGTAAATAACCCCAAAAATCATTCCCTCGATTTATACTTCTCCTTTTAGCAACTGAAATACCATAAGAAGTTTTTACATACATATCTCAAATCTCCTTGTAACATGTAACAGTGTTGATAGGCTTTAGGCTTTAGGATGCTAATCCTTCTACCTACATAGAAGCATTACTTTTTGTATTATATTACTTTGAGCAGAAAATGTAAAATGATAACTACTGTAAAAAAAGGTATCCTAGCAAAAATATATTCTGCCAAGACACCCTTTTGTAATTATTATTTTAACTCTACTTAAAATTCTGGTTCAATCAAACCATAGTTTCCGTCTTTTCTTTTGTAAACTACGTTGCTATGGTTAGTATCTGCATTAAAGAACATAAAGAATTCGTGTCCTAGTAAATTCATTTGAAGAATAGCTTCTTCTACGTCCATAGGCTTGATTGCAAATCTCTTTGATCTAACTATTTTAAATTCTTTCTCTTCAGGTATCTCTTCTGTAAATGTAAAGTTCTCAACTCTAAAATCATTCTCGTAAAGTCTTTTTTCAAGTCTTGTTTTATTCTTTCTGATTTGTCTTTCTATTAAGTCAACTGCCTTATCAATTGAAACATACATATCTTCATTTGATTCTTCAGCCCTCAAAACAATACCACTATAAGAAATAGTTATTTCAGCTGTCTGTCTTAGTTTTTGAACCGCCAAGGTTACATGTGCTTCAGCCTCTTTATCAAAAAATCTATTTAACTTTGAAATCTTTTTTGTTACTCTTTCTCTAAGTCCTTCAGTAATCTCAATGTTTTTTCCATTAATTATAGTTTTCATAAGTAACAGCCCCTCTCCATATTTTCGTGTGAAAGAAATAATTTAGCCATTCAAATATTGGTACTTGTTATGAGTCTATATTTCTACATGGCATTAATAAATTCCTTCTATAAATATAAATCTAATTTTGTATTTCTTTTATATACCACCATTGCTAGCTTTAAAACATTGCTTTACAATGTTTTGCACATTTATTCAACAAAACATCTGTTTTGTGTATATTTATCCTGTGGATAATGTGAATAACCTTGTTAATAACTAATCTTTTAAGGAATTAAAACTGTGGATAACATACTTAACTGAACAAATTGTGTAAAAATAAAAAAAGAAGGCTGAATTAAACTAAGTACAAAAATACTCGTTTGAGTCATTTACTAAATGCCAAACCCTACGATAAACTTAAAAATATATAAATTCCTATACGTTAGAAAAACTATATTCTATCGCTTTTCAGGCTTGAAACTGTAATTGACTTTAGTCAGCCCACCTATATTATTAATAATTATATACAGAAATATGTATTACTTTCTATTTGAAAAACAGTTACTACAATATACTGGTTTATCTAAATGTGGTTTAAAAGGAACTTTTGTAGTCTGTCCACATTCAGCGCAAACAGCCTCGTAAAATTCTTTCTTAGTTGAAGTATCCCTTTTACTTCTACAAACTTTACACCGTACAGGTACATTTTGAAAGCCCTTGTCAGCAAAAAACTCTTGCTCACCAGCAGAAAAAATAAATTCCTCTCCACATTCTTTACAAGTTAAGGTTCTGTCATTATACATTTATCTCCCTCACTTCATAGGTATTTTATACTAGCTTTCTACAAACAGTAGTAACCGTTTATAGAGTCTAAATATATGGCATAAGTCGTAAAATAACTTATATATTTTACATTATATTACATATATCACTGTTTTACAAGATGAAAAATAAATGCATTTTTGTAAAGTTATTTTTCCCATAGAAACTTAGGGTATTTTCCGCACAAAACCATATCTCCAATAGATTTCTTAACTGTTGGCTTATCTTCCTGATATGTGACACCGTACCACTTATCAGTAGTTGAAAGCACCTTAACATCTGCCTTTTCAGCTTTAATCAAATTATCAACTACTGTAGGCAGAAAATATTCAGCTTTTAATAGATTATCCTTGCTATTTTTTAAGAATGTTGGGAATCCTTCCTCCAACTCGTTAAAAATACTTTGGTTAAAGCCCCATGTATTCATTGATACAATACTTTTCTCAGGTATAATAACCCAATTTTGATCGTCCTCAGTATACTTAGTTTCATCTACAAATTTCATAATTTTGGTTCTTTCATGTATACTTATAAGGTTTCCTGCAGCATTAACATTACATACCCCTCTGGCAACGTGCCCATTTTCAGTTAGTGTGTTCTCTATTACAAAACCAACCATACAATATTTGTATTTATCTTCTGAATCGCTATTTGAAGATAAAAAATCATTAAGGAGCTTGTATGTATTTGCACCATAAAAATCATCGGCGTTAATAACAGCAAATGGTGTTTTTACGGCATTTTTTGCACATAGCACTGCATGTCCTGTTCCCCAAGGTTTCATCCTTCCCTCTGGCACACTAAAGCCCTGGGGCATATTATCCAGCTTCTGATAAACATATTCCACATCAATTAAGCCTTCAATCTTTCTTCCTATTACATCTCTGAAAGTATCCTCTATCTCTTCTTTTATAATAAATACAATTTTACTAAAACCCGCTTTTACGGCATCATATATGGAATATTCCATAATAATCTCACCATTTGGCCCAACAGGATCTATTTGCTTTAATCCTCCATATCTGCTGCCCATACCAGCAGCCATTATTACTAAAGTAGTTTTGTTACTCATCATTAACCTCCAACACCCAATAAGGGCACAAAAATTTTTCTAGACTTCTGTGAAGATATTTCTCCACCATTTTTTAAGATATATTCACTTATAGAGTGTGGAAAAGCCGCTTGCGGGTTTTCCCTGCTCGAAAAAGCACTATGTTCGTACAAACTTTGTTTTCGAGCTAATAACCTCCAACGCCCCATTTAGACAGGTAAATTTTGTTAAGACTTTAGCGGAGAGAGTTCTCCTCCATTTTGAAAGATATATTCGCCCATAGAAACTCGAAAAAGCGCTATGTTTGTACAATATAACCATCAGGGTTTAATGACTGCCATCTCCATGAATCTTTGCACATTTCATCAAGACCTTTTTCGGCTTCCCAGCCCAACTCATTTTTTGCCCTATCAGTTTTTGAATAGCAAGCTGCAATATCTCCCGGTCTTCTAGCTACTATTTTATATGGAATTTCCTTGCCGCATGCCTTTTCGAAAGCCTTAACCATCTGAAGTACACTGTACCCACTGCCAGTGCCCAAGTTATACTCCCTAACCCCTATGTGCTCTGCTGCCAACTTATCAAGAGCTTTTAAATGTCCTTTTGCCAAATCCACTACATGAATATAATCTCTTACTCCTGTGCCGTCAATAGTATCATAATCATTTCCATACACACTAAGCACCTCGAGTTTGCCAACCGCAACCTGAGTAATGTATGGAACCAAATTGTTAGGAATACCATTGGGATCCTCTCCTATAGTCCCACTGATATGTGCACCAATAGGATTAAAGTATCGTAATATTGCTATATTCCATGTATTATCTGCTATATATAAATCTCTTAGGATATCTTCTATCATAAGCTTTGTTCTGCCATAAGGATTTGTACATGAAAGCGAGAATTCTTCAGAAATGGGAACACTTATCGGATTACCATAAACAGTTGCAGATGAGCTAAACACCAAGTTTTTTACTCCATATTTCTGCATTAACTCACATAGTATAAACGTACTTGTCAAATTGTTGTAATAATATTTAAGCGGTATAGCTACTGATTCACCTACAGCCTTTAATCCTGCAAAGTGAATTACAACATCTATTTTTTCATTGATAAATATCTTTTCCAATTCATCTCTGTCTGTAATATCTATTTTATAAAATCCTATATCATTGCCAGTAATTTTCTGTATTCTATCTAGTACCATTTCCTTGCTGTTACATAAATTATCAACAATTATCACATCATGGCCTGCAGACACTAATTCAACACAGGTGTGGCTTCCTATATAACCTGCTCCTCCAGTTACCAACACTCTCATTTTATCCCCTCCATTTACAATTTCCTTTTGCAGCCTAATAATTAACTAACTCTACATATTATGATGGATTATTTTCCTATCAAAAACTGCATTATTTTCATTGTATACAAATTTAAAGAATATAACAACTATTTAGGGAATAAATCAAGAAAACTCGACCTCAATTGTAACTATTCAGCCTCTTAAAATTAACTTAGTCTATGGGTGTTCAAATCTATCAATGGTTAGTTGCATTGAGCTTTTTTAAAATTGCATCTAATTGCTCATTATTTTCACACTGAAGGCTTGCCTCAAATAAATCACCTTTTTGTTCAAGCCGAGCAGCTATATTGTTTAGCGTAAACAATTCCGGACGAGCCCAATTCAGTTCTTCCCATTCCAAAGGTGTTGATACAGCAGCGCTCATTACAGCCCTTGGTGAATATGGAGCTATTATTGTTTTCCCATACCACATTTGCAGATAATCAAAATATGTTTTACCTTCTCTGTTCTTCTTCAACCTCTCAATGGTCAATTTTTTGTTTAGCTTTTGAACAAAATACTGCGCAAAAAACTCATTTAATTTTCTTGCAGTATCGTAGTCATATTTTGATGCTGTTGGTATATATATTTGAAGACCTGAAGCTCCTGACGTTTTTACAAACCCCTTTACACCTAAGGATTCAAGTGTTTCATATATACTCAAAGCTATTTCTGCAACATCTCTAAAGTCCTGATTGTCATCAGGGTCAAGATCAAATACCAAATGGGAGGGATGATCTAAATTATTGTATATATTAAAGCTTGTATGAAACTCCAAAACTGCCTGAGTACACAGCCAGATAATAGTTGCAGCAGAATTTAATACAATATAGTTTTTGTCATTAAATTTTACAGTTTTAACCCATTCCGGTGTATTATCAGGCTTTTCTTTCTGAAAAAAGCTTTTACCTCCTATTCCATGAGGATATCTTATAGCAGTTAATAACCTGTTTTTAGAATACTTTATCATAAATGGTGCTAATATAGTCATTGCCTCAACGTAATGTTTTTTTGTGATACCAGCCTCCGGCCAAAGTAGTTTTTCAGGATTTGTTAAGTTTATCACCTTATTTTCGATTTTTACCTTTATATCCACTATATCCATTAGTCTGTAAACACCTTTCCATTAGCTTCTTCCGCAGGCATAGATGAAAATCCTAAAATTTTTGGATGCCTTAGGTGACCATCATTAGATAGCTCAAGATAACTAATCCAACAAGTAATTAAAGGAGATACCCATGTAAGCTCATTTTCTTTTGTGTCCAAACCTTCTATACTATTCTCTGAAAATGGGCACTCCTCCTGTATCAGCTTATCTCTGTATTCCTTAAGCAGCTTTAAATCCGATCCCTTTAGCCCTAAAGAAGCTTTTCCAATATATTTTATTTTTTTATCCTCGTTTGCTTTAATCCCTAATACTAGAGAATTGGGGTCTCCGTACTTCCAAATCACACCTCCTATAATGCAAAGCATTTTCTTGGTAAACTTAGTTTTGAACCAAGCATCATGATGTTTACCTTGCAAATACATGCTGTTCAGTTTCTTTGAAACAATTCCCTCCATATTTTTTTGCTTCATTTTTTCAAATAATTCTTGTCCATCTGTATAAACTTCTGATAAGTAAATTGTGTTATTTCTATTTACCAATGAACCTAACAGCTGTTCTAGAAGCCGCTTTCTCTGTTGTAAAGGATAACTTGTCAATAGCTCGTCCCTGTACTTAAGAATATCAAAAACTATATAATTTATAGGATAATTATTCTGATAGTATTTTATGTTCTTTTGGCTCTTAACACTTTCACGTACTAAGCTGTTATAAAATGAAGGCATTCCATTTTTATCAAAAACAATAATCTCACCGTCTAATATGATATCATTGCTTTTAAATTCGTCATATATAGCACCAAGCTCGGGATAAAATGCAGTTCTTATATTACCCTTCTTTGTATATATATTTAGCTGTCCATTTAGTAAATAAACCAATCCCCTAATACCATCCCATTTTATTTCATGGATATATTCTGAACCCTCCTTTACAGTGTCACAACTAATTGGATCCATTGGAGCTATCCAGTTCATGTTTTAACTGTCTCCTTTGCCTTTTTCGTTTTTGTTTTAGGCTTTTCATCGTCAGCTTCATTTTTAGTTGGATTCTTCTTATTTTGAGTCTTTTGGGCTTTTTCTGATTTTTCTGTCTTACTGCTATTTTCCTGCTTAGCTCCTTTTGACATTTGTATACTTTTCTGTAATGCTTCCATTAAGCTTATTACATTTTCTTTTGGAGCTTCTTTTTTCTCAAAGATCTCCTTACCTTCAACCTTTGCTGTAATTAGTTCAAAAAGCTTTTCACGGTATGTGTCAACATATTTATCAGGGTTGAATACATCTGTGAGATTTTCAATCAACTGTGAAGCCATGTCTAATTCAGCCTTTGTAGTCTGCAAATTCTCAGGAATGCCAGGAACTTGCTTGAAATCTCTGACCTCATCAGGATAAAATATTGTTTCCAAAACTAAAACATTGTTGTATACTCTGATAACGGCCAGTGATTCGCGCTCTCTAATAGTTATTTTGGCAACAGCAATTCTGTTTTTTCCGTTAAGTGCTTCCCTAAGCAGCGTATATGCCTTACCACCTGTCTCTTGTGGTGCTAAATAATATGTTTTATCAAAATAAACCGGGTCAATTTCTTCTAGTTTAACAAAATCCAATATTTCAACCGCTTTTTCACTTTTTGTATCTATAGAAGCAAAATCTTCTTCTGTAAGAATGACAAATTTCCCCGGCTCATATTCATAGCCCTTAACTATTTCATCAGGCTGCACCTCTTTATTACAGGCAGGACACATTTTCTTATATTTAACGGGTGTATTACATTCCTTGTGAATATATTTAAACCTTACATCCTTGTCTTCTGTTGCTGTAAACATTTTAACAGGTATATTTACCAATCCAAAGCTTATTGAACCTTTCCAAACTGTATGCATAAAAACCTCCACCCAACTTTGGGCACAATAAAATAGTGTATATTCTATGGAGAACTCAAAAATGTATAAAACTTGCACAAACTTGTTCTTCGGACTAATAGCCATGAAGTGCTGATGATTATTTTTTGTTTATAAGACATTATTTATACGCGGGTTTAACCTTGATTTTATTTAAACAAGCTTAAACTTATTCTTAGATTATGATAAAATAAAATTATCTTTTTCTATACAGGAGGTTCTATACTATGCCCTTTTATGATTTGAAATGTTCAAAGTGCGGCAATGAATTTAATATAATGGCTAAAATGAGTGAACGTGAGAATAAGCAAATAAGCTGCCCTGATTGTGGAAGCAACGATTTAGAAGCTGTATTTAAAAATATAAATATTATTCAATCAAGAAAATCAAGTGGCGGAGATTGCCCTAACAAACATGTTTGTGGCGGGTGCTGTGGACATTGAACAGTTAATCCCACTATAGCTTCAACCAGCCCTGCTTAGGTTTGATACTATAGTCAAATTAGGTGTGGGGGACTTTTTATGTGCTAAAGTTGATTAATAATGCTTTATCTGCTAATTCTACAAATTCATCACAACACTAAAATAATTTTGAAAACTGAAAAATCAAATAAAATATAAGGTATCTATATGGGTGGTAGTGTACAATAACTACATTATACAGTCACCTTTAGATACCTCATTATTAATTAAATTTGTATTCATTCATAATAGCTCAGAAATATTTTCAAATCCATGTATGATTTTAGTGCAAACACCCTTATTATAGCCTAAGCAAATATTCTCTAAAGTTTTCCAAGCCATTACTAATTCGTGCCTTTTATTGTGCAACATCCATTGACATCTGAACACCGATAGACTTATGTTTAAAAATAGAGTTATTTATATATACATTTTTAAGTTTGAGTTTATTTTCACTCTAGCAATTCCCCATCTATATCCCCAATTGTTTCTACATCATCAGCATCTTCCATTTTTTCTGTAGTAGTTTTTTTGTCTTTTGGGGTCTCTTCCTTTAACTTTTCTTTACTATCATCTTTTGTTGACTCCTTATCGTCTTTAGCCGCTTCAACTCTACTGCTACTATTTCCTGTTGGCTGTGATGAAATTATGTATGCTGATCTTGGATACGCAACATCAATTTGGTAGTTCCCTTTAAACTCTTTTTTTACCTTGCCTTCAATTTTAAATTGTACTGATTTAATTTCCTTTATTTCGGTAAGTGAGTTTACAATTGAATAAAGTGTTAACTGCTCTTTTTTCTTTCCCCCTGGATGCTTATTAATGAACTCCTTTGACAAATCCACTATAGCCACTCCATCTTTAATTGTTACATCAGAATGAATAGTTGTTCCCTCTGGAACAGAAGGTTGCAGTTGGCTTCCTTTTACCGGGCCTTTTATAAGCTCTTTTAATACTACTGTAGCTAGATATGCATTTCCTTTATTTACTTCCGCATTATCTATATATCTGGTTTCAGGTGAAAGTTTATTACCCTGCTCATTTATAAAGTATAGTTGAACTGGGGTTTTATCCTTTAACCCACTTGCTTCAGTGTCACCCATTGTAACACCACTGGTGGGAGTCAACTCGTCACTATTTGCAGCATCTCCATACTTATCAAGAAACGCACAGCCTGTAAAAATAGTCATTATAATCCCACATGCTAAAATAAAACTTAGTAGTTTTCGCATCTTTATGCCACCTCACACTAAAATGTTAAATCTGATTTATGATTATTTCCCTACACAATTATTTCTATGCCCAAGCTTAAGGAAGTATTCTAACATGTAAGTATTTTTTATAAAAAGTATATAAACTCAAAAAGAAACCTATAGACATTCTATAAGTTCCCTATTTTTGATTTTATAACCATTAATTGTTAGTCAAATTTTTCAGTTGAAAAGTGCAGGTTCAAACTAATTAAGTCAATTACTATCGGCTGAAAGCCTATAGTTTGGGGTTTAGGATAAAGCCTACTGAAGTACAAACCCAAAAACCAAACCGTTGAAACCCTCAAATAAATGCTTGAAAGCACATGTTCGTCTGAAAGGCAAAGGTTTCAACCGTAATTGACTTTATGAAAAGTTGAATTAGTTATTTGATTCAGCCTTTGCAGAAATGCCATTTAAGTTAAAGACCCTTTTTACCGGAAATAATAGTGACATTTTTGTTCCTTGATTTACTTTACTAGATATTTTTAGGTTTCCCTTGTGACATTTCATAACTCTATAACAGTAGCTTAGTCCAAGTCCAAAATTGCTATTACTCTTTTTAGTGGAGTAAAATGGAGTCAGTACCTTTTCAATATTTTCAGGAGCAATCCCAATTCCATTGTCTATAACAGATAAACAAACCTTATTATTCACATATTCTGTTTCTATCCTAATAATTCCACTAGTTTCAATAGCTTCAATTGAATTGATAATCAAGTTTTTAAGAACCTCTGAAGCATGAAC
Organism: Bacillota bacterium; assembly: GCA_023416275.1. Lineage (GTDB taxonomy): Bacteria > Bacillota > Clostridia > Acetivibrionales > DSM-1351 > Ruminiclostridium. Next base: position 41,162 of record JAEZIB010000038.1, on the reverse strand, counting down.
GGAATCTATAGTTACAGTAATATTTTCTTTGCACCTGTTAATTATTTTAATATCCCTGCCTAAAAGCATAGGAGAAACCTGCGTAATTGTTTTCTCAACTAGGCTCTTTAGGTCATGTGGTTCTAAGTCCATATCATAAATCCTGAATTTATTAATTCTTTGAGCAAAATCTGATAAATTTCTACTTGAATTTTTAATTATATTTAATTTCTTCTCAGTACTTGAATCTAAGTCCACAGTTGCCCGTATTGTATCAATACATAGATTAATAGTTGCAGATTCATTTTTAATAGCATGAGATATTATACTCATACCTCCCATTGTTGTATCTATCGCTTCATCTAGATTGCATCTTTCAACTCTCAGCCTTATACCAAGTATTCCATATTTTAATGCTATTGTGACAAATATAATAAATTGAGCTAATATTATATAAATATTTAACTCCCATGCACCATACACGCCCATAGCTACCGATAAGTAACTAGTCCACATTAATGATAATGTAGTAGGACTTGCACAGATACATACCATTATCTTTTGACATCTCTCAGAATGTTCTTTTTCTTTAATAATACTAATAATTAGTATAGCATTTGCAATTAAAGTATATGGAACCACCCATGCTGATAATAGTATATAACTAGGCTCAAATTGAGGATATATAATGAATGTCACAATACTTGGAATTGCTAATACAAACAAAATGAAGTGTTTTGTAACAGTCCTAATCTTAATGCCTAAAAACTTCGTAAGGTAAAGTGCAAAGCAAATAAATGCATAAGTTGCAAAGTAATGTTGCAATATATTTGCAATACATTTCATAATAATACAATATTTTTCCAATGTAGCATTATTTAACTTTGCCACATAGGGTATAATATTGTCACTAAATATCATAGCAACACCACCAAACCCATTCAAGAACAAACAGGCACTTCCCCACCAAGCCCATGTGGTTTTGGGGTTTGCATAAATTAACAATACAGAAATAACCCATAATAAAATAAAAATTGCAAACATACGTTATCTCCTAAATTTTGCGTAAGCTTTTTTCTAGTAGTCATATTTTATCACTCAATGTAAATTTTTTCAAGCTGTGGCAATATATTTAAGGATTTTGGAGTATTTCCGATATAGTAGCAGGTTTCGAACCAAAATTAAGTTTATTATAGTCAATTACTATCGGCTGAATATCCGATGATATGGAACGATAGTTTGGGTTTGAGGCTGAAGTCTCCTGACGTACAAAACCTAAAACCCAAACCGTTGAAATCCTCAAAAATCACATGTTCACATGGAAGGCGAAGGTTTCAACCGTAATTGACTTTATTGCCCAAAACACATAGATACAATATTCTGGTTTATAAGTCTCTTATATATGAAATCATTTGTTTACCTGCTACAGCACCCTGTCCAACCGCGGTTGAAACTTGTTTGAGTCCTTCTGTACAATCACCTGCAGCAAATAATCCTTTAAGGTTAGTCATCTGGTTTTCATCAACAACTACAGAATTTTTTCGTGTTATTACACCAAGCTTTCTTGCAAAATCTATGCTTGAAGCTGATTCAAAGGCAATAAATAGCCCATCAATAGTTTCTTTTGTCCCATCATTGAAAATTATACTTTCGATAACATCCTTTCCGTCAACACCCTTAATTACATTCTTGTTTAATGTAAATTTTGAAGCAAGCTTAATGTATTTATCTGACAGCTCTAATTCATTTCCATTTGTAAAAATAGTAATATTTTTAGTAAGAGGCTCTAACTCCATAGCTTCATGTATTACATAATCCTTATAACCCACCAGACCAACCTTGAGTCCTCTATAAAAGAATCCATCACAAGTTGTACAGTAACTAACACCACTGCCTTCAAATTCAGTCAATCTGTCAATTTTTAGTTTTACAGTTTGTTGTCCAGTAGACAATAATACCGATTTGCAGGAATAGTTTTGATTTGTGGTATAGACATCAAAATATTCACCCTTTTCTATGGCAATCACTTCATTGTCATCAAACTTGACTCCCAGCCTCTTTGCCTGTTTTTCTCCCTGTTCTAAAAGATATTTTCCCGAAACTGGTTCAGCAAATCCATAGTAATTTTCTATTCTATCAGCCTTCATTAAGGAACTTTTGTCTTGACCTATTATTAGTGTTCTTAACCCTGCTCTTACAGTATAAAGTGCAGCTGAAATGCCAGCAGGACCCTTGCCAATTATAATTACATCAAACATAATTTTATCCCCTTATCTAGAATTATTTTATTTGAGTTATTTTCAATTGAGAAAGTTAAGTTATTTACTTATATAATATACCAACATTTATTATTTTCAAAATAAGTTTTATTAATGTAACAACTTTTATTCTATTTACATATTATGCAATATCTTAATTATTTATTGGAGGTAAAGTTATGGGATGTTTTGGTGGAAGTAAAAGTTGTGACAGCGGCTTTGGATGTGAATGGCTAATTATATTAGCAGTAATTTTCTTCTGCTGCTGCAATGGTGGTTCTGGTTGCTTCTCAGACTTATTTGATGATTGCGATTGGTTAATTTGGCTAGCAATAATACTATTGTTAATTTATCTTTGCTGCTGCAGAGAAGATAGCTGCTGCGATTAATTTAATGCAAGCGCCTATTAGATGGCCAGAAGTACTTAATAGAAGCTTGGGTTATATATCCAAGCTTCTATTTCAAATTAAGAAGTGTAGTTTGTACATATTATGCATACCACTTGGCATAAACTGTTACTAGCTCGAAAATTAATTTTATGCAAATATAGTGCATTTTTGAGTAGTGAAAAGCCACAAGTGTCTTTTCTTTACTGTTTGTGCCGCCAGCGATACTGGCAAAATGGAGGTTAGCTCGAAAAATAAATTTGTGCAAATATGGTGTGTTGAAATAGAATTGTCAAATATGTGGCGTACCTATACTAGCAATTTTTTGTGGATTTGGGCAATCAAACCCCAAAACCTCGAATGGTTTAGCCTTGTGAGTGCAAGAGTGAAAACTACTTACCTCTGCTAAGCAAAGTTCTCAACTAAGTATTTAACCAAATTTGTGCCGGATGTGGCGTGGGAGGATTATATGGGAGATTCATTAAGTAAAAAATTGCAAGAAATGATGTCAGATAAAAAGGTTCAATCAAAATTAAATAAAGCCATTGAAATGCTAAAAAAAGAAAGTCCGGAAGAATTCCAAAAAAAAATGGCTAAAATTGATAAAGACGAATTAATGAAAAAAATTAATGAAATAGATGAAGATAAAATCAAAAATATGAATATAGATAAAGATGAAATAAAAAAGAAAATAACTCAGGAAGATTTAGATAAATTAGAAAAGATGCTTGGAAAAGACAGCGATGCAATAATGAAAAAAGTAAATGATTTTTTAAAATCCAAGTAATACTATTTCGTATTTAAAAATAGAGGAACTATTTTTAAATCACCGCTGAAGCTTTGCGGACTACGTCCTGTCGCCGCAGATGCGGCCATTTAAAAAATGATTCCACATTTTTAAATGCAAATTAGTATAAACTTGTAATTGGGAGGGTATTTGAATGAGTGACGACATGGGCGAGAAATTTAAACAAATAGCAGAAATGCTAGGAGGACAAAACTCAAATGCAAATATCCCTGAAAATGTTAAGGGCTTACTAAACATGCTTATGTCTAGTAACAGCACAAATGAAGAAAGCCCATCAGAAGATGATTCAAGCACGTCTAGTGAAGCAGAAATGTCAAAAAATAAAGAAAATAATAAAGATACCAATAAAGAAACAGACCAAGCAAATGATTTAACAAGAAAAGTTAAAAAGGCTATGAACGCACTTTCACCTAATGATCCAAAGGTAAATCTACTAAATGCACTTAATCCTTATTTAAGCAAAAACAGGCAAAAAAAACTTAAAAAGTGTATGAAGCTTATGCAAATGGGCAGCTTAACAAAACTATTTGATGATTCTGATGATCGATAAGACGTTATGCGGAAACAACTGGAATAAAACGTAAAAGGGGGACCGAGTCCATGCTAGTAGGTAATGTAATTAAATCAAATACTAAGCATGGATATAAGTATGGTTTATAGCAAGCATACACCAAAATCTAGAAAGTATAAAAAAAGTGAATCTTATTCTAAAGATCACAATTTGAATATGCCTAATTTAGACACATCAATATCAGATCAACATGCTTTACCACCCGATGAAGCACCAATTGCCAGAGAAAAAAAGAATCCCCCAGCATTCGGCTTTCTCACATCACTATTTGGCTCTGGTGATAAATCTGAAAGATCTGAAAAAGCTCTGTTTAACATTTTGGGACACGATATTTATATAGATGATTTAATCCTAGTAGGTCTCATATTACTACTTTTAACTGAAAAAATTGAAGATGAAATCTTACTAATTATTCTTGCTTATCTTTTACTGGATATTTTTTAAGCTTCAGTAGCAATCTTATTTTGATTTTTATTATACTTATTGAAGGACGAGAATATAAAGCATACCAACAGTGCAATATAAATTGTCTTATAGACAATATTTATAATAAGTAATAGATTACTTGTAGTTCCTGAAACAACCTGTGCATTAGCCAGAGAAAAATTGGCTATTATATAGACTGAATCAAATACCAAAGCAGCAACGTCAAAAATAATCAATTTTGATAATAAAGTCCAAAAATTCTTGTCTGATATCTTTTTAGCTATTTTAAAATGATTTTTGTCATATATCATTGCTGATGGATACCAAAATACTAAATACTGTCTGAAAAATGCATAACTAAAAAATAATACTAATATAGTAATAATAAATAGTAAAATGCCGGCAAATATATTTATAGAACCACTAAAAGCACTGTCGATAAATATTGCAGCGGGAATTAATGCTATGAAAAGGTAAATGAAAAATAATACACTTAAACATAATGTCCATAAGTTCAATGAAATCATTCTAAAGAAGTACTTTTTAACTCCTGAAATAAATTCACTACCCTCCTTTTTTGACTTACCCTGCACACCAATGCTTAAAATATTGAAGTATCCAGAAAATAACAGTCCAAAAACTAATGCAGCCACTACAATAAGTATAGCCAAAATGAGAATTACTTTTACTGCTGTTTGTGGTACAAGCATTGTATTAACTAAAAATTGAATTATGTTAATGTAAGCATCAAAAGGACTTCCTGCCTTAAACATCGAAACCCCGTAAAATAGCATTATAAAAAGGTTTTCAACAATACTTATTATTACACTGAGTATTATAGTCAATACAAGTATCGATGGCCTTTTGGTTAATAAACGAACAGCATTGCTTAGTGTCCCCATTATTTTCCTTCTTTCTAAACCATAAGTGTGCATACTACACTTTGAGTCTTTGATTTTCATTTATAACTACATAAATAATTTTGCGTATAATAATATGATACATAGATATAATATAATATTTTATCACATAACAATATAACATATTATCACACTTTGAAAAAATCTCAAATAATTTTTATGTGATATTCTAATATTTTATAACGCCTAGATTCAAAATGATATTTTTGATTGAATTTCATTACATCAGCGGCGTGTAAGCGAGGCGGGAGATATTCTCACCGCCTGAAAACCAAAGCGGTATCCTCCACTTATAAAAGTGGGGGACATTTTCTTGCCTCTTTATAAAGTTAACTTTTTAATGTTAAAAGCCACTTGCGTTGTAGAGTGTATGAATTATTTGGTGAATGGATAAACACTATGACCTCAGTCAAAAATAATACTTCGCCTTTAATTAACCTCCCTCATACTAAGTGAAATCCTCTTTCTTTCAACATCAACCTCCAGAACTCTGACTTTGACAATATCTCCTACAGCCACTATCCCCATAGGATTCTTTACGAACTTATCTGCAAGCTGTGAAATATGCACAAGTCCGTCTTGATGTACGCCAATATCAACAAAAGCACCAAAGTCAGCAACATTTCTAACCGTTCCTGTAAGCACCATTCCAGGTCGTAAATCCTCCATGCTAAGTACATCTGTTCGAAGTACAGGCTTTGGCAACTCATCTCTTGGATCTCTTCCAGGCTTTAGCAACTCATTAATAATGTCTCTTAATGTAGGCACTCCAACTTCAAGCTCTTCTGCAACCTTGACTATACCATATTGCTCTACCTTTTTATCCAACCCATTCAGCTTTTTAAGCTGTACATCTGATAATTTATAATCCATTTTTTCTAAAAGCTTTTTAGCGGCTTTATAGGATTCGGGATGGACAGAGGTGTTATCAAGTATATTGTCACCATCAGCTATTCTAAGGAAGCCAGCACATTGCTCAAAGGTTTTGTCGCCAAGCTTTTTAACCTTTTTAATTTCGCTTCTATTTTTAAATTTACCATTTTGTTCCCTATACTCTACTACATTTTTGGCAATAGCAGCTGATACCCCTGAAACATATGATAATAACGGTGCTGAAGCAGTATTCAAATCAACTCCAACATTATTTACGCAAGCCTCTACCACACCGCCTAAAGATTCATCCAGCCTTTTTTGATTCATATCATGCTGATATTGTCCCACACCAATAGCCTTTGGATCAATCTTTACCAATTCTGCTAACGGATCCTGAAGTCTTCTAGCAATTGAAACTGCGCTACGAAGTGCCACGTCAAAGTCTGGGAACTCATCAGCTCCAAGCTTTGATGCAGAATATACAGAAGCACCCGCCTCACTAACAACCATGTAATAAACTTTTCTGTCTATCTCTCTTAAGAGCTCAACTACAAACATTTCTGATTCTTTTGAAGCTGTACCATTTCCGATAGAGATAATATCAACCTTGTACTTTTCAATTAATTTTTTAATCTTAACCTTTGCCTCTTCCACTTTATTTTGAGGCGGAGTAGGATATATTACCGTAGTTTCGAGAACCTTTCCAGTTTCATCAACAACAGCAATCTTGCAGCCTGTCCTGTAAGCAGGATCTAATCCCAATACGACTCTATCCTTGACTGGTGGCTGCAGCAGAAGATTTCTAAGATTTTCGGAAAACACCTTAATTGCCTGTTCCTGTGCCACTTCAGTTAATTTATTCCTAACGTCCCTTTCAAGTGATGGAAAAATTAATCTAGAGTAGGAGTCCTCAATTGCAAGCTCAACATATCTTCCCATATCGGCATTAGTGTTCCTTATTGACTTTCCTTTAAGGTACACTAAGCATTTAGAGCTATCCACATCTATTTTTACTTGTAAAAACTCTTCCTTTTCACCTCTGTTTATAGCTAAAACTCTATGATTTGCTATTTTAGAAACAGGCTCTTTAAAATCATAATACATTCTGTAAACAGAATCCTCTTCCTTTTTAGCAGTGGATACTATTAAACCTTCTCTGAAAATAATTTCCCTCAAAGCTTTTCGGTATTCTGCATTATCAGAAATTTCCTCTGCTATTATATCCATTGCACCTGATATTGCTTCTTCTATAGTATTTACGCCCTTTTCCGCATCAATATATTTTAATGCTAATTCCTCAACCGTAGTTCGTGATGGCATCTGAGCGTAAATAATTGTTGCTAAAGGCTCTAATCCCTTCTCTTTTGCAATTGATGCACGAGTCTTTCTTTTTACCTTGTATGGTCTATAAATATCTTCAATCTCCTGAAGCGTCACTGCTTTATCTAATGCCTTGCTAATTTCTTCAGTGAGCTTGCCCTGCCCATCTATCAGCCTTTTAACATCCTCTCGCCTTTCGTTCAGATTTCTCAAGTATACTAAGCGTTCGTATAATTCTCTAAGCACTTGGTCATTTAATTCGCCTGTTACTTCTTTTCTGTAACGAGCTATAAAAGGTATAGTATTGCCTTCGTCAATTAAATTAACAGTATTTTGTACTTGAAAAGGCTTCAAATTAAATTCCTTAATCAATTGTTCAATAATATTCATAGTAACCTCCAACTCATTTTTTCTAACTAGACAAGCTGCTTCTTTTCCTAACTTAAAATTCATCAATCCTAAGCTAACAATTATTCCTATGTTAAGAAACAAAATATAATGGGTAATATTATTTTTCAAACGCTATCTTTTCAATTACAATCTCTTTTCTTAATTGTTCAACCTTTTCAATATTTATCAAACCAATTTCAATAAATTCGGTATTTGATGAAGCACATGCAACACCAAGCCTGAAGCAGTCTAAAAGACCCATACCCTCTGCAAGTCCAGTACTGATGCCTGCTACCATTGAATCCCCAGAGCCTATAGTGTTTACCACATTAACACTAATCGGGTATGCTTTGTATGCAGCATTTTCACTCACCATTAGCGCACCATCTGCCCCTAATGAAGTGACAACAACCTTTACACCTCTATTTATTATCTCCTTGCAGGCATTCAGAATTTCATTCTCAGTAGTAAAATGTGTCTGAAAATATGTTGAAAGCTCTCTCAAATTTGGTTTTATCAGATAAGGCTTAGCACTAATTCCTTGCTTAAGTACATCTCCACTGGCATCCAAAATTGTCTTAATACCAAGCTTGTTTGCCTCTTCAATAAGCCTTTTATAAGTTTCAGTTCCTAGACCTTTTGGAAGTCCTCCAGAACAAACAAATACTTTTGTATTTTTTATATTTTTATGAAAACTTTCAAGAAACATTTGCCAAGAATAATCACTTATTGTGGGCCCATCTTCTAATATTTCTGTTTCTCTCTTATTTACCTTGTCTATAATATTATTATTTGTCCTTGATTGCCCTTCTACTTCTATTAAATATGACTTTGCCCCTGTTCCAAGGATATTTTCCTCCAACCATTGACCGGTGTTGCCAGCTTTAAAGCCTAGTACAGCCACCTCAGCTTTTAACATTCTAGAAACCCTAGTTACATTGACACCCTTGCCGCCAGCCGATTGAATACAATTATTTACCCTGTATAATTCTCCTGTACAAAAATCATCTATCACATAGATTTTATCTACGGCTGGACTTAATGACAATACTGTAATCATTTGAATTCTCCGATTTAATTATTTGTTATGCAACTTTACATTAATAATGTCTAAACATCTATAATATTAATCTGGTAAAGTTGCGTTATTAATTCTGAATTAAAAACAACAACATAGAAATATATATATTTTTAAACGCGAGTTATAACGCTAGATTCAAAATTAAATTTTTCGATTGTAGAAAAATTTAAGTACATCAGCGGCGTGTAAGCGAGGCGGGAGATATTCTCACTGCCTGAAAACCGAAGCGGTACCCGCCACTTGTAAAAGCGGGGGACATTTTCTTGCCTCGCTATATTATATCATTAAATTTTGTCATGTGGAATAAATGAAGTTTTAGTTATACCTACTTTTACTTTAGGTAAGAATTACTGATTTATATATTTTAGTTAAATTTTAGAAATCCGGACTTAATTATATGTAACACTGTTATAAAGCACAAAGCTTTTCGTCGAAAGGGGAATTAGTTCTCTAAAATTTTTACCCACCATAGTTAAGTACCAAAATTAAGTGGTAGCGTAAAATAAAAAGAGAATCGGTGGTTACACAATTCTCCTTTTATTAAAAAAACAATCACTTATTCGTTTTGTTTTTAGTTTTTCCACCGCCATTACTACTCTTATTTTCACCAAGCTGATCATTATCAAATGTAGGATTGTCACTACTAGCCTTATTTTTACCTTTACCCATGTACAACTTCCTTTCTCAGAATTATTATTTTTGTTTTGACTTAACAACAAAATTATCTGCTAAATCAATATCTTATTATTAATTATTTCATTGTTTAAAAATTTTATTCAAATTTAATAGATTTTAGTTATATTTTAAAGGTTGCTTTATTAAGCTGAATTATATCCTCAGCTTTCTTTAGCTTTTCAGAAAGCTCCAGCAATGCTCTATCCTTCATTTTACACTCAAGCATAAAATCAATATCTCTATTAAAAGCCTTTGCCGTATTCAAAAAGTTTACGAAGTCTGAATAGTCAATATAATCTGCATGGCTGCGATATTCCTTTATGCTTTTGGGGCTTGAAAAATGAAGCTTTGGAGGATATACTTCGTGATTCCATGTGTTAAATATCCTGTGCAAAAATTCCTCTATTGGCTCACCATTGTTTGCGCAATTATGATGGTGAACATCTAATACCATTGGAATATTCAAATCTTCACAAACACCCAATACATCAGCCACTGTAAAGGATTTATCGTCATTTTCTAAAATAATCCGTTTGCGTATTCTATCAGGAAGATTTATAAAATTTGTTTTAAATCGCTCAATTGCTTCTTGTTTATTACCGTACATGCCACCAACATGAAGTACTAATTTATACCTGTAATCATCAAGCCCCATTGCTTCAAACATTCTTACATGATAATCAAGGTCTCTGATTGATGCTTCAAGCACTTCCGATTTAACAGAATTCAATAGCGTAAAATGGTCTGGATGAGCACTTACCCTAAAGTTCTTAGCTTTTATATATTCTCCAATACATTTAAATTCATCTTGAAATTCTTCACTGTAATTCCAACCAAATAGCTCATTATGGGTAGCAAGAGGTATCAGCTTGGAAGTAAGCCTATATACTTCAATATTTTGCGCAGCATTGTTTTTAAGTATTCTCAACGTATTTTCAAGATTACAGCGTGATACTCGGGCAAGCCTTATTTTCCTAGCATTTTCGTCCTTAAGGTTTTTATATGTTGCATAAGTAACTGTACCTGACGGCGAGCAATTTTCCAAATCTAGTGTCATCGCTACAAATCCAAGTCTAAATATCATTTGAATCTCCTATTCTTTTGTTCAGGTATGTTTTATTATTCCCAATTCCTCTCATTTCATTAAAAACAATTCAACTTTTAAAAATTAAAATAATAACGAATTTTTATCTTTTATTATATATTTTTTTGTACCAGCTATTTATTTTAAAGTAAGATATGGTAAAATTTAATTAATAGTATATTTACTATACTATTAAACAATATTTTATTTAAACAAAGGAAAAAATGATTAATTGTAACTTATTAAAAAACAAATTTATCGAAAAGTTTGGTCAATTCATTAAATATGGTTTAGTAGGCGTAGTAAATACATTAATAACCGGAGTAATACTATTTACATTAATGAATTGCTTCGGAGTATCTTACAAAACCTCAAATACTGTAGGATATATTGCAGGTTTTATTAATAGCTTTATTATGAATAAGCTTTGGACATTTAAAGATAACAAGGCACCAACAATAAAACAATTCTTGCGTTTTACAGCAGTTTTTGTTATATGCTATTTACTTCAGCGGTGGTTGCTTATATTTTTAGTTGAGGAGTTGATTATTAATAAAAATATATCTCAGCTTATTGGTATGATTTTTTATACTCTAATCAGTTTTGTTTTTAATAAATTATTTGCCTTTAGGAATAGCTGAGAAGTTTAAGTTAAATTCTTTTTATATAAAAATTCCTGTCTGGAAATTTTAGGTGAAGGAGACTTTAATGTAGGAACGTTATAATTTAATATCAACTTTCTGCAGAGTTTTATTTTCAGCGTAAGTGCTGAATGTCTATTTTTAAATTAAAACCCTGTATATGTATTGTAATAGCATTATGGTACTTTTATCCTAGTTATTTCTTTAATATTTGTAAATACTAATTTTATTGGTATTTTCTATATTGGAGGAGACAGCTATGGATGAGAAAATTACTGCATTATATACAAACTTATATGATGCCAATACAGCTATAAACAATTTAAAAACAAATGGAATAACAATGGCAAACCTGAATACTTCAGATTATGGTCTTCATGTGGGCTTTAGTCAAAAAATAATACCGCGGAAATTCCCGGGCGCTATTGCTTCAACTGTTGTAAAGTTAGAAATCAATGTGGATTCGACTAAAAAGGATAATGCTATTTCGGTGGTAGAAGGAAGCTATGGTGTGTTAGATTAGAAATTTTTAGAGGATTATTTAAAAAAATATTGAATATAATGGTATGGATTTTTTCTAGGAAGTAAAATACCAGTATCGTGGGGTGTAGCTATGAAAGCTATTATTATGGCCGGCGGAGAAGGCTCAAGACTGCGACCGCTTACTTGTAATTTGCCGAAACCGATGGTTTCGGTGATGAATAAGCCAGTTATGGAACATACTATCAATTTATTAAAAAAATATGGTATTACCGATATTGGTGTTACCCTAATGTACCATCCTCAACACATTAAGGATTACTTTGGTAATGGAAAAAATTTAGGAGTCAACATCACATATTTTCTTGAGGATACGCCTCTAGGGACAGCTGGAGGGGTTAAAAACGCTCAGAGCTTTCTAGATGAATCTTTTATTGTAATCAGTGGTGATTCTGTAACAAATTTGAACATAGCTGAAGCAATAAACTTTCATAAAGAAAAGAATTCTATTGCAACAATTGTTTTAACTAAGGTTGACGTACCACTTGATTATGGGGTTGTGTTAACTAATGCGGATGGTTCCATTACTGGCTTTGTTGAGAAACCCAGTTGGGGAGAAATATTCAGTGACACAGTAAATACTGGCACTTACATCCTTGAACCAGAAATCTTTAATTATATAGAACCTAATAAAAATACTGATTTCAGCCACGATGTATTTCCTTCTCTCCTATTCGCTTCAGAAAAGCTGTATGGATATATTAGTACAGATTATTGGTGTGATATAGGTGATATAAGATCATATGTAAAATCTCAATGTGACGTATTAGAGAAAAAGTTTAAAATAGATTTTGATGGAGTTCAGATAAAAGAAGGTGTTTGGGTAGGCTCGGGTACAGTTATTGAAAGTACTGCTGAAATTAATGGTCCGTGTATTATAGGCTCTAACTGTAAAATAGGAAATGGCACTTTAATTGATAATTGTACGATAATTGGAAACAATACTATTATCGAAGACGATGTATCTATTGTCCGAAGTATTATTTGGGACAATTGCTATATAGAGTATGGAAGTGAATTAAGAGGTGCCATACTTTGCAACAGAGTAAATCTAAAGCACTATGTATCCTTATTCGAAAATTCAGTTATAGGTGAAGGTTGCAAAATTAGTGAACGAGTTATTGTTAAACCAAATATAAAAGTTTGGCCAGAAAAAATAATTGATCCTTTTGCAATTATTGATAGAAATATGATATGGGGTACAAAGCATACTAACAAAATTTATGGTCAAAACGGTATCTCAGGAATTATAAATGTAGATATATCTCCTGAATTTGCTACAAGACTGGGCGCAGCATATGGCTCTCAGTTCAAAATAGGTTCTAGAGTTGTTGTCAGTTCTACAAATTCAAATTCAGCAAGAATGTTTAAGCATGCATTCATATCAGGAATATTATCGGTTGGTGTTGAAGTATATAACATGAGTAGTTTATTAACACCAATTGCAAGAGCTGCCATCGGATTTTTGGCTGTTGAGGGTGGCATACATATAAAAACTGACATTGAAAATGATAATATGGTTAGAGTCGACTTCATGGATGGAAGAGGTGCTGCTATAAGTCGGTTTAATGAGCGTAAAATCGAGAATTCTTTTTTTAAGGAAGATTTTAAAAGATGTTCAGCCGACCAAATAAGACGACTAAATAATATAACTGATTTTAGCATATATTATATGCGTTCAATATATAGTAAAGTTGATATTGCGCTAATTAAAGCGAAAAAGCTGAAGATATGTGTTTATTCACAATCAGAATTTGTATTGTCAATGGTAGTTTCAATGCTTAATGACTTAGGCTGCACAACAAATAGTTTTACATATAATAATAGTTATGATTTGGATCAAATAAGGCAAAGCATTGAAAACACAACTTATGATTTTGCAGCAGTTATTGACAAAAACGCTGAAGACCTTGTATTAGTTAATAAATCTGGTAGCGTAATAAAAGATGATTTATTTCAAGCATTTATTGCATTAATAATATTCAGAACCACCCCAGGGTCAACCTTCTTTGCACCTATTACAGGTTCAGAGGTAATTGACAAGCTTGCACTTAAATATAATTGTAAGGTTAAAAGAACAAAAAATTCGTCTTATGCAATAATGGATGAAATCTTAAATAATAGTATTGATAAAGAGTCTAAACAGTTTATTTTGAGTTTTGATGCCATTGCAGGATTAATTTATATTGTTGAATATATATGCTCTTCAAATACCAGTTTGACCGAGCTTATGTCTGAAATCCCAGAATTCTATATGATGAAGAAAAGTATTCATTGTCCTTGGGAATTAAAAGGTAAAATTATGAAGACGGTTATAAATGAACAAAATTTAAAAAAGATAGAGCTATTAGATGGAATTAAGCTATATTCAAGCCAAGGTTGGGTTTTTTTGCTGCCTGATGCTGATAAGCCAATTTTCAAAATAATTTCTGAAGGCAATTCAAGCCTAGAATCTGAAGCTCTCTGTGATAAGTATTATAGCTTGTTGGAAAGGATAATTGAGAATAACTAAATAATGACATCCCTTATTAAATTTGGGTCTTAATATTTTGTTGTCCTAAATAAAATATAAAATGAGAACAGTAATTGCAGAAAACAAACACGAAAGCAAAAAAATCGAAAGAGTAATACGGGATTTTTTCCCTAATTTAACATCTGGTATGTTATTCAAAGCACTTCGTAAAAAAGACATTAAGGTAAATGGTGTTCGAGTAAAAGAAGACTATGTAGTATCAAGCGGAGATATAATTGATATTTATATTATTGATGACTTCCTGTTTGGCAAAAGTGATGAGGGTTATAGTGTTGTTTTTGAGGATAATAATCTTTTGGTAGTAAATAAAGCTCAAGGTATTCCTGTACATCCTGATAGTAACCAAAAAGAAGCTACTCTCATCGACAAGCTTCAAAAACAGTATGGCACTGATATTGCATTGTGCCATAGACTAGACAGAAACACAAGCGGCTTGGTTGTTCTTGCAAAAAACCAAGCAACACTGGACATTATGTTGGATAAAATAAAGCACAGAGAAATACAAAAGTATTATAATTGCGTTGTTTCGGGCATTATGGAAAAGAAACAAGCTGAGCTTACTGACTACTTGGAGAAAAATGAGAAGATTAGCAAAGTCTTTATCTCAGATAAAAAGTCTAAAGATTCTGTGAAAATTGTTACCAGATATAACGTTATTAAGTCATTAGATAACCTGAGTTTGCTAGAAGTAGAGCTAATAACGGGTAAAACTCATCAAATTCGTGCGCATCTTTCATTTTATGGCCATCCGATAATTGGTGATGGTAAATATGGTAAAAATGCTGAAAATAAAAGATACAGCGCAAAATATCAAATGCTTTGCGCTAATAAGCTTACTTTTGCTTTTACAAGTCCAGCAAAGCATCTAGATTATTTGAAGGACAAGACAATTTCAATTGCTCCACCTTTTGATTTGGAGAACATAATTAATAATCAGAAGTTTTAATTTATTCAGGGTAATAATGAAAGTGCTTGAAACTATTGTCGGTAGTATTTCAAGCACTTTATAATAGAGAATTCATTTATATGATATTTGAACATAGTATTCATGATTATTCATTATGTCTTCCTTATAAACATCTGTACAAATATCTTTCCATATGTTGGGCTGTCCACAATTCCTATACCTGTATGTGTAAACTTTTTATTGTATAGATTATTTCCACTTTCATTTGACCAAGCTTTTACAGCCTTTTCAACTGACTGATTTCCAGCAATATTTTCACCTGCAGCACTAAATTTGATGTCATACTTTTTCATCATATCAAAAGGTGAACCATAGAATTTTGATGTATGGCTAAAATAATTATTATCTTTCATATCCTTAGCCTTTAATCTTGCTATATTTACTAGGTTAGCATCAAACTCTAATGCCACTAAGCCCTGTTTTTTTCTTTCTGTATTTATTAAATCCAACAATGCCTGTTCATCAGATGAAATATCCTTAGCCTTCGTAGCCGTTGCAGTGACAGTGTTTACAGCTTTCGTAGCCTTAGCTGAAACAGTTTTTGTATTGGTTTTATTAGTTGTTTCCTTTGTTGTGTCAACCTTAACATATTGAGATGTAATTGCTCCCACATTGCCGCTTGATCCTACATAAACAGCGTACCAATCTCCCATTTTTCCGATAATGGTAATTCCCTGGTTCTTTTTAAGTTTACAAATAATATCAAAAGTAGTTGCAGGACCAGTACGTAAATTTACATTTGTTGCAGTGACTACACCAGTTGCGAGTTCCATGCTTTTATAGGCTTCAGAAGCCTCAACCTTGAACTGACCTGTTCCCATCGGAAAAACAGTAAATAGCGTAACCAATAAAAGTAATATTGATACCAATAATCTCCTTTTTATCATAGAAACCTCCCACTCCTCATAATTGCATAAAAAATAATGAAAATATTATGCAGTATTAAAAATGTATTTTTCATAGTCCAATCCACTAACTTACTTGTAATTAATTGTACTAAAAACAAATCATGGATAAAAACGTATACTTTTAGTATTGACATGTTTTTCATATTTATTAGCTTTTTGAGAAATATATTACCTGAATCTTTAGGCTAAAAAATTCAACTCAAACGAACTGAAAAAATGCACTAATTTTAGAGATTATATCATTTTAATTATTTATGTAAATACCGCAGTTAAGTCATTTAACGATGGGCAAAAAAACCAATATGTTATAATTCAAATATTTCCACACCTAATTTGTCATTTAATTGTCTTAAAGGCACTCTATATGCACTTGAAGTGTTATAGCATGTATAATATAATGATTGTAAATATTTATAGTAAACAAAATGTGAAAAACTTTATAATTAAAAAGTGGGGGCAAACTTATGAAAGTTGGAATAGGACAAGACAGCCATAAATTTGATTTTGAAAATACTCAAAAAAAATTTATACTAGGCGGAGTTATATTTGATGGTGTAACGCCTCTTGCAGGAAATAGTGACGCAGATGTTGTTCTTCATGCCCTGACTAATGCTATTTCTGGAGTTACAGGTGTTAATATTTTAGGCAAAATAGCTGATAAAATGTGCATAGAGAATGGAATTACAGATAGTTCAGCCTATGTTTTGGAGGCACTGAAATATCTGGACAATATAAAAATTGTACATGTTTCAATTACCATAGAATGTTCATATCCCAAAATATCCCCTAAAATATCTAAAATGCAAAAAGTGATTGGAGAGTTACTAGGACTCCCTGAGAATAGTGTTGGAATTACAGCCACAACAGGTGAAGGACTTACTGCTTTTGGTCAAGGAAAAGGTATTCAAGCCTTTTGCTGCGTAACAGCATTATAACGACTAGATTCAACGAGGCTGGGAAATACTGGTGCAAGTCTTGTTAAGCCAAAGAATTAAATTTGCACCAGCTTTATTAAGCTCTATATTATTTTTTGATATAAACCATTGATTAGCTTACAAAACAAAGACTTTTATGTAGGAAATTGAGTTAATAATTATATACTATCCCCTATGCTTTTTGCAATTGACTCACCTATTATCAAATCCTCAGGCGTAGTTATTTTAATATTCTGATAGCTGCCTTCAATAATTTTAACCTGTATTCCCTGTCTCTCAACTAAAACTAAATCATCTGTACCAATATAACCACTTTGGATTGCCATTTTATGTGCATTCATTATTATGTCATATGTAAATGCTTGAGGCGTCTGAATACTCCATAAACTGCTTCTGTCAGGCGTAGTTTTTACAAAGCCATTTTGGTCACATATTTTAATAGTGTCTTTAAGCCTAACCCCTATTCCACATGCACCATATTCTTTTGCTGCTAATACACAATCAATAATATTCTTATTACTCACAAAGGGTCTTGCACCATCATGAATCAGCACAATTTTACTGCTTTTATCAGAAGCACATAAACCTTTATATACTGAATTTTGACGTTCTGAACCGCCACGGATTAATGCTTTAACCTTTGAAAAATTATATTGCTCAATAATATTACTTCTGCAATACTGAATGTCATCTTCATTAACAACTACAATAATATCAGTAATAGCATCACATTTCTCAAAGGAGGCTATTGTTCTAGCCAAAACAGGTATTCCTGCAATATCAAGATACTGTTTGTTTATGTCGGAATTCATTCTTGTGCCTTTTCCGGCAGCTGTAATTATTGCTGTTGTCTTTTCAGTTATTATGTTCTTAACTAAACCAGCTTCTTTATTTAAACCCAATTTTACGTATAACCTCCATCAGTTCAATTATTAGCATTTTAAATACTACAATCCCTTTGTCAATGCGAAATAGTATTATTTATCAGGCTTAGCAAAAATTAATCTTCCTGCTGAGGTCTGAAGTACACTTGTTACAATTATTTGGATTGTTTCTCCTAAATATTTCTTTCCACCCTCAACAACAATCATAGTCCCGTCATCAAGAAAAGCCACACCTTGTCCAGCTTCCTTACCGTCTTTTATAATTTGGACATTCATCTCTTCACCAGGTAAAGCAATTGGCTTAACTGCATTTGCCAAATCATTAATATTTAACACATCAATCCCTCTTAGCCTTGCCACCTTACTGAGGTTGTAGTCGGTAGTAACCAACTTACATTTCAGTTCCAGTGAAGCCTTTAGCAGCATTTCATCCACCTCTTGAATATCCTTATAGTCCAGTTCAGCTATTCTTACCACATAATTATTATCCTTTTGGAGTAAATTCAGGATGTCAAGGCCTCTCCTTCCTCTTGCCCTTCTTGTTCCATCTGCAGAATCTGCAATATGCCTAAGCTCCTCTAGTACAAAAGAAGGAATAATAATGTGTCCCTCCACAAATCCAGTAGAATATATGTCCAATATCCTGCCATCAATTATAGTGCTGGTATCTAGAAGCTTTGATTGTCCTAAAGAAGCTGATTTTGAAGGGTTTTTAGAATCCTTAAAAAAATCCGAAAAATTATCATTCTTTTTTTTCAGGGCAAGAGCCACGCCAGCAAATCCTAATAATATATTAATTAAAACTGCAAAAGTTACTCCTAGTATCTCAATCTTCAAAATTGGTATGCTTATTAAATTCGCAACAATTAGACCCATAATAAGCCCAATAGCACATATAAGCAATTCAGAAAGAGTTATATTTTGTATCCGGCTTTCAAATTTGTCGATAAACCCACCCAAGGACTCAATAATTTTTGCAGATACAAAATAAAATACAGCGCAAAAAAACAATGAAAATATAACGAAAATAGAAATTCGAATACTCTCACTGATATTTATATTATTATTTATAAAAATTGTTCTTAAAATGCTATAGCCAGTAACTGCTCCCAAAATAGAAAAAGAAGCTTTTATTATTCTATTTAACACGTTTTCTCTCCTTCAAAAGTTTTACTCAGCATAAAGATATTCTTGAATCTTGTCCTCAACCTCATGCTGATTTAATCCTTTTGCAAGAACTAACTCACTTATTAGTATCTGTTTTGCACTGCTTAACATTTTTCTCTCACCTGTAGATAGTCCTCTGTCTCTATCCCGCTGCATAAGACATCCAACAACATCAGCCACTTCAAATATATTGCCACTTTTAATCTTAGTCATATTTTCCCTATAGCGCTTATTCCAATTTGAAGATAATTCATGCGGTTCATTTTTAAAGGCTTTAAAGACCTTGTCAGCTTCAGAAATGCTAATAACATCACGTATTCCTATGTCATTAACATTATTAGTTGGTATCATTACTTTTAAGTCACCGATTGGAATTTTCATAACATAATAACTACAAAGCTTCCCAAGAATCTCTTTTTCTTCAATAGACTCAATAATGCCTGCACCATGCATAGGATATACTATTTTATCTCCTACATTATACATAGTAACCTCCACGCCCCATTGGGGCTAAAAATATTGTTAAAGACTTCAGTGGAGAACCTCTGCCTCGCAAAGGTACGCTGATATTTTTGACAGTTCCATTCCAAACACGCCATGTTCGTACAAAGGATTACTCAGCTACTCTCAGAAGTAGCCTCCTTTTTGAACAATATCCTAATGTATTTCCTTTTGTAATTTTAGCTTAGCAAATAAATATTATGTGCTAAAACCTAAGTCATGTTGAATTAATTTTGAGCCACTTTCTAAGTTAGCAAAAGTCAATTACTACCCAGCTCAAAAACAATATTCTATCTAATGAGCTTGAGTTTTGAAGCCAGCCTAAACGCCAACCTCCTGCACATATTTGGTAATACTATCTGTGAAAAGCACCCGCTCGGATTAGCTTAGGCTATTTTTCAAGCTTGATACTTAGAACACACCAACTTTAAGCGCAAGAATTTGGGTTGCTTACTTGTGAAACCACCCAATTAGGAAGAATTTTCAATATTTATGTATATCCCTTACTAGCCATCAAAAAATCGTTTCAAAATTTATGAGCTAATACTAGCAAAGGCGGCTTCAAACCATAATCGACTTATTAAAGATGTTAATGAATATAATATTAAAACGCACCTTTAAACATTGAGTGCGTTTGATTAGCTACATATTTACTTCTATTAATTTTAGTATACTACAAAGAATTTGCAATGTCAAAAAATAGTCACAATAATATATATGGAAATTATATTTTTTGTTAAACCATTGTTTTTATTTGACATAACCTCTAGTAAGAACGTATAATTAGACTAGACATCTAATACTGAGGTGAATCATATGAAAGATATGCTTATTGATGATTTTCAATACACTGCACAGGAATTACTTATTAGAAATAAAAGTATACTTGATTTGATTACGAAATATCAGGATTCAAATTCCAGAGTTAATAGGGCAGTTATAAAGACTGTTACACAATGCGGTTGCATGACTATTTCCGCACATAAGCAGGAAATCCCTGATGACGTTAGTCTAGACGAAATGAAAAATTCTGTGGAAAGCCATATCGAAGGTACCTTATGTGAAAATTGCAGAGATGCTATTGAAAGAGATATCGGAAGAAATGTATTTTACTTGGCATCCATATGCAATGCACTTGATTTAAATCTATATGATATTATTCTTAAGGAAAATGATAGAATACGTATGCTTGGAAAATACAACTTGAGGTAGAAAGCTTGTATTGTCAAAATAGTATACCTATTTGAAGTATAGGTTATTTAAGTATGATAACAAACAGAGCTAGTCAATTTTAATTTGCCTAGCTCGTTTTTTATTTTTAATATCTAATTTTCCTCATTTAGATACATCAATTTTAAATAACTCTTGCCTGCTTTTGTTTTAAAATACTTATCTCTTATTTTTAACACTGAAACTTTAGATATTTCATCTTCATGTACATTAACTAAAAAGTCAGCTTCAACAAGAATTTGAAAGTCAATATCATCAATAGCAGTATATGTATGATGATGCCCTACAAGAAAACAAACTCTATCTGCAAGCAAATCATCAAAACCAAGCCTCTCAAGCATATTCTTTGCAATTGCAGGACCTTCAATCTCCTGGTATTTGCCCGCACTTGAATTGTACTTCTGCTCACTGACTTTTATACCTATATCATGAACAATAGCTGCCACTTCCAATATTTCCTGCTTTATATTATCTAAGCCTTCCATCTCACCTATTGTTTTGGCATAGCTGTATACTTTCATAAAATGATTAATTCTTTTGATGTCTCCAGCATAGTATTTGATCATTTCACTTATCAATTCACTCTTCTTAAGCATTATTGCAGCCCTCCTGCATATATTTTCAACTTGCATTTATGTTATTTATCCTTTATTAAACACATGTCGTATAACATCTTGAAGAAGTTTAAGCTCTATCACTTCAACATTTTTTATATCCAAAGTACGTGCAATGGTATTTTTAGCTACATATGCCCTTTTAAAACCTCTTCTGTCAAGCTCTCTTATTCGAAGCTCCAAGGAAGGAACCTTTTTTAGCTCACCTGTTAAACCCACATCGGCAATAAAAGCGGTATCATTTGGTATTTCCTTGTCAAGTACTGAAGAGACTATACTCATAATAATAGCTAAATTTACTGTTTGCTCTTTGAATTTAAGTCCTCCAGTGGTTTTAATGACTACATCCTTATCATAAAGAGATACTTTCCCTCTCTGTTCAAGAATTGATATCAAGGTACTTAGCTGTTCTCGGCGAACACATTCACCTATTCTGGATGGGTAAGGAGTAAAAGTCTTTGACACCAAGCTTTCTATTTCTACAATAATAGGTCTAGATCCATCCTTAACAACTGTTAACGCACTTCCTGAAACCCTTTCATTTTCATCTCTACTTGTCATAAAATACTCTGAAGGATTGTCTATTGATACAAGACCATTTTCAGTCATTGAAAAATAGCCTCTCTCCCAGGTACTCCCAAATCTGTTTTTTGAGACAGAAAGCCCTCTCAATTCCTCTTCATTGTCACCATCTAATATCAAAACAGCATCTACAAGATGTTCCAGCGCACGTAAACCTGCTATTTCCTCACTTTTATTCATTTGTCCAACCAAGAATACTGCTCTTGGCTTTGAGGGGTCTTTTGCAAGCTTGAGCAATTCATTTGCACATTCCATAGTTTGAGTGGGAGAACCGGCTCTGGAACCAGGAAATTCCTCAAGAACAAAGGTTTGTATACTATCTACTATCACTAAATCCGGATCAATCTGTTTGACAACCTCCAGAACATTATCCATGCTGTTGTCTGAATAAACCCATACTCCTGTTTCAATTTTATCAAAGAGCCTGTCTGCTCTGTTTTTTATCTGACTCTCACTTTCTTCGCCAGAAGCATAGAGCACCTTATAACCCTTAGCTGCGACATCTCCTGCCACCTGTAGTAGAAGTGTAGACTTACCGGCTCCAGGCTTTGCAGTAATAATTGTAATGGAGTCCCTCACTATTCCTCCGCCCATTACCCTATTAAACTCATTTATTCCGGTTAGAATACGGTCACTGTTAGTGGCTTTAATCTCATTTAATCGGGCAATCTTTTTAAATACTCTGGTTGAGGAAGCTTTGTTTTTTTTAGCTTCTACAGTTTTCTCTTCAAGGGTATTCCATTTGTTACAGTCGGGGCAGCAGCCTACCCATTTGGAAGCTTCATAGCCACAATTACTACATCTGAAAACAGTCTTAATTTTTATAATTAACAACTCCTATATCATTTAGTTATTCAACCTTTGCATATAATTAGTCTATTGGTGCGGGAGACGTATCAATAGTTTGTTGCCAAAATAATTGTTTGAATTATTAATTGCTAGGAACTAGTATTGTTCATTCACAGTATTTAGCCCGAGAAAAGCTCAGTAGCTAGCTACTTTAAAATCTTAAAGCACTCCCGCCTTTATAAGCTCTGAAAGCACATGAACATACATTGCATGAGACCATGTAAGAGGTATTACCCAATCGGGCTTTCCAGTGTATTTATTACGCTGTTCAGGCAGCAAGCCCATTTCTGTCTTTGAATCGGCAGCCCAATACAAATATTCCTTTGCTTTTGTATAATTGCCTGTTTTTGCATGATATAAAGCAACCCACAGTGTAGTAAGCACCCAAGGATTCCCACCAATATAAGAGTCATTTTCATATCTCTTTATTCCTCCAACTCCATCTGAGGTTAATACCTGTTCAATTAATAAAACAGTATCCTTAACCATAATATCATTGGCATCAAATACATCAAAGGGAATACTTAATCCTACTAAGCTTACATCTACCTTCCAATCCTCCAAAGTTACATCTCTCATATAACCCTTTGGATTTATTTCAATCATAGTAGTACTTTGAGAAGGTTCAGGCCCCCATCCGTTTAGTTTTACTCTGACACTTCTGATAAATCGCTTATAATCTTCCTTCCAAAAACACTTAACAATTGCTTGCTTAATACTTTTTGCACGTTCATCCCACTTGGTATACTGTTCACTTGATTTGCCCAAAATTTTAGCAATTTTTGCAGCTGAATTAAGTCCTGCATATACTGCAGCAGAGGAATAAGCATGCTCTCCAAATCTTTCCTCCCACAAATCAAAGCTAGGCTTAGGCAAACCAGTATCTGCGTCTATAAATTTAATTAAGAATTCAGCACCAGCCACCACACTATTCCATACAGATTGCAGGAACTCTATTCTTTTAACATAATTATAATGGTTAAGCATACCCCACAGTAAGGTTCCTGTTTCGTCTACCTGTAACCCCCAGCAGGGTGCTAAATTACCATCCATATGATATCTTTGCTGCCAGCTTCCATCTTCGTCTTGTACACTAACAGCCCATTTATAAAAATTGTCAACACATTCATTCAGTCCAGCTATATCCAATGCTCCTGTTATAAAAGCAGCATCTCTACCCCAACAATATGCGTATCTACCGCACTTTGTGAAATATTCATCAACTTCAGGAGCCGCTAATAGGCCTCCGCTTTTTTTATCATACATTAGCTGAAATACCAATAATGACCTCTTATACAAATTATCCAGCCTGTCGTTTCCTGATTTTAATACTTTTGCCTTGTGTAAAAAATCCTTCCAATATTGCTCAGTCTCATTATAAATAGTTAAAGCTCCAATTTTTCTTACTTCTTTTATAAAATTTTTAGCTGCTTTTAAATTACTGTTTGCAGTAATATATAGATTAAAATACTTAGTCTCATTTTTTGCAAACTTACCCATATCCCATGAAACCGCAGCATCCTTCATCATACCTATATCGTCCTTGCCAAAAAGATAGGTATTTACAGCAGCCTCATTGGCATTGTTACCAATTTGAAACTGCATGGCAGGATTGTCTGAGAATACAGATATATAATTATTGCTCCTGTAATGGATTAAAGCCTCATTGTTAAAATCAAACATTGAGCATGCAATGTCAGTATCGGCACTTGTTGCAGCTGAAAAAGCAACAAAGCCCAGTTCCCTTTGCTCATTTGATATATTTTTTATCTCAAATCTCCTTACCAGCACATCCCTATCAGGGTGCACAAAGTCATACAATATAACCTTATAACCATCAACAGAATTTGTTACAGTGCTCTTAACTATATTTGAATCCTGTAAATATTCCTGATGATGCTCACAGCGTTGATCATTGAGCCACACTGTGCTTCCATTCCTATTTTTTATAAAGATACCGCATAGCATCTTGTCAAATTGCTGTAAATAATCAATGTTTGGCCAAAATAATCTGAGTAATTCACTTTTTTCACTTAAACAAACCAGCATTGATGAATTACCAATAATTGCATTATTATAATATGATTTTTGCATTATAACCTCCATGAAGTATAATCCTGCGGAATAAGCATTTGTAAATCTTTATAACTCCTAAATTCGAAATGAAATTTTTTGATTGTAGAAAAATTTCATTACATCGGCGGCGTTTCATCGAGGCGAGATATATTCTCACCGCCTGAAAACCAAAGCGGTACCCGCCACTTATAGAAGTGTGGGACATTTTTTTGCCTCGTTATATAATTATAACAGCTAAAATTATATTCAAATTAGCATAAGTTTATTATAGCATAAATATTTTTCCATTTTTAGAGCAAACTATTAAGCAGTACAAACAATTAATTGGAGGATTTAATGGAAACAATATTTTACTATATCAGTTTTTATGTAAGTGAAATTATTCAGATAGCTATTTTTGTGGCAGGCTGTTATTTCGCTGGAATATCTATATTTGGATGGATAAAAAGAAAAGAAAAAGATGGTAATGAAATTGCTCCTAAAAAAAGCTTTGCTCTTGTGGTTGCTGCTCATAATGAGGAATTGGTGATTAGCAATATTATAGATAGTCTATTGAAATTAAGTTACCCCCGTCACTTATATGATATATTTGTAATTGCTGATAACTGTACTGATAACACCGCTAAAATAGCTCAATCTCTAGGTGCAAAGGTACATATCCGAGAAAATGAATCTCAAAAAGGAAAAGGCCATGCATTAGAATGGATGTTTGATAGAATATTTAAAATGAATCGTCAGTACGACGCAATTGCTATTTTTGATGCTGATAACCTTGTTTCAACAAATTTTCTTTTGGAAATGAATAAGCAGCTTTGCAAAGGACATAAAGTTGTTCAGGGTTATATCGACAGTAAAAATCCTTATGACAGTTGGATTACGTGTTCTTATTCCATTGCCTTTTGGTTGTCAAACCGTATTTTTCAGCTGCCCAGATACTATCTAAAGCTAAGCTGCAGCCTTTGCGGTACTGGTTTTTGTATAGATACCTCTGTTCTGAAAAAGCTCAAATGGGGTGCTACTTGCTTGACAGAAGATCTTGAATACACTATGAAACTTGCATTAAACGGTATTAAAATTTCATGGGCACATCAAGCAGTGGTTTACGACGAAAAGCCGTTAACCTTCAAGCAATCCTGGAAACAGCGTAAACGTTGGATGCAGGGTCATGCAGATTGTGCCAGCAAATATCTTTCTCCTCTGTTTAGACAGGCATTTTCACAAGGTGATCTTGTCTCCCTTGACTGTGCACTATATTTGTTTCAGCCTATCAGATTTGTATTTGTAGGTTTAATGACATTAATGCTGTGGGTCCAGACTGTATACCCAGAATTTCCTCTTTTCAGCATTCAGTATGTATTTCCCGTAGAAGTATGGTATATTATGGGAATATTTCAAATGTTTTATGGACCTATAATAATTTTGGTAGAAAAGAAATTCAACCTAAAAGCCCTCTTTGGATTTATAATATATCCATTTTACTGCCTTACATGGGTACCCATCACCATTCAGGGCTTTTTAGAAAAGGATAACAAAGAATGGAGCCATACCATTCATACAAGACAAATGAATATTAATGATATGGAAAATCAATGAAAACATAAAAATCCTTAAAAATAGCGGAATTCCCAGCTTTTTTAAGGATTTTCTTTATTAGTAAAATGTATATCTTACAACCTCTATTTATCCCATAAGGTTCGCTTCAAATGGTTTATCATCAACTTCCATGATTCCCTGGCTTCTGGGCTATGATTCATGTTAAAGCCGTGTTCGGCATCAAACCGTTTGTGTGTCACATCCACACCTGCCATTACTAGCATGTCCTTAAATTTTTCTGCCTCTTGGCACAATGAATCACGGCTAGCAGTGATTACTAATGTAGGTGGAAAAGAACTCAATTGTTCTGGTGCCGCATATATTGGGGATATAAGAGGATTTTTTCTTGCCTCTTTATCATTGCAATAGCAAGCATCAAACAAACGACATATAGGTATTGGAATTGCTTCTTTCGGTTGATTCTTAAGTCCTGCGTCTGTATAAACATCCATAGGTGGATAGTCCAGTATCAAGCTTTTAATTCCCAAAACCTTTCTCTCATAGTCCAAAAGACAAATGGCTGCACTGAGATTTCCACCTGCACTGTGACCACCCACAGCAATATTGTCGGGGTCTATATTAAACTCCTGCCAATGCTCTTTTGCATACCGAATTACCGCATAACACTCATTCAAGGCTTTGGGAAATGGGTAATCGGGAGCAAGACTATAATCTATATTGATAATTTTAACATTGGCATTATCTGCAATATTCATCATAAACGGGTCATCAGATTCAGCCTTTCCCAGCACAAATCCTCCGCCATGAATGTTGACAAACAGCGGCAAGGGTTGTGGATTGTCAAGATTATATGCCAATATGCGCACTTTACCTTCTTCAGTATCTAAATACATCTCTGTACCCACCTGCTGTATCTGCAAAGTAGTTGGGGTAGACTCACACATTGACATTTTCATACGTTTAATTTCACTTTTAAGTTCTTCATCTGTCCATACTTTTTCTGTTGGCTCTATCATATTTTTCACCATACCTTATAATTTTTTATTTTAATTTTTATCTGATGTTTATGCTACTTCGTAAGATTTTAAGATTCCAATTATATTAATAAAATAAGTTTTAATTAAATTAATTTTTATAATATAAAATTTTATCATATTAAAATATATGTTACAAATTAAACCATCCACAAAAAGCCTTTATTACCTATTCATATTACGTACAGTTTTACAATCTTAACATATTATATATTGAGAACTGTTTATCAATATAAATAAACGCACGTAACAACTACCATGCTGAAGTATAGATGATTTAGAAATAGTTGAAGTAGATGCTTCTGCCCAGGAGGAAATGTATTTATCTTCAGAAGATGCTGAAGGTGAAAGCCTTGAAAGTGATTAAGATGCTACCACCACTAATGAGTATGTTATAGAAAGTACTGTATCTAATACTAATAAACCTACTATATAAAAATAATTTTTAAACAGTAAAAATAATTAGGGATGAGATGCCTCTATTTAAGCATTCATCCCTACAATATTAACTACAGAGGTCAATACTATTTGCTTTACCCTCTCTTATTAATTACAAATTTTTCTCCTTCAATATCCACCATAACTCTGTCCCCTGCTTTAATTTTGCCCTCAAGCATTTCTTCTGCAAGCATATCCTCAATCATACTCTGAATAGCTCGTCTAAGCGGTCTCGCACCAAAAATAGGATCAAAACCCTTTTTAGCAATATAAGTCATAGCCTCATCACTCACTTCAAGAGCCACTTCATTTTGCTCTAGCCTCTTTATCAGTACATTAAGCATCAGCTTGACAATTTCTTTAATGTTATCCTCTGTCAATGGGTGGAATACAATTATATCATCAATTCTGTTAAGAAATTCAGGTCTAAAGGTTTTCTTTAACTCACCCATTACATTTTTCTTCATATCCTCATAATTTTTTGCGCTCTCATCGTTTCCAACTGAGAAACCAAGGCGTTTAGGCTCTGTAATTGTTCTGGCACCTACATTTGAGGTCATTATTATAATTGTATTTCTAAAGTCAACAACTCTACCCTGTGAATCGGTCAATCTGCCATCTTCAAGAATTTGAAGCAAAATATTAAATATATCTGGATGAGCCTTTTCTATTTCATCAAAAAGTAGTACAGAATATTGCTTTCTTCTTACCTTTTCAGTCAATTGTCCGCCTTCATCATAGCCTACATATCCTGGAGGTGAACCAACCAGCTTTGATACACTGTGTTTCTCCATAAACTCTGACATATCAACACGTATCATAGCTTTTTCATCGCCAAACATTGCCTCTGCTAAAGCTTTACAAAGCTCTGTTTTACCTACACCTGTAGGCCCTAAGAATATAAATGAACCTACTGGTCTTTTTGGGTCTTTTAATCCTACTCTACCTCTTCTGATGGCTTTAGCTATTGACTTTACTGCTTCATCCTGGCCAATAACTCTATTATGAAGGGTTTCCTCCAATTTGAGAAGGCGTTCTGTTTCTTCCTCTGCCAACTTCTTGACAGGTATACCAGTCCAGCTGGCAACAATATCCTCTATTTCATCCTCTGTAACAGTATCTGTTTTGGTTTGGTTTTTCTGATGCCATTCATTCCTTATTTTATCAAGCTCATTTTTTAGCTTCTGCTCTTCATCCCTTATTTTTGCTGCTTTCTCAAATTCTTGATGTCTAATAGCATCTTCCTTTTCCTTGCTAAGCCTTTCTACCTTTTCCTCCATATTTTTTACATCAGGAGGAGCTGTAAAGGTTTTTAGCCTTACCCTTGAAGCAGCTTCATCTACAAGGTCAATAGCCTTGTCTGGAAGAAATCTGTCTGTAATATATCTATCACTAAGCTTAACAGCTGCCTCTAAAGCACCGTCTGTAATCTTAACTCTATGATGTGCCTCATACTTATCTCTAACACCTTTTAATATTTCAACGGCTTCCTCTTTTGTAGGCTCGCCAACAGTAATTGGCTGGAATCTTCTCTCTAAAGCAGCGTCCTTCTCAATATGCTTTCTATATTCATTTAATGTAGTAGCACCAATAACTTGTATTTCTCCCCTTGCAAGTGATGGTTTTAATATGTTTGAAGCATCAATGGCACCTTCTGCAGCACCAGCCCCTACAATTGTATGGAGCTCATCTATAAATAAAATTACATTTCCAGCTTTTCTAATTTCTTCCATTGCCTTTTTGAGTCTTTCCTCAAATTCACCTCTGTATTTTGCACCTGCCACCATAGAAGAAACATCTAAAGTGACAACCCTTTTATCATTTAATATTTCAGGGATATTTCCCTCAACAATCTTTTGAGCAAGGCCTTCGGCAATAGCAGTTTTTCCAACTCCAGGTTCACCTATTAGACAAGGATTGTTTTTTGTTCTGCGACTTAATATTTGTATAATTCTTTCAATTTCAGTGTCTCTGCCGATAACAGGGTCTATTTTGCCATCTCTCGCCATATCAGTTAAATCTCTGCCGAATTGATTCAATGTTGGAGTATTAGAACTTGTTCCTCCATTTTTAGGTGCACCTGTTGAACCAGGCGCATCCTCATTTAACACCTTGACAAGCTCAGATAAAAGTTTTTGGGGCTCAACGCCTAAGTCCATCAATATCCTAACAGCTACACTTTCCCCCTCCTTCATAATCCCAAGGAGTAAATGTTCAGTTCCTATATAGCCTTGCCCCATTCTTCTTGCTTCTTTGAAGGCAAGCTCCAACACCCTTTTTGTCCTTGGAGTAAATCCAACTGGTGTCTCACCAACTGTTTCACCCTTACCTATTAGTTCTTCAATTTCCTTTAGTATTTTCTCCTCTGTTATTCCCTGTGCCTGAAGTACTCTAGCAGCAACTCCAGAGCCTTCTTTTACAAGACCTAATAGAATATGTTCAGTACCTACATAATTATGCCCTAGCTCGACAGCACTCTGCTGAGAAAATGTCATTGCCTTTTCTGCCTTCTCCGTAAATCGTTGATACATTTTTGATCACCTCTCACTTATCTACAATAGTATATTTTAAGTTTTTTATTTATTATAATCTGCCAAAAACTTATAACACCTAGATTTAAATAAAATTTTTCGATTGTAGAAAAATTTCATTTCATCAGCGGCGTTTCATCGAGGCGGGAAATATTCTCACCGCCTGATAACCAAAGTGATACCCTCACTTATAAAAGTGGCGGACATCTTCTTGCCTCGTTAAATTATTTATCTTCAGATGATTGTAATTGACTTCTAATCAATTCAGCCCTTTTAATATCCCTTTCCTCCTGAGATAACGGCTTTCCTGAAATTTTCTGCAATGTTGCTGGCTGTGATAACACCTGTATTTCATTTAATGTATTTATATTAATATCCTTTATTATTCCCATACTTACGCCAAGTCTAACATCAGACAAATATTTAAAGCATTCCTGTGTGGAAATAATTCTTGCATTAAGCAGGAGCCCATATGCTCTATAGATTCTATCCTCAAATTTAAAGATATTCTGTTTGTAAAGTTGAAGCCTCAAAGACTTTTCTCGATCAATTATCTGCTTACATATTCCGTCAATGCTGGCAATAGTCTCATCTTCTTTTCTGCCTAAAGAAATTTGGTTGGACACCTGAAACATATCACCAACGGCTTCACTGTTTTCTCCATAAATGCCCCTCACAGTAACGCCCACTTTATTACAACTTTCAAGTATGGATTGAATATATCCAGTCATAACCAAAGCCGGAAGATGTAGCATTACAGATGCTCTCATTCCTGTTCCAAGGTTTGTAGGGCAGCTTGTTAAGTAACCATATTTATCATCAAATGCATAATCTGCCTTTTCTGATATAATTGAATCTATGTCATCACATACAGAATATGCTTTTTCTAACTGGATACCTGAATACAATGCCTGAATTCTAATATGATCCTCTTCATTCACCATTATGCTCAAGTTCTCAGCTTCATTTATATAAGCTCCACAATTTACTTTAGTTTCAGCTAAATCAGGGCTTATAAGGTGTCTTTCCATAAGTGAAATCCTGTCAACTGGATGCATAGCAGTTATATCTGCAAACATCAGCTTGCTATAAGATTTACTTCCAGAAATTATATCCTGCATTCTTTTTATGAGCTCATTCTGATGCTTTGAACTCATTTTAGCTGAAAAGGGTATGTCTGCAAAGTTTCTGGCAAGCCTTACTCTGCTTGTAACAGCTATATCATATTCTGGACCCTTTTCCACCCTTTTTCCACTCATTCCCCCACCTCCAGGCTCCTGATTCTGTCACGAATTTTTGCTGCTTCTTCATACTCTTCCTTTTGAATTGATTCATTTAAAAGTAACTTCAGCTTCTCAATTTCATTTGGTACACTTATATTGCTGCAAACTCTGTTAGGCACCTTCCCATGATGTTCAGCATTTCCATGAAGCCTTTTTATAATAGAATCAAGCTTCTGTTCAAATGCCTTATAGCAATTGCTGCAGCCAACTCTTGAGCTTTTTAAAAATTCGCTGTATTCCATCCCGCAATTCTTACATTTTAAACTAACAGGTGCTTCTTGTTTTACTTGTGAACCAAATAACCCAAATAGCAAATCATTAAAGCCAAATGGTGCTACAAATTCTGTATGTCCTAACTCACTTGCACACTGTTCACATAAATAAAGATTAATCTTAGTATTATTTTTTATTTGTGTAATCTGTACCTTCGCCGCTCTCTTTTGACAATTTTGACAGAGCATTATATCACCTCTATATCTTTTTGCTTTTTATACTAAATTGTATTCAAAATATGTCTTTTCTATATTTTAAATTCAATTTAGTATTTTTAAACTATCAAACTTATTATCATATTCTTTAATTGTGCAGCCCTTAAAATATCTCTATCAGGCATTGGAATTCCACCAATGATTTTATCACTGATAGCGGCTTTCATAATTGAAGCCTCTCTTTGGTTTATAACATTATAATCAACAAAATTATTAATAAATACTTCCGCTGACTGTTGTGAAATACTTGATCCCATTGAGGCTATAATGTGCATTAAATAATTACCTGGAATAGAAATATTTATTCGCTTAATTTTTACATGTCCGCCACCACCACGTCTGCTCTCAACATAATAGCCTCTGTCAGTTGTAAACCTGGTAGAAATAACATAATTTATTTGAGATGGAACACAGTTAAAATGGTTGGCTAATTCATTTCTCTGAATCTCTATTGCACCATTTGTATCTGAAATCATTTGTTTTATAAAGCTTTCTATTAAATCACTTAAACTAGCCAAAACATAACCTCCATTTCTACAAAATTGATTTTGACTTTCTTTGACCTTAACTAAATTATAATATATTTAAAAACGGCATGCAACACTTTTTTTACTTATCTTTCCCAGTTAAAAATTGTAGATGTTCTATCACTATAATATTTCTTTTCTGTTGCTTTTATATTTTCTACTATAAAAAAAATACTATTCAATACTTTTTAATTAACTTTTCGTATTCAAATTAAAGCTTATAAAATGAATTTCAAAATCCAGACCAAACGCAAAACAAACCATGTCAAAAATTAATTTAATATGGAAATTTATTCTTAACACATATTGGGCTCCTGATTTTTATCAGAAGCCCAATGTTATTGCTTTAATCTTCATCATCCTCAACCAAATTCTTTTTAGCCTCTTCGATTACTTTATTTGCAACCATCGCAGGCACTTCTTCATATCGTTCAATTTTTAGAGTAAAAGAGCCTCTTCCATGTGTCATTGATCTCAAATCTGTTGCATATCTAAACATTTCAGCTTGCGGTACTTCAGCCTCTATTTGCTGATACCCGCCTTCGAGAGAATTCATCCCTTGGACACGTCCTCGTCTTTTATTCAAATCGCCAATAATATCACCCATATAGCTTTCTGGGACATTGATTTTAACATTTGCAATTGGTTCAAGTAATATCGGAGATGCAAGAGGCAAACCCTTTTTGTATGCCAATCTTGCCGCTATTTTAAACGCCATTTCAGATGAGTCTACATCATGGTATGAGCCATCTAGCAATGTAGCTTTAAGGTTAACAACTGGGTATCCCGCAAGTACACCATGGACAATAGCCTCTCTAAGACCTTTTTCAACTGCTGGATGATATGCTTTAGGTACAGACCCTCCAAATATCTTTTCTTGGAAGGTTAAATCTTCTGTTTCACCATGCTCAAACTCTATCCATACATGTCCGTATTGTCCATGACCTCCCGACTGTTTTTTATGTTTTCCTTCAACCTTGACTTTTTTCTTTATAGATTCTCTATAAGGCACCTTTGGATTTACCAGATTTACTGAAACTCCAAATTTAGCTTTAAGCTTACTTACAATTACATCTAAATGCTGCTCTCCCACTCCAGAAATCAACGATTGATGTGTCTCAGTGTTTAGTGAAAGCTTAAAGGTTGGATCTTCATCCTGAAGCTTGTGAAGTCCTGAATTAATCTTTTCTTCATCTCCTTTTGCCTTAGGCTCAATAGCCATAGATATTGCAGGCTCAGGAAACACTATTTTTTCATATGCTATGCGGTTAGATATATCACATAACGTGTCGTTTGTATTAGTTCCTGCTAATTTTGCTACGCCACCTATGTCACCGGCAATCAATTTGTCTACAGGTATTTGCTTCTTTCCTCGCACCATAAATATCTGTCCTACCTTTTCAGTTTTCTCTGTAGTAGGATTATATACAGTTGAATCAGATTTAAATGTTCCCGAATAAACTCTAAACATTGAGATTTTCCCTACAAATGGGTCTGCT
This sequence comes from Bacillota bacterium, assembly GCA_023416275.1. GTDB lineage: Bacteria > Bacillota > Clostridia > Acetivibrionales > DSM-1351 > Ruminiclostridium. The sequence goes on along the minus strand of JAEZIB010000038.1, from coordinate 6,610 downwards.
ATGGTCTTAAATACAAATGCAGATAATGTTCCAGTAGCATTTGGCTTTATTTCAACAACATCATCTGTTCCAACTTTTGTTGCCTTTTCAACTACATCCTCAGGAGATGGCATAAATGAAACAATTGCATTCATCAATTCCTTAACTCCCATGTTTTGAAAAGCCGAGCCGCAAAATACAGGAGCAATTGTCCTATCGGCAACACCTGCCTTAATACCTCTAAAAAATTCTTCCTGAGTATACTCCTCACCACTAAAGAATTTTTCCATCAAGCTTTCGTCTGTTTCAGCTATTAACTCATTAAGTGAACCTTTTATTTGGGATATTCTATCAGTTAAATCCGCAGGGATTTCAGCATCAACCAGCTTATCCTTTTGGAATTTTTTCGCACTCAAATTGATTATATCAACATAACCAACATATTTTTCAGCTTCATAGATTGGAAGCTGGAAAGGGATTACACTATTTCCGAATACAGTTGACATTTTATCATAAGAAGCATCGAAATTAGCATTTTCTTCATCCATTTTGTTAATGAAGAAAACTCTAGGAATCTTACGATTATTGGCATATGTCCAAGATTTTTCTGTTCCTACTGAAACACCACTCTTTGCAGAAACAACTATAACGGCACTATCCGCAACACGAATTCCCTGCATTACTTCTCCAACAAAGTCGAAATAACCGGGAGTATCAATTATATTAATCTTATTATCCAGCCATTCACATGCTGCTATTGCAGTACTAATAGATATTTTTCTTTTAAATTCCTCCGGATCGTAGTCCATTGTGGTAGTTCCATCAACGACTTTTCCAAATCTGTCCAACACACCCGCATTAAACAGCATAGCCTCAGCCAATGTAGTTTTCCCTCCATTACCGTGAGCTAAGAGGCATATATTCCGTAAGTTTTGTACGGCATAGTCCTTCATAATCATTCCCCCTTATTATTTTTTAATCATTTCACACTTGTATGTTAAAACTGCTTTTAAAGCCAAAGCAAAATTACATGGGCTAAACCCTTTGCCTCCCGCAAATATACAAAAGGCAAGTGCATAAAATTGATTTTAAATTTCAGAGTAGATTTAAGGTAATATAATACTATAGCCTAAACAATGAGTAATACATTTTATTTAAAAGATATAAATACATAATTTACATTTTAAGAATTTTACTATATGTAATTAATATTATCTATTCTATTTATATATGTGTTTTACCTTTTTTTAATATAAAAATTTTTCTATATTTTTTATTAAGCTTGCTGTACGATAGTAAACATGAATGAATACTACTTTTAACTACCATATCTATGATTTAAGTGTTAATATGCGATAGCAAAAATACTGAGATGAACCTTTACTAATTTCCTGCAAATATTTAGCAACAGACCTTGATAATTCTACCATACCAATAGATTTTTTATGTTCGAAGTTTGATATATATATACTAAATATCTATGCACACTAATTGGATTAAGTAGGAGTATGCTTAAATTTAATGAATGGAAAGTTTAGTAAGTAAGCTGGTTTTTCTTTATCTTTTGCTCTACTTGCTATATAATATAAGTGTTACAGATTTGAAAACCAGTTACTAATAGCCTTAAGCCTAGACTGTATCCATACCTGCTTAAAGCATATTAGACTGATTTTTATTAATTTGGGTAACATGGTATTACGGTGTAATATAGCTCCATTTTAGGGCAAGTTTTTTGTGCCAATTAATTGGAGGCTGCTTGGATTGACATTTAAGCAGCAAATTTTGTGTTTCGTAGTATGATTTTAAAAATGTAAAACGGTAGAAAGGATGTTGATTTAATGATTATCGTAATGAATCCGAAGTCAAATCAAATGCAAATTGACGATGTAGTCAATGTTTTAAAAAACTCTGGTCTAGGGGTACACATTTCGCAAGGAACAGAGAGAACTATCCTTGGTATTATAGGTGACAAAAGTGTATTAAGAGATATACCTTTGGAGCTTATGCCCGGCGTTGACAAGCTAGTACCCATTGTTGAGTCTTATAAGCTGGCTGGAAAAACTTTCAGGCCAGAGCCAAGTGTAGTAGATGTAAATGGCGTGAAGATAGGCGGAAAAGAAATAGCCATTATGGCAGGTCCATGTGCCGTAGAAAGTTATGAGCAAATAATGGAGGCAGCTCATGCCGTCAAGAAATCTGGGGCTCAGTTTCTTAGAGGCGGTGCATTTAAGCCCAGAACATCTCCTTATGCCTTTCAAGGTCTAGAAGAAGAAGGTCTAAAACTATTATTAGAAGCAAAGAAAGCTACTGGTCTGCAAATAATAACTGAAGTAACCAGCGATAAAGCTGTCGAATTATCTATGCCTTATGTTGATATGTTTCAAATTGGTGCACGAAATGTTCAGAACTTTCAGTTATTAAAAGAGGTTGGAAAGTCAAAAAAACCTGTCCTATTAAAACGTGGGTCTTCTACAACTATAGATGAATGGTTGAATGCAGCTGAATACATTATGAGTGAAGGCAACTATAATGTTGTTCTATGCGAAAGAGGTATTAGAACTTTTGAAACAGCCACAAGAAATACTCTTGATTTAAGTGCTGTTCCTGTAGCTAAGAATACCAGTCATTTGCCTGTTATTGTTGATCCTAGTCATGCGGCTGGTAAGTCAAAATACGTTGTCCCATTATCTAGAGCAGCAATAGCAGCAGGTGCAGATGGGCTAATTGTAGAAGTTCATCCAAATCCAATGTGTGCGTTATCTGATGCTGCGCAGCAGCTAAACCCTAATGAATTCGACTCCCTTTGTAAGGACATTTCTAAGCTGGCGCCGATTTTAGAGAGAGAGTTTTCTTATGGTACTAAATAAAATTTCAATTATTGGACTTGGGCTGATTGGCGGTTCCTTAGCAAAGGCATTTCGCCATCAAAATGAAAACGTACACATATATGCCGTAGATAATTGTGTTGAGTCACTCAAAATGTCAGAGCTTGATGGTGTTATTAACAAAGGTTTTAGTGAATGTTGTTCTGAAATATGGGACTCAGATATAATATTTATCTGTACACCAATTAGAAAAACTATTGAGTTTATCGCTCAGTTAACAAAAAATATAAATGAAAGCTGTATTATTACAGATGTTGCTAGTACAAAAAATGAGATTTGCAGCTATATAGAGAGTCTTGAGAAGCCACCAATTTTTATTGGTGGCCACCCAATGGCTGGTACTGAAAAATCAGGATATTCTAATTCTTTTGCCCACTTATTTGAAAATGCGTATTATGTATTAACGCCAACAAGAACAGCAACGGAATCTTCATTATCTTCATTATCGGAATTACTCAGCAGTATTGGTGCTATTCCTATTATTGTTTCGCCTGAAAAACATGATGTAGTAACTGGGTGTATTAGCCATGTACCTCATATCATAGCCTCCACTTTAGTTACTTTGGCAAGAAATGAGAATGACTCTGAATTAATAAAACTTCTAGCGGCTGGTGGCTTCAAAGATATTACACGTATAGCCTCTTCTAATCCGACAATGTGGGAAAATGTTGTATTAAGCAATAGCAAAATTATAATTGAACTACTTGATAAATGTAAAAAAATAATTGATACTACTATAAATAATATTAATAGTTCAAATAACAGAGAAATTTTTAATTTTTTTAGTAATGCCAAAGCCTTCAGAGACAGTTTTTCCACTTCCTCTGTTGGCCTTATTCCAAAAAGCTTTGAATTGATTTTGGATATAGAAGATAAGCCTGGTATTATAGGTAAGATAGCTACACTATTAGGTAATAATGGCATTAACATAAAAAATATCAATGTTTCTAATAGTCGTGAATATGAGCAAGGATGTCTTAAAATCACATTATTAGATCAAAATAATACTGATAGTGCTTATAGAATACTTTCAGATTGTCAGTATAAGGTGTTTAGAAAAGATTAATTAAAGATTTTAAAAAATTATGGACGGCCTTTAGCCGTCCTTTTTAATATATACTATTCTACTCAACCTTCCTACACAAAAAGTCTATTGGTGCAGGAGCCTTATCAAAGTTTTGTTACCAAAATAATTGTCAAGAAGTCTTTATTAGTTTATTGCATCATCTTTTTATATGTAATTGATAAAGTACTATTTTTCTTAAAATTGTTTCCTTAAAAAATGTTCTTTAGAAGTACTAGTCCTTTTGTTCTCTTTCAAACTTTTCATTTAGCTTGTAGCCCAAAACCATTAAGCTATCACTTAAATGAACATTTTCTACAATAACATCATATGGAATTTTTAAATCCATTGGAGAGAAATTCCATAAACCCTTAATTCCTAACCTGCCAACTCTGTCAGCAATAGAAGCTGTAACTTTATATGGAACACATAACATAGCAATATCGACAGTATTGTTTATTACAAACTCGTCCATCTCTTCGATATCAAAAACTTCTATGTCCTTAATTGTTTTCCCTATGATGTCCGGGTTTGAATCAAATATACCAATTATTTTGAAACCTCTTTTTTCAAAGTTCACATAATTGGCAAGTGCCTGCCCCATATTTCCTGCTCCAATTATAATTGCATAAAATGTTTTGTTGATTCCCAATATATTCCCAATCTCATTATATAGAGACTCAACATTATATCCATATCCCTGTTGTCCAAATCCCCCAAAACAATTAAGATCCTGTCTGATTTGAGAAGCTGTAATTCCCATTCTTATACTTAATTCTTTTGAAGAAATTCTTTTTATACCAATCTCAAGCAAATCATTGAGATATCTATGATACCTTGGAAGCCTTTTTATTACAGCAATAGAAATTTTCTTTGAATTCATTAGAATCCTCACCTCATAACTCTGTTTGTGTAGGTATTATATCATCTTTGTTATTTTATTGTCAATAAGTATTGCCTATCTATTACATTATAGTAAAATTATTGAATTTTGCACTCAGCCATTCTACTAAAATATTGCTAGACAATATTGTAAACTACTCAACTCACCCAGTTAAAATTTGTAGATGTTTCTTACTTATCAATGAAAGATTAAATTATAAACTCACACTTCGCAGTCGAGAATACATATTAAACCTAGCAATATCAGGTGTGGTAGCATAGTATGAAATGAAAAGTCAAATAATTTTATCAGTAAGATTACTGAACAACAAGCCATTAGTAAACTTGAGCATGGCTCGACTTTTCCTTCGAAAGTTGGATTAGAAATAATTGCATGAATTAGTTGTATGAAAAAAACTTGCTGAATGAATATAATTTAGTATTTATGAAATAACAAAAGCAGTATTCAACTATGTTTACGGTTGTATTTTTACAACAGTTTAGCAAGCTCCAAGTTTTTTTGCTAGAAAACAGACACAATGTCAGTTTTAGCACACTATTAACCATGGATGGTGAATGTGTGCAGGGGCTAAAATGCTGAGATAAACCATTTTTAATTTCTTGCAATTATTTCGGTTAATCCATTGATAAGTGTCCCTCATCTATAGACTTTTTATGTAAAAAAGTTGAGTTTATAATTTATATTTGCGACTGCATAATAATGCAATATTTCTTTAAGCATTTGTACTGCATAAAAATCATAGTGTCAAAAATATAAATGCGTGATAAAATAGTCATATATTTCTAAGGATATCATCAATTCTCAGAGTAATTCACTTATTCTATCAGAATATTGTCGAGACATCTTATGAAATATATTGCTTAGAATAAAACAAATAGTACTTATTCAGCTTAGTAATAGACTTAGAAAAAATGTATTTATGCAGGAGAAGTAGTTTGTAAACAGCTGAAATATATGAAAATATGAGGAGAGCTAAAATGAAAGTTTTGCACATAATCGGCGGAGGAGATGTCGGTGGAGCAAAGGTACACGTTCTATCACTGGTAAAGGAACTCACTTCCCATATAGACGTTACTCTTTTGAGTCTTAGACCGGGAGCCTTTGCAGATGACGCCCGTGCAATGGGACTAAAGGTAGAAGTTATAAAATCCTCCAATGTTGTATTGGATATAAAAAATACTATTAATTATGTTAATAAAAATAATTTTGATATAATTCATTCCCACGGTGCAAAAGCCAATATTTTTGCATTCGCAATTAAAAAGGCATGTAAAGTGCCTGTTGTAACAACAATGCATAGCGATTATAAGCTTGACTATATGCAGAGCTTTTATAAAAGAATAACAATAGGCTTGCTTAATTCTAGTGTGCTTCGTAGTCTTGACTATTATATTGTTGTAACGTCAGCATTTAGAAAGATGCTAACTGAAAGAGGCTTTAACGACAACCAAATCTATACAATACTTAACGGTATAGATTTCAGCAAACCACTAAAGGATTATTCTAGAAAGGACTTCTCTGAGAAATATAATATTTCCTTAAATGAGGATGATATTCTTGTGGGTACTGCTGCAAGACTAGACCCGGTAAAGGATATTGGTACTCTCCTTGAGGCAGCAAGACTTGTTGTCCAGAAAAACCCTAATGTTAAATTCCTTATTGGCGGAGAAGGAGATGAAGGCAAAGAATTAAAAGCCCGTGCAACTAATCTTGGACTAAATAAAAATGTATTCTTTGTAGGCTGGCTAAATGACCCATATGAACTAATTAGTATTCTAG
>JAEZIB010000138.1 GCA_023416275.1 Bacillota bacterium | reverse complement strand
TTGTTCCCACATTTGTTTTTCGTCCATTATAAATCGCCTCCATATTTCATTCTTTAGAAATATATCACATAAAATTTTGTATTATAAGCCTATTAGGGGGATATAATTTTTTAAATCAATCCTTTTTTTGTTACTAATCAACCATCAAAAGTAAACCATTAACTCAACTTTTAACCATGGAATATGAAAGCAAATTCTGTGCTATATGTTGTTTTGCAAATAGCTATATAAACCTTTTATATATGTTTATATACATGAATATATTTGCACAAATATAAAATAAATCTGTATTGGCTGAAATTCTTTTCATGCTAATACTTTTTTGTTAAAATTAATATATAAACCCATTTGTGCGTAATATTATATAAAACATTAAAAAATAACAAACTTAACTAAATGTTATTAATTCAAGAAAAGATTAAATATTGCGCATTACTATCTTTTGCGTTATTTAATTTTCTTTTTTGAGTTATACAATAAATATTTTTTCTAAAATATTGTAATAGTATTTCGCATTTAAAATATATAAAATGCATTTTTAAATACAATTTAGTATACCAAAGGGAAAGGAAGCTGCTTATGAAAAAAGTGCTTGAGCCAATGAGTGCCTTTTATGGAATGAAGGACATGTTAGGAATTGATGATCCTTATGGTGACTGTATGTGCATGGCTGATTTAGCTACAATAAATTACTTTGGCCTTAGCAATTTAGAAATTTTATATAATTTGCGCTTTACTTATAAATTTTTAGAAGTCAATAATGTTGGATACTCAGCATTTGGTTTAGACACTTTTTTATTTGAGAAAAGAGAAGACATATTAAAGGGCTTAGGAATAAATATTATAGAAAAACACCCACAAATGGATTTTTTAATTGAAAGCATACGGGAATCAATACTCAATAACAGACCCATTTTTCTTTTTGTAGATCTTTTCTATCAAAAAGGGAGATATTTTTATTATAATCACCAACATGGCGTCCATGCTTGCCTTGTCTATGGTTTTGATGATGAAAACCAATTGGTATATACTATTGACAACTATGATGGATACAAAACTTACATAGTTTCTTATGATATGATTGTCCAGTATTGCAAAGGTGTTTTCCAATATTGCAACTTTAGATTAGATTCCCTATATTTTCGTGAATACTGCTTCGATGACACTAATCTTGAATTTGATGAGGGGTACAATGCTAAAATTCTGAAGAAATTTTTTCACAAATCATTAGATAAAGCGGACGAGCGAAACACTAGCTTAAATTCAATAAAAATTCTTAGTGAGAGACTAGAAGACTTAATGAATCTAAAATCCTTTGAAGAGAATCTTTCCAGTGTAATATATAAGAGAGGTTCCGAATGTTTTATGATTAAAAACCTGTATCAATATGATGTTTTTGATAAAAATATTCAGCTAGAAATAGACAGTAAACTAAATGCAATTTTAGAAAATTGGACACGTATTAGAAGCATTGCTATCCATTATAACAGGAGCAACAAGGGTCTTGCTGATAAATGTGTAACCATTAGGAAGAGATTGGATAGCATTTACGAGGATGAAATAGTCTATAGTGACTTATTATATAGCCAATTTAGGAAGTATGTAAGATAGGTTTGGGTATATAATAACACCTTAAATATTTGCTTGCTTTGCCCTAACGAGTAATGCAGCTATTTAAAATATAATTAATTCAAATTCATATAACATAGAGAAAGGAAGTTGCTTATGAAAAAAGTGCTTGAACCGATGAGTGCCTTTTATGGTATGAAAGATATGTTAGGCATTGATGATCCTTTTGGCGATTGTATGTGTATGTCAGATCTATCTACTTTAAATTACTTTGGTTTAAGCAATTTAGAAATTTTATATAATTTACGTTTTTCTTATATATACCTAGAAGTAAACTATTTTGGACACCCTGCATTTGGTATTGATACTTTTCTATTCGATAAAAGAGAAGATATCTTAAAGGGTTTAGGAATTAGTATTATAGAAAAGCAGCCTCCAATGGATTTATTAGTTGAAAATATTCGAGAATCAATATTGAATAATAGACCAATTTTCCTTTTTGTTGACCTATTCTATCAAGAAGGAAGATATTTTTATTATAATAACCGACATGCAGCTCACGCCTGCCTTGTCTATGGCTTTGATGACGAAAATCAACAAGTATATACTATTGACAACTATGATGGATACAAAACTTACATGGTTTCTTACGATATGATTGTCCAGTATTGCAGAGGTATCTTTGAATATTGCAATTTCAGAGCAGATTCACAATGTTTTCGTGAATACTGCTTTGATGGTACTAGTCTAAAATTTGATGAAGAATATAAAGATAAAGTCCTGAAAAGATTTTTTAAAAATTCGTTAGATAAATCAGAGGACTGGTACAATAGCCTAAATTCAATTAAAAATCTAAGTGATAGATTGGAAACTTTGATGAATTTAAAGACTTTTGAAGGAAACCTTTCGGCAGTAATATATAAAAAAGGCTCTCAATGCTTTATGATTAAGAACCTCTATCAATATGATATTTTTGATAAAAATATTCAACTAGAAATAGACAGTAAACTAAACGCAATTTTAGAAAATTGGTCACGTATCAGAAGTATTGCTATCCACTATAATAGGAGCAACAGGGGTCTTGCTGATAAATGTGTAACCATTAGAAAGCGATTAGATAGTATTTACGAAGATGAAAAAGTCTATAGCGACTTATTATATAGTCAGTTTAAGCAGTTTGTGGAATAGAATCTTGCTTATCCAAAGCAGCTCTCAGAAAGGCTCCTCATTTCTCTAGCAGCCTCAAATATATTATCCTTTGCAAAGATTGCCGAAACAACAGCAGCTCCATCTGCTCCGCTTCCTTTTAGCTGCACAATATTCTGCTTTGTAATACCTCCTATTAATACAACAGGAATTGAGACTGCTTGGCAAATTGCTTTCACTGTCTCATAGGAAACAGCAGTTGCATCTAATTTTGTGGTAGTTGAAAATACTGCTCCAACCCCAATATAATCAGCTCCCATTTTTTCAGCAAGAACAGCCTGCTGTACAGTCTGCGCAGACACCCCAAGAATCATATCTCCTACTTTGTCTCTTACATCATACGCCTGCATATCCTGCTGTCCAACGTGAACTCCATCTGCTCCACAAGCTATTGCAACATCTACAACATCATTTATGACGAAAGGAATATGATACTTGTCTGTTACTTTTTTTATTTCTTTAGCTAATGTAACATATTCTTCAAAAGAAATATTCTTTTCACGAAGCTGGACAAAAGTTGCTCCACCTTTGATACACTCTTCAACCTGCCTAGATAACGAATTTTCGCCCAGCCACATTCTATCAGTAACAGCATACAATCTCATAGACTCTTTACTTAATTTCAATTTTAGCACCTTCCTTTAGCTTTTCTGCAGTCATTTTACTAATTTCATCAATAATATAGGAACGCAAGGTTGAAGAACCCTTGTCCTCTTCCACAACACGCTTGTAGGCCAATTCTCCTGCTAATCCCATTGTACAAACAGCCGTAGCCGCTGCAAGCAATGGTCCTTCCTGATTAGCACCAACAAAAGCAGCTATCATAGCCGACAACATGCAGCCTGTTCCAGTGACTTTTGACATTGAAGAGTGTCCATTCCTAATAATATATGCTTTTTCATCATTTGTGACAATATCAATAGCTCCCGTTATAGCAATAATTGCTCCTGTCCTCTGGCTTAATCTCTTCGCAAAAGCAATAACCTCATCTAGATTTAATTCCGTAACTTGATCACTGCTACTTGCATCAACTCCTTGAGTTGTTCCGCTACCTATGTCTACTGTCTTAATCTCAGAAATATTTCCACGAATAACACTGAATTTTATATTTTCCAACAAGTCAAAGGTTGTTTTGGTTCGAAACTCTGAAGCTCCTGCTCCAACAGGGTCTAGCACAGTTGTATGAAAAAGTTCATTTGCTTTTTTGCCAGCTTTAAGCATAGAGTCAATGGTTCTGCTATTGAGTGTGCCAATATTTATGTTCAAAGCGGTGCATATAGAAGTAATTTCTTCAACCTCCTTTTCATCATCAGCCATAATGGGCGAAGCCCCGCAGGCCAGAAGTACATTTGCCACATCATTAACTGTCACATAATTGGTAATGCAATGTACAAGTGGTTGTTTATTTTTAATATTTTCGAAAATCCTTGTAAACATATTTGTGTTCATGTCACATATCTGAACAAAATACTAAAATGACATGAACCTCGCACCTCCCTTGGAATTTAATTTATCTCTTCTCATTTCCTTTATTCTAAACCCAACTAAGAAAATCAAATTTCACACTTGAAAAATCTACCGATGCAGGAGTCTTATCAATAATTTGTTACTGACTCAAACTTCGCACATAAAAAATATATTAGTGCGGTAGAATTATCAATGGTTTGTTGTTAAGTAGACTAACTTATAAAATCATTTACTTTTCATTTTATATTGCTACCATACCTGATATTACTAAGCTTTAAGCAGTATATTCAACTGCGAAGTTTGAGTTACTTACACAATTTCAATAAACTAACAATTGTTCATTCCAAGCATTTTGCCGACTCACACATTCTCTATCCTGGTTTATAACATCCATAATATAGTATTAAAGCATATTTCAGCTGCAACTTATTTTATTAATACCAAAGGTATGGTCTAGCGGACCGCTTCCCTTGCCTAAATTTAAATTTGCTTTTAGTGCTCCTGAAATATATTTTTTTGCATTGCTGACACTTTCTGTCACATTATAGCCTAAAGCCATATTGCTTGCTATTGCCGAGGATAACGTGCAGCCCGTTCCATGAGTATTTGGATTGTCAATTCGTTCTCCGTAAAACCACTCAGAATTTCCATTGTGATACAGTAAATCGTTTGCATCGTTTAGCTGATGCCCACCTTTTATCAAAATTGCACCGCTGTAATACTGTGCTATTTTTTCAGCAGCATAAACCATCTGGTCTGCTTTCGTTATACTTATTCCACTCAGCACTTCCGCTTCAGGTATATTTGGCGTAATGATTGCTGCAACAGGAATAAGCTTTTCTACTAAAGCAGCAACTGCCTCATCAGCTAAAAGCTTACTGCCGCTTGTTGATATCATTACTGGGTCTAAAATAATATTTCTAGCATTTTCATTAATCAGTTTAGTAGCTATGGTTTCTATAAGTCCTCTATTTGAAACCATTCCAATCTTAATAGCATCGGGGTAAATATCACTAAAAACACTCTCTAATTGTTTTTCCAAAAAATCAGGCGAAACTTCCATAATTCCATATACACCAGTTGTATTTTGAGCTGTAAGTGCCGTGATAGCACTCATTGCATAAAGCTTATGTGCTGTAATTGTTTTAATATCTGCCTGAATACCAGCACCACCGCTACAGTCACTGCCTGCTATAGTTAAAACAGTTCTCATATATTGTTTTCTCCCTTACTTCTACTAGCAATTGTTTTGGCAACAAACCCTTGATAATTCCACCGCATCAATAGATTTTTTATGAGCAAAGTTTAAGTGACTAACTCAGCTTTCATTAATAAACTTTTCAGTACCCAAGCTTGTCACGGGCATGTTTCCTAAAAAATCCTCAACAAATAAAAAGATGCCTATCATAGAGAATAGACACCACATTACTTCGAAATAAATGCTCCCTACGACAGTATTAACTGACAGGTTCAAAGGGTCAGACAGCGTCTTCTCAACTTGATTAGTTCCCCTGCAAAAGCTATTTAATTTAATAGAATTATATTCGTACTATATAATATTGTCAAGCATATCATTACGCTATGCTTGAGTTAGTTTATCGAAAAGCTACTATTCCGCTATTCGCAATACAAAATATATCGCTCAACTTCACATTTTTAAATTTATAGGTGTGGGAGACTATCTTTTATCCTCATCTCTAGGTGAAGCCATATACAAAAGTGCATTTAATATAGCAGCTGCTACATTACTTCCACCTTTTCGCCCCCTAGCTACAATATAAGGAATTCCTGCTTTCATAATAAGCTCTTTTGACTCAATCACATTTACAAATCCAACTGGAACACCAATTACCAGCTTCGGTAAAATTTCTCCTCTTCTGATTAGCCTATCTAGTTCCATCAACGCTGTAGGTGCGTTTCCAACTGCAATAATAAGTGGCTCAATAATATCCGCTGCCTTTCTCATTGAAACTACAGCTCTTGTAGTACCTTCTGCTTCTGCCCTATCAGCAACATCTTCATCTGACATAAAACATATTACTTTACAGCCACAGCGATTTAACGCAGCCTTATTTACACCCGATTTAGCCATCTGAGTGTCTGTGACTATACATGCGCCTGCTTTTAAATATTCGATTGCCTTGTTTACAACATTCTCTGAAAAGCAAATATTGTCTACATAGTCAAAATCCGCTGTCGTATGTATAACTCTTTTTATCACAGGTGCATTTTGTTCATTAATGCCGCGATTTCCAAGTTCTTCAGTAATTATTTCAAAGCTTCTCTTTTCAATATCAATTGGCTTTATATTTTGCATACTAACCTCCCACGACCACATTGGAACAAAATTGTGGTGTAATATTCTGTGCCCAGCCTCCGCTAGGTTAAAGATAACAGTTCTTTTAATTTCAGCATCACCAAATTAAAGGGGCTTTTGCAAAACAAAAAACTATATATACAAGTTAACTGCTTAAATATTGCTCGCGTACAGCATATATCTATGGATTGCTCGCGAAATTGATGCTGAAATACTTACGGTTTACGAACAAGCAATTCCGCATACAATAAGTCATCGGTATACTGAAATTGTTGTTTTGAAACACCCCCCCAATGCTCGAAAATACACCATATTCATATAAACCATTAAACCATATTTTTGAGCTGTTTAAACTCACCCTCCAGTTATAATATACACTGGATTGTTTGCATTCATCATATGGTAGCCTCCAACCTTTTTGGAATTTGCTATATTCAAACAAACTACATCAGTTCTAAGTTTATGCTTTTCAAACACAGAAACTGCCTCATTTAGGGTTTCCAGTGTAATGGCATTAACAACAAGTTTGATTTTTGGATTTTTATCAATAAGTAGGTCAACTATATCCTTAATTCTCCCACTGCTTCCCCCTATAAATGCCTTATCTGGCTTTGGTAATATTTCTAAGGCTTCAGGTGCTTTCCCATGAATAACTGTAACATTGTACCCACCAAGTCTTTCACGATTCTTATTTATAAGGGCTATTCCCTCTTCATTTTGTTCAATAGCATAAACGCATCCCTCATACGCTTTCCTTGCCATTTCAATAGCTACAGACCCTGTTCCTGCACCGATATCGTAAACCACATCACAAGGCTCAATAGCAAGTTTTGATAATGTAACACAACGAACCTCTTCCTTTGTCATTGGAACATTACCACGAATAAAATCTTCATCTTTTAACGGCGTATAATGCCTGACATAGTTATTATTTTCAATAAGCAGAACTGTCAAATCGTCAAAGGAATAATTAGATAGTTCTTCTGGGCTTCCTTTCATAATATTTTCATTAGACATAGAAAGATTTTGACCGGCTATAACCGTAACAAATCCCATACCATTATCAACTAAACTCCTACATATTAAATTGGCTTTATTAGCTCCACCAGTTAGGACAAAAACATTTTGATTGTAAGAGACAGCACCTAAAATAGCATTATCTCTGCCATGTAAACTTACAGTCTTCAAATTTTCATAGCTAATCCCTATTTTTGAACAAAAATATTGCAAACTGCTTATGCCACATATAACATTTACTTCCCGATAGCTTGATAAACTATTTAAAAGAATTTTTGTTATACTAAAAAATCCTGTGTCACCAGATACTAATACCCCAATTTCCTCCCTTTTGCAGTCAATAATCTCCTGTTGAATTTCCGAAACAGAGCTTTCAATTATATCATTTCTTATATTAAAAAACTGCTGGGACAGCCTTCTGCAAATACTATAAACTACATTACAGCTTTTTATGAGCATCAGCCCTTTTTCAGTTAAAAACTCTGTATTTCCCGTACCTGCTCCTATTATATAAAGCTTCTTTTTCATAGCACCTCTCTATCTCAACAATATTATTTGGTGATCATTATTCAAATTTTTGAATGTTTACGCAAACTCATCTTTCGAATTCCACACCTAATCAAGTAAAATATATCAATGTTAATCTCCTCTTTTCAGACAAGCAATTTAGGTATATTAAACCCAAATCTTACCGCAAGCAACTCCTTTATTTGATTAATTGTATAACCCTCTTCCTCCTGAGGCCTAGAAATCAAAATAACCGTCACTCCAACTTCATTTGCAGCAGATATTTTCTCTTCAAAGCCGCCTACATTTCCTGTATCCTTTGTAACCATAAATTTTGCAGAAATGTGCTTCAACATTGCTACATTTAATTCATGGGAAAAAGGTCCCTGCATACAGATTAAATTTTTTCCTTTAAAGCCTAATCCAGTACATTTTTGTACCACTTCAGGTGCCGGAAGTACTCTTGCATATAATCTATTCTGATAATTCGTAACATCAGTATACAGCTCAAGTTCTTTACTGCCTGTAGTCAACAAAACATTCCCATCAATTGTGTTAAGATAGCTAGCTGCTTCTCTTATATCCCTTACTGTAATTACATTCTTTGCAGTTATTGATGGTCTTAGTATACGTATATACTCCTTGCTCATTTTTAAGCAAGCACTTCTTATATTATTTGTAACAACACTTGCATATGGATGTGTTGCATCAATTACTAAAGCATAGCCCTGCATTAGTTCTGCCATTTGTTCTACTTCAAGCCTACCTGCTTTTACTTCCAGTCTATCGTTAGTTGACATAACCATATTGCCGTATCCTGTAGCAACACAAGCTGTAACAAATATTCCATTTTCAGAAAGGAAATTGGAAACTTCTTTTCCCTCCGTTGTTCCTGCAAAAACTAATACTTTCATATACCCCTTCCATATCGGCTTTTTACAAAAACTATGAAACAAAACAATATGGAGCTTGCACCTCCTTTGAGCTTTGTATAACTTATCACAGCCGTATATCTAATACTTTTTCATATGCAGTGCTTACTTGAGTCAATTACGATTCAAGACCTTCTCCCGATGAGCTATCGGTTTTTAGTCGAATTAAGCTTTTAAGCTATAACCTCTTGAGGTTACTAGCTTTCCATTTATAATTTTTGTATTTTTATTACCAATTATTACAGTAGTAAACATGTCTACCTGTGTGTCAGCTAGTTCCTCCAATTTTAGAATCCTATGCTTCTGACCCATCCGTCCTATATTTTGTACATATCCGCAAGGTGTCTCTTTATCAATACTCTCCATCACTACTTCACATGCTTTTTTTAAGTAATTCCAGCGCTTAACACTAGACGGATTATAAATACATATAACAAAACCTGTCTTGGCAGCAAATCTAATTCTTTCTTCAATTTCATCCCAAGGCGTAAGCAAATCACTTAATGAGATAACTGCAAAATCCATTATTAAAGGTGCTCCAAGAATTGCTGCCGCAGATGACGCTGCTGTAATACCAGGTATGACTTCTACCTCTACCTCATTTGTACAATATTCGGTCATTACTTCATAAATAAGCCCTGCCATACCATAAACACCTGCATCTCCACTGGAAACCATTGCAACATTTTTGCCTGAGATTGCAGCCTCTACAGCCATTTTACAGCGGTCTACTTCTTTTGTCATAGGCGTGTTTAAAATTTCTTTGTCTGAAATAAGATGTTTGATCAAATCAGTATATACTTTGTATCCAACGATTAAATGGCTATTTTCTAAAGCTGATAGAGCTTTACTTGTTATTTGACTATCTTCACCAGGACCAAGTCCAACAACATATAATTTCAAAATACACATCTCCATTCTCTTTTAGCTATTGCAACAGTAATTCCATCTCTGCACGTCTTTTTCAAGACCAATTCTCCAGAGCTATCAATAACTGCTGCTCTTTCACAGACATTGCCAACACCCGTTGTTGCATTTACAAAACTTGATTCCTCATATTCTCCTGAAATTGAAGAAAGCTCCTGTGCTGAATATGTATGAAAGGGTATTTTCCATTCTCTGCTAAGCCTGATTAATGCTAATTCATCTGATTTCAAATCAATTGAAGCCATTGACTTAATTTCAAATCTAGATATATTGTTATTCATTAATATAGAATTTACCAGGTTTTTCAAGCTATCAAAATTAATGTCTCTTCTACAGCCTATACCCAATACATACTGTTTTGGTATGAGGTGAAGGGTGTGTTTATAGAATTGCTTATTAGCTAAGGATATACATATTCCAACTTGCGTTTCTTTTGAAAGAATCAACCCTTCTGGCAAATTGCCCTCTATTGGAAATTCTGAGTATAAACCTACCTTTTCGCCTTTTAATACAGCTGCAGAAATATATTTAACCTTCTGAACATTTGCAATATGACAGTTATTGTTGTCCGCCCAATTATCTACAGCAAAACTGCAATTGCAATCAGTTGCAGTGGTAATTATTGGCTGAGCAGAAATAATTTTAGAAAGTGAAAGTGCCAAAGAATTAGCTCCACCTATATGCCCTGACAAAATAGGTATAACGTACTTTGCTGTATCGTCAATAACTATAACCGCAGGATCAGCTTGCTTTGACTTAACAAATGGTGCTATAGCCCTTACTGCAATTCCTGCTGCACCTATAAAAACAATTGCCTCATCAGAATTAAATGCTGTTTCTGTAAAACTTATAACATCACGAGTCAAAATATTAATACCAGTTGTCTCATATTTGCAGTATCCTACTGCATTGTGCCCCCGCCTATTTAGTTCATCCTGCAGCAAAGCACAAATTTTTCCTCCATTAATGGTAAATGACACTAGTGTTATCTTCATTGCTGTGATGCCTCTCTAAACTCATGTGTAAAGGAGGGGTGGTATAACTTAGAGCGTTCATACTCGTTGCCCAAGAAATTTCCGACTAATATTAAGGCAGTTTTATTTATATTACTCTCCTTTGCAGCACAATATAATTTTCCCACACTTGTTCTGACAATCTTTTGGTCTGGCCAGGTTGCTTTGTATACTATCGCCGCAGGAGTTTCTTCTTCATATCCTCCTGCTATAAGTCTTTCACTTAATTCCTTCAGCATACCCGCACTGAGAAACAATGCCATAGAAGCCTTATGTGATGCAAGCCTTGATATTTCTTCCTTTTCAGGCACAGGTGTACGCCCTTCCATTCTTGTGAGAATAACTGTCTGGCTTACATTCGGAAGGGTGTATTCAGCCTTTAAGGCAGCTGCAGCACCACAAAAGGAGCTTACTCCGGGAACCACAGTATATTCTATTCCTTTCTCTATAAGAAGATCCATTTGTTCACGAATAGCTCCATATATACTGGGGTCTCCTGTATGTAACCTAACAATTTGTTTTCCCTCTTTTACTCCCTTTTCCATTACTGAAATTACATGCTCAAGTGTCATTTCTGCACTATTGTATATT
Organism: Bacillota bacterium; assembly: GCA_023416275.1. GTDB lineage: Bacteria > Bacillota > Clostridia > Acetivibrionales > DSM-1351 > Ruminiclostridium. The sequence goes on along the minus strand of JAEZIB010000138.1, from coordinate 38,348 downwards.
TCGCAGGTTTCTTTAGTAAAGGATAGCAGTTCAGCATTTACCAGAGAGCCTGCATAAATAACAATATCCGCTTTTTCTAACAACGCCTTACCTCTGACTGTAATCAAATCTACTGCTCCGGGCCCAGCCCCCACAAATGTAACCATAATTTTTATCAAGTCAATTATTCTCCTTTTCAGCAGCTAGTAATTGACTTTATGCTCTCCATTCAGCTCAAAATTGCTTTAATGCAGAACACAGACTCCTTCCCTTTATATTGACTAATTACAACTTACCATTGATAAGTCTCCCACACCCACAATTTTCTTCTGCGAAAGTTGAATCATTTATATATTTGATTTATCCTTTACCAAAATAATTGAAAAATAGCTTGAATCCTCGGGAATCTGGTCTATATTTTCATATACCCGTTCATTCTCCATGCTGCAGCACTCAACGGCCTGCGAATTTCTTTCCAGCTTAAATCTTTTCAGAGTATTCTTAACCTCACTCAATTTCTTGCCACTCTTCATTAATATTTTGTTGCCATCCAATAAAAGTGATTTCTCAATGCCATCATAGGATGCAGGAATAATATGCAGCACTTCTTCTCTGTCACAGAGAGATGTATTTAATGCTGCAGCCGCTGCACAAAAGGAGGTTATTCCAGATATGATTTTGGCAGTATAGCCCCTGTCTATAATCCTTCTATGAATATACATATAAGTAGAGTATATTGTGGGATCTCCTAACGTTATAAATGCAATATCATAACCTTTTATAAGCCTTTCCTCAAGCATGTGACAGCTTTTTATATGTCCCTGCTCAACAAGCCTTAAATCTCTGCTCATGGGCATGGGGCAGTATAATATTTCTTTATCCTTTATATAATCCTTAACCACCTTCATTGCTGTCTTTTCTCCATTTGTGTCAGGTACGGCAATAAAATCCACTTTCTGAATTACTTCAACTGCCTGTAGTGTCAGCAGTTTTGGATTGCCTGGTCCTACTCCTACCCCATACAATACTCCAGCCATAGCTTCACATCCTCAAACATTAAAGTTTTAGTAAACTGTCTATCAGTGATTGTGCTCCGGCAGTTTTATAAAAGCCCCCACAATTATTTGTAAACATTATTACCTCTATAATACACTTGTCCGACGCTCTGTAATTTAAATGATATCTTATTTTACTTAAAATACTTTCATAAACTTGATTCGCTATATTAAACTCATGAAGCAATACACTAATTTCATCTGTCGTTACAGAATTCATAATCTTTTCTATCTGCTTACGAGATGCTCCTGCCAAAGCTGCGTGAGCTGCAAATATCTCACACCTGCAGTCAGCCATTCGAGAATGAGTATTCATTATCCCTCCAGCTACTTTGCATAGTTTTCCTGCATGTCCTATAAGCAAAATATTTTTCACTTTTTTATATACAGCATAGTCAATAGTCTCACCTATGAAATTCGAACACTTTATTCCAAAATCCAAATCAAGTCCAAACTCCTTGAGAGCAAATTCTCTTCCATAATTCCCTGGAGAAATCAGCAAATTATTGTTTTGGGTAATTGTTTTACTATCAATTTCCAAGTGAATAGTATCTATCAGGGCTTTTTCGCTCATCGGTTCAACAATACCACTAGTGCCTAAAATAGAGATACCTCCCACTATTCCTAACCTTGGATTAAAAGTCTTCTTTGCTATTTCCTCTCCATTTTCAGCCGAAATAACCACTGAAAAACCACCCTTGTATTTGTATTTCTGGGCCACCTCCAACAAGGCATCCTCAATCATTTTTCTTGGTATTGGATTTATTGCAGCCTCGCCCACAGCACACGCCAGACCTTTTTGCGTAACTCGTCCCACTCCTAAGCCACCATCAATATGTATACCCTGTTTTGCTTTTTCAACTCTAGCATTAATTTTTATTCCGTTGGTAGCATCGGGGTCATCTCCCGCATCTTTTGTAACAGCGCAGCTAACCCAGTCCTTTTGTTTTTCTATATCTTCAATTTGAAGATACAAAGAAACTCCTTTAGGAGTTTTTATAGCAACAGTTTCTACTTCTTCATCCCCAAGGAGCATGATCGCACCTGCTTTTGCAGCAGATGCCGCACAGCTTCCCGTTGTATATCCACACCTCAATTCTTTTCCGTCTTTTACTATTATTTCCTTCATTGTTCTGTACCCTATTCTTATAACTTTTGTTATTACACCTACAACCGGTTATATAAAATGTTATTATAAATAAGTCAGTTTTAACATAAAAATTCTATCGGTATAAGAGCCTTAACAATGGTCATTGTCAAAAATAATAATAGCCATTCCTGTTGACTTTTGCTACTAGTCTGTTGATTTTATATACTTAAACCATATAAATAAGTTCTAAATACTCATTTCTACATAAAAAAATAAACCGATTTTATGAAGTCATAGAATGGTTTATTTTTAAAATAAGAACGCTAACACAAGTATTCTTTGTTAATTACTCATGGTATTCTCTTTAATCAAACTAATCTACACACCTATTCCTGTAAATATATAGTAGGTGTACTTAGGTGAAGCTCTCTTGCAGAGATATGCTTCTTATTCAGATTGGTTTTGATTTCTAAAACTAAACACTTCATACTCTGTGAAGTCATAGTATTCTGCAGTTTTAATCTGCAGACATTATTGGTAGGTCTTCCGACTAAGACATCAATGTCAGTTCTCACCTTCCCAAGCTATAGCTCAGTGGCTTTGAAAATATAATAATATTTTTAAGAACCTTCTCCGTCATTACGGCAGCAGGACTGTTTAGGATTCTAACCTAATTCCCTCTTAGTGCTTAATATAATTAAACAACCAATATAGCGTATTAAATTATAACGCCAAGATTCAAAATGGAATTTTTCGATGTACAAAAAATTATACACCGGTCAAAAACCACTTGTGGTTTTTGTGGCTCGAAAATGCACCTTGTTCGTACATACTTTATTTTCGAGCTATTACATCAGCGGCGTGTAAGCGAGGCGAGAGATATTCTCACCACATGAAAACCAAAGCGCTTACCCGCAACTTATAGAAGTAGGGGACATTTTCTTGCCTCGTTATAACCATTATATATTGCTGGTACTCTTAAAGTCAATTGTATTAAAGGTGTATAAAGTGTCATAAAGTGCCAAATAAAGAATTGCTTTTTAATTCTTTGCGTGATAGTATATTATAAATTGCTATTTTACATAGCATAAAAATTGAATATTAAAGCGATGCGAGTGAACGGGAAATGGGTGGAAAGCCCATACAGTTGCCGCTGCTGTATGCACAATAAGAAAGCTTATCAAAAAAGTCAATTACTATCGGCTACAAATACGATAATTTTGTCTAGATAGTTTGGGGTTTGACTTTAGTCACTGGACTTTGTCTGGGAAGGCGATAAGTATATGTGTGAGTCAGAAGACCGGCTCGTTGTCGTTTTGTCAGATCTTTCGGCGTAAAAGAACTGCCAAGATATATATTTCAAAGGTTTAATGCAGTTTGCATTTTCTAAAATCTTTGAAGCATTTATACAAGGTCATAGTGCCTAATAATTATTACTTATTATTATGAGAGTATTTATATGTTATTTGACTAAATTACTCCATTTTAATTTTGTGTGCTTACTAGTTTTGATTATTATCCAAGCTTCAGCTTTCATATAAGAATGTCGGTCTTTTGACTAGCCTTGAAAGCAATAGGTTGATTATATTTTTAGCTAAGCACTCAAGCTAAAAGCTTATAAAAGTAGCTACTAGTAACTAATTTTGTATAAAGACTGTTGATATTAAAATCTTGTTTTCTTTTACTTAAGAAAACAAGATTTTTTTATACTTTTAAAGCTTGCAAGATAAAATAGTATTCATTATTTATTTTACTCTTCCAGTTGAAAGTTGTAGGCGGGGAAGACTTATAATTGCAAAGTTGGTTTACTCCTGATTGCATAAACCATTACTAACTCAAACTTCGCAGTTGAATATGCAGCTTAAAGCCTATTAATAGGTGTGGTAGCATTATCAATGGAAAGTTGGGTTAGAAATAATTGCATAAATTAGTTGATGAGACGAAGTCTTTTTGCTGGAAAACCGACACGATGTCGGTTTTAGCACACTATGAACCATGGATGGTGAATGTGTGCGACTGCAAAACTACTTCGACGAATCATTACTAATTCTAGCAATTATTTTGGCAATAAACCATTGATAATTCTACCGCACCAATATATTTTTATGTGCGAAGCTTGAGTTACTAATTCAAGCAATTAGTTGACAACAAACCATTGATAAATTAGAGCACCAATAGATTGTTATGTACGAAAGCTGATATATCTACTTAATAAGGATGATTTTGATGGATAGCATACAAAAACACAAAAAGAATTTAAAAAAATATATATGTATAGGACTTATCCTTTTTGTGCTTATTTTAAGCACTACGGTTTTTGCTGTTGGTACAGGCGCAATGCAGATTTCCTTTGGTGAATCTCTCCACATATTGTGTAAAAAGCTAACAAACGCTTCTTTAGAGGGAATACAGCCAAATGCTATTGCTGTTGTATGGGAAATTCGTCTACCTCGTGTATTATGCGGCTTATTTGTAGGAATGGGGTTGGCAGTTGCTGGTGCAATTTTTCAATCTCTTCTTGATAATCCCTTAGCAGATTCATATACTTTAGGTGTTTCTACAGGTGCGGCATTTGGGGCATCTCTTGCCATACTGCTTAACATTCTCTTTGCGTTAGCCTTGTCACCTACAGCATTTGCTTTTGGTTTTGCTTTTTTGACGCTAATGCTTGTAATACTTATTGCAAAGCGTGGCGGAGGGATTACAACAAATAGCCTTGTAATATCAGGTATTATTACAGGTTCAATACTATCTGCCAGCATTAGTTATATAAAAATGGCTGCAGGTGAAAATGTCAGTGCTATTGTATTTTGGTTAATGGGAAGTCTTGTTTCCCGTCAATGGAATCATGTTCTTATGTTAATGCCCGTCATCCTTATATTAAGTACTATTGCGTATGCTTTTGCAAACGATTTAAATATTATGACCTTAGGAGACAGTATGGCACAATCTCTTGGTGTTAACACAAAAAGAATCCGTTTGCTTTACTTAATAGTTGGCTCTTGCCTTACAGCCTCCTGTGTATCAATCAGCGGAATAATCGGATTTGTGGGTCTTATTGTTCCACATCTGCTCAGAATGTGGTTAACAGCAGATAACCGTGTCTTAATACCTCTGTCTGGATTATTAGGGGGTCTATTGCTTATGCTTGCAGATAATTTTACTCGATTGCTTTCTACAGGAGAAATACCGGTAGGTGTTCTGACAACATTGCTAGGCGGCCCATTTTTTCTTTTTGTATTTTCAAGAAAACCAAGGAGGCAAAATTGAAAAAAATGTCTTCTCATATACCACGTCTGAGTGCAAAACACATAGACTTTTATTACAAAAACAAGCAAGTTCTAAAAGATATAAATCTTTCATTAAATGCGGGAGAATATCTTTCAATTATAGGACCTAATGGAAGCGGTAAAAGCACCCTATTCAAAATACTGTGCGGACTTTTACCTCCAAAGCATGGTTCTGTTCAATATGAAGGTCATATTCTGCACAAAATGGATTTCAGGTATCGTGGGAAATGCATCGCAATGGTGCATCAAAATTCTGCACAAGCCATACCCTTCTCTTGTCTTGAAAGCATACTTTTGGGATTACACCCTCATCTGGGACGTTTTGATTCAATAAGTAATGCTCAATATAAAAGAATTCAACAGCTGATGGAGCTGACAGACACATGGAAATTGTCTGAGCAACTAATCACACAACTATCTGGAGGAGAAAGACAGAGAGTGGCTTTGTGTCGTGCTCTTGTTCAAGAGCCAAAATTATTGTTATTAGACGAAGCCATGTCTGAGTTGGATATTTCTGCTCGTATGCAAATATCCAATCTACTTAAAACACTATGTGCAGATACAGGTTTGACTGTTTTGGCAATTCACCATGACCTAAATCTGGCATATCGCATTAGCGATATATTATATGCACTTAAAGACGGTATTTGTTACGGCTTTGGAAAACCTGAAGAAGTAATGACTGAAGATATGTTCCAAAATGTTTTTCATGTTAAGGCTGAAATTATTGAAAACAAGGGCTTCTTCATTCAAAATATATTAAAATAGGAGAGAAAAAAAATGAAAAGAATTTTTGTACTTACACTTATCCCGTTAATGGGATTACTATTGGTTTCCTGCACTGCACCAAAAGCTACACAGACCAATTCTAAAATTGGTGATGCCAATAAAAAGGCTATTCTTGTAGTCAGCTTTGGTACAAGCTACAATGACACACGTGCTCTAACTATTGATGCTATTGAGAATAAAATTGCAGCAGCATATCCTGAATATGAAGTACGTAGAGCCTTTTCCAGTCAAATTATTATAGATAAGCTCAATGCCCGTGACGGACTACAAATCAAAAATGTTGACGAAGCTATGAAACAGTTAATTGCTGACGGTGTCGGTACACTTATTGTACAACCAACGCATGTGATGAACGGCTATGAGTATGATGAGATGAAGGCAGCTATTGAACCTTATTCGAAAAATTTTTCTAATCTGGTATATGGTACACCGCTTCTTACAAGTTCAGAAGACTATTTTACTCTAATCTCTGCCTTCCAAAAAGAAATTGCACATAATCTATCACAAGATACTGCACTTGTCCTTATGGGGCATGGCACTCACCACTTTGCAAATTCAACCTACGCCGCACTTGATTATATGTTCAAGGATAAAGGCATGAAAAACATTTTTGTAGGTACAGTTGAAAGCTATCCTGATCTTGATACAATTATAGCACATGTTAAGAGCGGTGGTTATAAAAAGGTTATTCTCCAGCCTTTGATGATTGTTTCGGGCGACCATGCAAATAATGATATGGCTGGCGATGATGAAAATTCTTGGAAAACAATATTTAAAAGCAATGGCTTTGAAGTTGAGTGTGTTCTTCGCGGACTTGGCGAGTTTTCCTCTATACAGGATATGTACGTCGCTCATGTAGGAAATGCAATAAACCCTCCTGCAGAAAACGAGGAAGCTGTAGAGTAATAATCACCTTATAGTTATATTGGTATTTTTATTATAAAACTCAACTTTCCCATATAAAAGACTATCGGTGCGGGACTTATCAATTGTGTGTTCACAGAATAAAAACTTGAATTAATAATGAGTATCTCAGCATTTTGCCTAACCTACCTCATGTCGTAGACGTCAAAATGCGTAGGTTTTGCTAGACAATTGTGTATATGCATGAATAGTACTTTTTTAATTTGCACTAGATATTGGATTCATTTAGCTAGTATTTTTATTAACTAATTCATGCAATTATTTAGTTTTACATTGATAGGTTTCCTACACCCACAATCTTCTACTGGGAAAGCTGAGGATTTAAGCAAAAAGAGAGGATACATATGAAAACCTTTATAAATTACCCAAATAAAAAGAAAGCCATAGTAATACTAATTTTTTGTATTACGCTTATAAATATCTTTTCAGGGTGTTCATCTCAAACCCAAAAAGCAGCAGTAGATAATATTCCTCAAGTTACAAGTCACTCCATTCAATTTACAGATGACGATGGGCGCAAAGTTTCCCTTTCAGCTCCGTGTAAACGGATTATATCCTTATACAGTGCTCACACGGAAAATCTGTTTTCACTGGGGGTAGGAAATCTGATTATCGGAGTTCATGATACATCTATATATCCTCCGGAGACACAGGATATTCCTATTTATGACTATATGGATGATCCTGAAACAATCATTTCTGCAAACCCTGATCTTGTTCTAATTCGTCCATTTATTACAAGAAAGGTACCAAATTTCGTACAGGCAATTGAAAAAGCAGGCATTACTGTTGTTTCCTTGTACCCAGAAAAATTTGAAGACTTTCCTGATTATATTAATAAGCTTGCAATCGTAACAGGTACAGAGGATATAGCAGCAAAACAATTGGATATATTTAATAGAAATATTACTGCCATTTCTACTCTAACAAAAGATATTGCTAATAAGCAAAAAGTATTCTTTGAATCTACAGAAGTGAATCTTCGAACAATAACCGATGATTCTATAGCAGCACATGCCATTAAGCTTGCAGGTGGAATTAATGTGGCCGAAGGTTCACAGCCTGCAGAAAAAGGGAGTTCAATAGCATTATTCGGTGATGAAAGAATACTATCCCTCGCTGATGAAATTGATGTTTATGTATCCCAGCGTGGTGCCATGAATGCCGGTGGTAATCTACATTCAATTTATACAAGGCCGGGATATTCTACAATAAAGGCTGTAAAGAATAAGCGTGTATATGAAATAAATGAAAAAATAATATCCTCACCCACGTTTAGATTCTATAAAGGCATACGAGAACTTGCTCGATATCTGTATCCTGATGTAATGGATGATATTTCTCACTATAAAAAAGACGCTGCGTCTAATAAACGTGATTTAGCTAACATTCTTGTTAGGCAGCTCCATATCCCTATTTATGTCACATCTTCTTCAAAATATTATCAAACTGATAAAGAAGGGCATATTTATGGTATGTTTAAAGATGTTACTTGGCTTGATGATGATTTTGACTATATTGAAACTGCTGCAATGGGAGGATACATACCCTATGTTGAAGATGCTAAAAAGCAATTCTTCCAACCTGATGCACCTGTTACAAGAGATATGCTTGCAAAAACAGTATTTCTCTTAGGAAATTTTACAAACAAGAAGCAAAATACTGCTATTTCTGATATTTCACAATGTGACAACACAAATATAGTTCAAATACTAGTAGACAACGGAGTATTCTCTCTAAATGCAGGTAATTTTGATCCTCAGCGTGTAGTAACCTGTAATGAAATCATTGATGCTCTGAAATCTGTCTCATATACTGTATCAAAATAATTTAGGCTTGCTGAACCATATTTAACATGAATTAATATTGCCCTTTTCTAACATATTTTTGCTTCACGTCCCCCATTCCATATTAAGAAAAAGAGTATTGAAAAACTGCTTTACCTGCAGTTTTTCAACACTCTTTTTCTCATGCAATTATTAAACCGATTTGATATGAATACATGTCAGAATCTATACTGACATATCATCTAAACCCTTTAAGCGTTCTTTTATGCTTTGAAGCTGCTTTTCAAGGAAGCTCTCCTGGTTCTTTAATTGGGATTTTTCATCCAAATCTTGTCTACCCGTTGTTCCTGTATAACAAGCCATTCCCCTAAAACCTCTACCGCCTCTGCCAGTTCTCCTTCCACATCCATATGCTCTATCGGTAAATTGATTAGAAGCATATCCTGCACAATTACCTATTCCCTTCCCTGTTAATGGACCCATTCCCATTGGCCCTGTTCCATCTTTTTTTGGCAAACTAATCACTCCTTAATTTTTTATATGGCATATGCCCATTAATATTGTATAATTATTATGGGCATATGTCAATAACTTTATTAAGAATTTGATTCATTAAACTATGCTAGCGTTTACCAAGTTAATTCGAGCTATTATATAAACTTTGTCTATCTATTTCACTCATACTCTTATCTGTTATAAATGCAATTATGGCAATCCCAAATATATCAATTAAAAAACGAGTCATCATAAATTTCAGTCCCATAGCTGATGCCTCAAAAAACAGCATAGGTATTTTTGTAGTAGACCATGCACCAATAAAAATGAGGACATTTGAAAACTTACTTCCCTTTTGAAGTAAAACTGCTGCTATTGGAAATGCAGCATATAAGGGTCCTGCTGCTGCAGAGCCCAAAAAAAATGATATTAATACCCCTACCATTCCAGACTTTTCACCCATGAATTTCATCATCGTCTCTTTTTTCACCCAAACATCTAAAAGCCCCAAAAGTATAAAAATTGGTGGCAATACAGCAAGCATTTCAAGTGCATTATTCCCTGTGAGGGCAAGAGATTTCTTCCCTATGGTAGGAAAGAAAATAAGAATAATTAAATTTATTACCGCTATTATTATAAACGCTTTATATCGTTTGATAATTCCCATCATCTCAGCACCCACCCTATAACTATTGCTACAACATATGAAAAAACAAAGGCTAAAACATTTCTTAAAATTGCCGCTTTTCTCCCAAAGTATTTGATTTCAATTGATATAGTGGCAATACCCACCATCATTAATGTAGATATAAACACCGCTATCTGCATAAAACCTGCTCCGTTTTTAAGTAGCGCAGATGCCAAAGGAAAGGCAACAAAACCCGGTATTAATGTAATTGAACCAATAATTGAAGCAGTAACAATACCCAACCAGCCTGACTGCTGCCCAATGACCTTTGAAATTGTAGAAGGACTTAGCAAAGCAAGTAATATACCAATTATAATTAATATGAAAAGCAACTGGGGAAGTATATTTTCAAAGGATTTCCACGCTTTCTTCAAGGCTTCTTTTGTTTTCTTTTTATCCCTCACAAAAGAAACTAAAAGCAACCCAATAGCAAGTATGTATAATATAATTGTAAACATTTAGTTCTCCCTACCTAAAATCTAAGCTTGTTTTTCCAGATAATCAACTAAAAATTCCGAATTTTTTTCCACACAGCCAACACATGAAAGCTTTCTACCTTCCTTTATTTCCTTACACCTTGTATCTCCCGCATACTTTAGAAAGTAATCTTCTAATTCAGATAAATGACGTTCAGCTGAACTATTCTCCAAAATGTACCTTGCTGCATAATGGGCACCACACAATCCTTCTGGTGCATTACCACCACCGAAACCCTTAAATATATCAATGGTATTATCATTTATTTCAAATTGGTTTTTAAATGCGCAAAGCACAGCTTGAGCACAATTCATTTTCTGGCATCCTTCTTTGCCGAGATAATAATTTTTTGCAATATTTACAGCTGAATTCAAATAATCTACAGAATTATATAACTCAACCTGCCACTTACCATTTTCATATTTAATTAGGTTTAAGCATGTATTTTTTATTAATGTCTCCCCAATATTAATTGAGTTGTCAGAAATAATTTTTAGAATGGAGTTTATTAGCGCTCCATGGGAAACAAGAATAATCTTTTTCCCCTCATATTCTTTTACTATGTATTCCAAACCTCTTTTAGCTCTATCAGCCAGCTCATCATCACTTTCTTTGTCGGGAATGATTCCATCCGAAAAATTCTGATTCTGCTGCTCAAGTGTCATCCCTGATCCTTTTCCAAAATCTCTTTCTATAAAAGCATCTAAAGCCACTATTTCATCTATTCCAATACTTTCGCCAATAATTTTCGCGGTACTCGTTGCCCTTTTAAGAGGACTTGACACTATAACATCCCATTGGGATTTTTTTAGATACTTTGCAACTAAATATGCTTGTTCTTCTCCCTTTTTGTTTAGTTCAATATCCTCTCTGCCTTGATATATTTTTTGGCTATTCCAATCAGTTTCACCATGTCGTACTATACAAATCTCTGTAACCATAAAATCTCCTCAATAAAAGTTTATAAATTAAGGCTTTGCTTAATAAAGTCCAAAACAAATGTTGGGCAAATCAGCAAAACCCTGATATTTTTCCTTATTATTCAATCCTTCCATGTCTAAAGCAGTTTCCTTTGCAGAACTTATGCCCATTGGAATTTTCACAGGCTATCCTCTTTGAATTACAATCTGGACAGCTATAAAAACCCTTTGTTACTTTTTCAAAGTTTTCATAGCTTTCCTTCCATACCCTGTCACAATCAAGGCAGTGAACATGACATATGTTTCTGGTAAAATTACCACCCTCAATGCGAATTGCTTTGCCATTAATAATACTGTCAGCTATTTTTTCTCTACCTGAATTAAGAATCCTTTGAAAAGTCTGTCTGGAAACTTCCATTTTCTCAGCGCACTCTTCTTGTTCTAACTTTTCTACATCCTTTAAGCGAATAGCTTCAACTTCCTCTATCTTTAAAATGTTTTCTTGCATTTGCTCTTGCGGCACATTTATTGGAATGAATTGCTGTATCTTAGGAATAAATTCAACTTTTCTCCATTTTGTAGGTCTTGGCAACTTAGTATTCCCCTTTCAATTAATTAAAAAATACAAGCTTGCCTTCATTATATCATTTTTTATTTTTCTAAAAAAGAATGTTCTAAAAACTCATAATCTATGTTATAAACATTATATTATAATCTTAAAAAATTAATCTTATTATATGGCTATTATTCTTCAAGTATATATTCATCACCAACAGTCATCAGCTTACAGTTATCTTTTAATGAGCTTTTCAATCCACAAATAGCTGTAATGCCCGTACAATGCAGAGGAATAATAGTTTTTATATTCATATCCCTTAGCTTCTTAATTGTCAACTGAATTCTTTCGTCTGAAGCACTGTTCAAATGCATTCCGCCTATTATACCTGCAATTCTTTCATCAGGGAAGTGGGTTTTGACATGCGTAATACAATTGATTATCCCTGCATGACTACAGCCAACAAATATATAAATACCTTCACTCCCCCGAATAATAAGCATTTGCTCATCAGCAATCATATCACAGGATACATTCCCATTACCATCATCTATGTAAAAATTTTGGGGAGCATCTTCAAAAGGTATCGTACTTGGTATTTTTCCCAATATAATTATGTTGTCATCTAATTCTATCTTTCCATTACTAATAGCAAGCCTTTCATAATAAGTATCACTATAATTTTGATTTAACCACGGTATCCCAATGTTTATACGTGGTTCACCGTTACCATTGTATCTCTTTTGAAATGCTCCTTGGTCAATATAAACAGGTGCATACTTATTCATTCTAAAAAATCTTGGAACTCCGCCAGTATGGTCATAATGACCATGACTTAAAACAGCCATATCAGCCTTTGATATATCAATACCTGCATTTATAGCATTGATTGAAAATATATCAGTTTGTCCAGTATCAAATAATATTTTTCTGTTACCTGTATCAATCCATATTGAAAGCCCGTGCTCAGCTAACATTTTCCTTCTCCTAGCATAGTTTTCACTTAAAAGACAAATTCTTATCATTTTTATACCTCGGTTCAATATATTAAATCAACTTTACCTTTTCTACATAGTATTTCTGCTATTAACTATAAAAAGTCAATAGCAGAAAAATTAATGTTGCCTTCACTATCTACGATTTTTGAATTGGCGTTAACATATTGGATTTTACCAACGAACATTTCATGGGAGCCTGTTACAATAGAATCAACAACCGTGCACTCAATATTTACTGGGCAATCAGCTAGAATTGGTGCATTTATCTTTTGCCCTTTAGCTACCTTTATACCCATTTTTGCCAGTTTGTCTTCATCTCTTCTGCTTGTGCTACCTAAATAATCAAAAATAGCCTTATTATCCTTACCTACTAGATTTACAACAAAGCAGCCGCTTTCCTTTATCATTCTATATGAATAACGTGATGGCACAATACCCACCATTACCATTGGTGGATCATAGCTGCAATTACCGCAGTAAGCTACGGCAAGTGCATTGTCCTCACCATTTATTCCGCACGAAACAAGTACCTTTGGCAACGGTTGAAGACAAGACTTCATATTTGCCTGAATCTTATCCATTTTTAGCCCCCCTAAAAATAACATAACTGCTAATATCTAATTCATTTAATACTTTTGCTTTACACTAATAAAAATATTATAAATGGCACATTGATGTCGTGTCGCAGCTTCCTTTTAAACCTGCACTTACAAAAAGATAAGCTGACTATTGCTGTTAATATGCAGCAAGGGTTTCGTTAATAACTTCGATAACCTCTTTCATATAGTCACTGATAAAAAAGTGCCCTCCCTGGTACGGAATAATCTCACACTGTTTTGTAGTGAATTCTTTCCAACTTTCTATATCGTATTTTATATATGAGTCGTCTGTACCATAAAGAATTGTTATATTAGAATCCAGTTTATTTTTTACCTTATTATAATTATAGGTGTCAATTAATTTATAATCAGCTCTTAATATAGGAATAAAAACCTTTGCCAATTCACTATTTTCAAATACCTTTTGTGGAATACCACCAAATTTGTTTAGCTCATATTTAAATTCATCATCGTGCAAGGTATGTACTACCTTGCTTTCAACCTTTTTATCCGGTGAGTTCCTTCCCGAGAAAAAAACATGAACGGGTGAATTATTATATAATTCCTTGATTCTACTTGTTAATTCATAAACAATAAGAGTTCCCATGCTGTGTCCAAAAAAAGCAAATTTAGATCCATCAACAAGCTCATCCTTTATGCGGCTTAGAATGTCCTCAACAACTTCTTCAACGCTGTTACAATAAGGATCAGAAAATCTCCTTCCTCTCCCCGGCAATTCTAACTCGCGTAATTCAATAAACTCTGCCAAGCTCTTTTTCCACTTTGAATATACCATTGCTGATCCTCCAGCATAAGGTATGCAAAACAGCTTTATTCTGCTCATAAATGCACATTCTCCACTTAATTTGATTGTTAATGACCACCGCAGCTGTCACTGTGCTCATGCTGATGACATACACTTCCTGTAGATTTAAGATTTCCTGCAATATATTGCTTTATGTTTTCCTCTGCCTCTCCTGAAGCCCCTGTAACTACTTCAATTCCTTTTTCGTTAAATATTTCTATAGCTCCTCCGCCCATTCCTCCAGATATGATTACGTTTACTCCTAACTCATATAGATAATTGGGCAGAAAACCGGGTCTATGCCCTGGGTTGGGAACAAACTTACTTTCTGAAATAATATCTCCCTGTACAGTAAAAATATTAAATCCCTCACAATGTCCAAAATGCTCTGTTACAAGTCTTCCTTCACTGGCAACTGCTATCTTCATAATTCATCAATCTCCTTATTTTTTATTTATGATAACTTACTCAACTTCCAACACAAAAAATCTATCGGTGTTCAACTGGGAAAGTTGAGTAACTTAATTTAATTTTGCAATAATTCTGATACTTTTTCCCATATACTAATAATTGCATCCTTTGCACTGCTGCTTTCAAGCATTACAACAGTTTTTCCATCATTTAGAGCATCAAGTACCTTTGAATCAAAAGGTATTTTTCCTAACATTGAAATATTGTTGTTTTTACAATATTCCTCTATTATTTGAGTATTTTCAGTGTTTACATTATATTTATTTACGCACACAGCACATGTAGCTCTAAACTTTTTGGCTGTCTCAACAATTCTCTCCATATCATGTATTCCTGAAAGAGTTGGTTCGGCAACTACTAATACCATGTCAACGCCTGTCACCGATGCAATTACAGGACATCCTATTCCTGGGGAGCCATCAATAATAACAAGCTCTTGCCCATTTATAGAATTGTACAAGTTCTTTCTAACTTGAGTCACAAGCTTCCCAGAAGCACCATTTCCCATTTTAAGCTCTGCACTTGAAAACACTCTGTCATTGTACTTATATAAAATAGTTTTCCCCGAAACATTGTTTTCAAGGCGGATAGCTTTCTTTCCATCACTATTTAAAGCAGGGCAGAACTCTTCACAAACCCCACAGCCTTCACACTCATAAGGATTTACTATACCCGACTTAATAGCACCAAATCTGCATAGTTGCTCACATTTTCCACAGTTAATACAAACCTCCTCGTATTTCACTGCCTTCTTATACCCATAAAAATTTTCTAATTCAGGTTGAATATTAGTTGCATGAACAAGATGAAGGTTAGGTGCATCTACGTCACAATCTGCAAAAGCTTTATTTTGAGATAATTCTATGAAAGATGCTGCAACAGTAGTCTTTCCAGTACCACCTTTACCGCTTAATATCACAAGTTGTTTCATTCTGCACCTCCTTTTCTACTGTAGTAAGTATCATTCTGAAAAGCTCCCTGTACTCAGTATATTTTTCTGCTGCAACAAATCCATTTGATATTGCTAATCCAAGCTGTGAGTCATAAGGAATAGAGGCTATAACATTTATATTTTTATCAGTACAGTATTTTTCAATGAGGCTTTTGTCACCCATATCCTTATTTACTATAAGTGCATGGGGCTTATTAAACAGCTTTACAAGATTATAAACCATGTTAAGGTTATGAATTCCAAACCTTGTAGGCTCAGCCACAAGCAAACAGTAATCAGCTTCTTTAATACTTTCCATAACAGTGCAGGCACTTCCGGGCGGGCAGTCTATAATAACATTATCCTCTGCAGAAAGCTTTGAAAGGAGTTTTCGAATAATCGGTACTCCTGTAGCTTCTCCGGTATTTAATATTCCTGTCATAACTCTAACATCTTGTGCTATTCCATGCTCTATATACCCTACATGCTTGCTGCCCTCTGACAATGCTTCTTCAGGACATAGCATGACACAGCCGTTACAAGCATGGCAAATTTCAGGGAATATAAGAAGCTTGTCTTTTATATACGCTAAAGCATTAAACTTACAAAAGTCTACGCATTTTCTGCATCCCGAGCATTTTCCCTTGTCAACAGACGGTATCATGGAATTTACAGATTCTATTTTCTTAATATGTGGCTTCAAAAATAATCTGCCGTTAGGTTCCTCTACATCACAGTCAATATACAAGGATTTACCCTTTACATAAGCAAGGTTTACTGAAACAAAAGTTTTTCCAGTGCCACCCTTACCACTCAATACAGCTATCCTCATACTAACCTCCCACGCACTATTTGAGCATAAAAAAATGAACTATTTCAAAATTGCACAACACCACAAAAAACACTTGTATTTTTTAAATGAAAAAAAATACCATGTTTGCACAAACTTATTTTACGAGTTAACCCCCATGCTTATGATAACCAGCATGAATCTCTGAAAGTTCATTAAGCTCTCCTGCAATATATTTCTGAACTACATCTGCTATTGTTCCAGGAACTGCCTTCATTATTTTAATGTTTGCAGCTTTCAATACATCTGCTGCATTTTGTCCGCAATGAAAAGTTATTACCACGCCTGCACCACTGTCTGCTACTGCCTGTGCTGCCTTTATTCCAGCTCCACCCTCACTGCTTGTAGCCTCGTTATCAATCACAGTAAATTCTGATGTTTCACTATCAACAACTACAAAATAATAAGTACGTCCAAAGGATTGGCATACCTGGCTTTCCATTGTATTTCCCTCTGCTGGAACTGCTATCTTCAAATATATCACTCCTATCAGCTTTAATTTGTGTATTAACACACAGGTGTATGCTTTATAGTGCTTTCTCAATATATTCAACAGCACCATCAAGATAAGAATGGTTTAATTTTTCAATCTCACCCTTATCGCATAATTCTGCAACCGCAGGATCAATTGGCATTCTTCCAAGTAAATTAACACCTAACTCTGCTGCAATTTCATCAATCTTGCTTTCTCCAAACAGCTTAATATCCTTACCGCAGTCAGGGCATTTAAGCCAACTCATATTTTCAACAATACCAAGCACAGGTATATTCATAGATTTAGCCATATTGTAGGCTTTCTTAACTATAAGAGAAACTAAATCCTGTGGTGATGTTACGATAACTATTCCGTCTAAAGGTATTGACTGAAACACAGTTAAGGGAACATCACCTGTACCGGGTGGCATATCAAGGAATAAATAGTCAATATCTCCCCATATTACATCTGTCCAGAATTGTTTTACAGTACCCGCAATAATGGGTCCTCTCCATATTACTGGTGAATCCTCTTTTTCAAGCAGCAGATTAATAGACATAACATTAATGCTATTATGAGTACGCTCAGGATATATTCCAAACTCGCTTCCTTGTGCTTTATTTGCAACACCAAACATTTTGGGTATTGAAGGACCAGTAATATCTGCATCAAGCACACCAACCTTATAGCCCTTTCTTCTCATCAGTACTGATAAGGTTGATGTTACGAGGGATTTCCCTACACCACCCTTTCCACTAACTATACCTATTACTTTTTTAATATTGTTTAGCTCATGTGTTTTTTCAATAAAACTTTGAGGCTTAGTCCCACAACTTCCTGAAGAACAGCCTTCACCATTACATTCTGTGCTTTCACAATCACAACTGCATTCACTCATTTTGCCATCTCCTAACTAATAATATTTATATTATTTCAAAAATTTTATTGAGGTTTTATATAAAATTTTTAATCCCTACATCTTGTACATCCCGTACAATTTTTAAGCATATCACATGAATTACACATCTCAGCCTTATCACTTGCCACAAGGCAAAATGTTCCTTCAAGCTTCCAACATGGTTTTGACTCGTTAATTTGTATAGGGCTGTTCTTGGCAGCACCACCATTGCAATTACGTATATACCAGCACGAATACATGGATGTTAATTGTTTAACCCCCGCAATATTCAACCCTTTTTCCTTCATAAGATACTTTATAAACTTTAGCCTTTTCAGATCATTGTTTGAATATTTCCGCTGATATTCATCTCTATCAGGTCGTATGAGATCATTTCGCTCCCAAACTCTGAGAGTTTCTGGGTGTTCATCTATTAATTTCGCAACTGTTCCTATTGTGTACAAACCTTTGTTATCATCAAACATAATTTCACTCCAAGTTACTTAAATTCAAAATAATTACATTTGTAATTTATTTTGAGTAGTTATTTGTCAATTTTGAGGTTTGCGCCCTGCCGTTCAATATAATTCTGAATTGCCCTTTTCAAAGCACTTACACCCAAATTGGAACAGTGTTTCTTCTCTTCAGGTAATCCATCTAACGCATCAATGATATCCTGCTCTGTAATTCTCATAGCCTCATCAATAGTTTTCCCTTTTGCTAAAACTGTAGTCATGCTGCTTGTTGCAACTGATGCGGTGCAGCCAAAAACCAGAAAACTTATATCTTGAATAACATTATCACTTACCTTTATATAGATGTTAAGAGAATCACCGCATTTTGGATCTCCAACTGTCCCCTCCCCATCAGCCTCCGGCATGCTGCCTGTATTCCTTGGACACATAAAATGTTCTATTACCTTTTCAGAATACAATTATTATCACCATCCCAAAATATTATATTAGTGCAAATAGTATTATATGTTTTATTACAACAATGTTCAATAATATTATTGAAGTTTAAAATAAAAATATATACATACAGCCAATATAACTTTGTTGGATTTATATAAATAAACATGCAAGACAATTATGTGTATATGCTCATAACCATAGTATCTCTTTTTATATGTCCTGTCAATGCATCCTTTAATAAATTTTGTTGTATCAGCGTAGCTTAGTTACTATGTAAATATGAATAGCAACCACATGGGTGAGATACCGTAGTCGTTTAAATGCTAGGTAGGTAATTGACTTCGTCTGCTAACAAGATATAGTTTCAACATTTCTGATTTTCCTATCATATTATCTTTTTTAGCAGATGCTAATTGACTCAAGAATTTCTTAGAGTATTTTTAATAATTGATATGTTATATTTGATGTCGTACTTGATTCCATAGGGTATTTCAACATGCACTGAAAATTGATATTATTTTTTTGGATGTGATCTTTTGCAGTCTGCAGGACAAGAGCCACAGCTTCCGCAGCAACTACTCTTGCCCTTCTTTTTTGCCCTCAACAAAAAACATATGGCTGCTATAACCCATACCACAACTATCGAAATAATTATATAGTCTAAAGCATTCATATATGTTCGTCTCCTTTACAATATAATACAATTAAAGGGCTTTACCCTAACACCCCATAGTCAACTATTTAAAATGTATTTCCACATCTTAAACATAAGTTACTATTAGGCTGCATAGTTGATAAATAATAAATGCTGCACCCCATGCAATACCACATTGAGCAATAACTATAGCAATAGTCTTAATACCTGAATCCAGTTCCCTTTTTATTGCAGCAACCGCCGCGACACAAGGTGTATAAAGCAAAGTAAATGTAAGAAAGCTTAAAGCCGTCAACGGTGTAAAAAAAGAGCTTAAGGATGTGCCTAGATTAGCGGCCGTCGTGCCTGTTAAAACACCCATTGTGCTAATAACAGCCTCCTTTGCAGTAAATCCGGTGATTAGTGCAGTAGCTACTCTCCAGTCTTCAAACCCCAAAGGCCTAAAAATAGGTGCAACAAATTTTCCAATCACAGCCAATAAACTGTCCGCACTATTTGTAACCACATTCAGCCTGCTGTCAAAGGTCTGCAAAAACCATATAATTACAGATGCAACAAATATTACAGTAAATGCTTTTACTAAAAAGTCTCTAGCTTTATCCCACATCAGAACAACTACACTTTTAAGGGATGGAAATCTATAATTAGGAAGCTCCATAACAAAAGGGACAGGATTACCACGAAGAATAGTCCTATTAGAAACAAGTGCAGCTGCAATACCTATAAGTATTCCTGTCACATAAAGCCCTATCATTAGTAATGCCTGATACTTTGAAAAAAATGCAGCTGTAAATACGGCATAGATTGGAATCTTTGCAGAACAGCTCATGAAAGGCGTAAGCAGTATTGTCATCTTTCTATCCCGTTCCGAAGATAAAGTACGTGTAGCCATTACAGCTGGAACGGTGCAGCCAAAGCCTATTAACATTGGAACAATACTTCTACCTGACAGACCAATTTTACGCATCAGCTTGTCCATTACATAAGCCACACGCGCCATATACCCTGTGTCCTCAAGTATTGACAGAAAGAAAAACAATGTTACTATAATAGGCAAAAAGCTCAGTACACTTCCAACACCAGAAAACACGCCATCTATAGCAAGACTATGTACAACGGGATTTATTCCGTAAATGTCTAACCCCTTATCAGTTAAATCTGTCAATGCAGTTATTCCTAATGCTAAAAGGTCACTTAAATAAGCTCCTATTACACTAAACGTAAGCCAGAAAATGGCTAACATTATTCCTAAAAATATTGGGATAGCAAAATACTTATTAGTCAAAATATTATCTATTTTTACACTTCGTTGGTGTTCCTTGCTTTCCTTACTCTTAACAACTGACCTTGCACATATCTTTTCAATAAAAGTATACCTCATATCTGCAAGAGCAGCATTTCTGTCCATTCCGTGATTTGTTTCCATTTCAACTACACTGTGCTCTATCATGTCCAATTCATTTTGATTGAGCTTCAATTTTGACGTAATGTCTTCATCACCCTCAATTATTTTTGTTGCCGCAAACCTAAATGACATGCCGCACCTTTCGGCATGATCCTCTACAATATGGGATATCGCATGTATGCATCTATGAACAGGGCCAGCCTCGCAAAAGTCTACCTTCTTAGGGTATACTCTATTTTTGGCAGTATTTAGTATTTTGTCAATCAGGTCAGCTATACCTTCATTTTTTGAGGCACTTATAGGAACAATTGGAATACCCAAGTCTAAAGACATTTGGGCAATATTAATTGCTCCTCCATTTCCCCTCACCTCATCCATCATATTTAAAGCTAGCACCATAGGTATGTTCATTTCAATAAGCTGTAATGTTAGATAAAGATTTCGTTCAATATTTGTAGCATCAACAATGTTTATGATTCCGTCAGGCTTGTTTTCCAAAATAAAATTTCTGGTTACAATTTCTTCATTTGTATATGGACGAATTGAATATATACCGGGTAAGTCTACCACTGAACAATTTTTTTCAGAACGCATCTCACCTATTTTTTGGTCTACAGTTACACCAGGAAAGTTCCCCACATGCTGATTTGAACCGGTTAACTGGTTAAATAGCGTTGTTTTACCACAATTCTGATTCCCAACAAGAGCAAATATCATATAGGTTCCTCCTCTAGCGGTTCAACTTCTATTTTTTCAGCATCTTCCATTCTTATTGTAAGAGTATAATCTCGTATTCTTATTTCAATAGGATCCCCCAAAGGAGCAACAGATCGAATTACAATTTTTGTTTTAGGAATAATACCCATATCTAAAAGTCTGCATCTCAGTGGGCCCTCGCCGCCAACCTTTGTAATAACAGCATTCTTACCAATAGGCAATTTATTAAGTGTCATATAATTGCTACCCCCCTTGAAATTACAACCACTAATATATTTGAAAGTTAAGATTATCGAATTGGTTAGCACATTCTAACTTCACGGTTAGTATATTCTAACTAACAACCGTTGTCAATACGTTTTAGGGTATTATTGTTTATTATTTGTCAATATTCAGCACAAGAAACCTCCTTGTATCGTCAGCAGCCCTAATTAATCAATACATAATTTCTCAGTTATTAAAAAGCAAAAGAGATATTGTCAGCAGCCGTATAAGCTGCTAATAATATCTCGTAAAATATATATTTAAAATTAAATACTATCTCATCATATTTGAATTTTAGCGTTGCACATCACATTAATCATAGCTTTGAAAACCAATTTATTCTTTAACTTAAAGTGTGAATAATTATTAGCCATTATTTATGGCACATAGAGGAACTCGGACAGCTTCCGCACCCACTGCCACAGCCACCACAAGACTTGCCGGCCTTCTTGTCCTTTCTCATATTAATTATAATAAGAACAACAGTCGCTAATATAACAGCACTTATAATTATAGTTGCTAAATTTTCTTTTAAAAAAGCTAACATAGCTATTCCTCCTTTACATATTTTGAACCACTGCTTTCGTGTTCAGCGTTTTGCTTTCTTTATATGGCTTAAATAAAGCAAATAAGAAGAATGCAATAACTGCAAATGCCACCACAGTTCCAACACCAAATGTGCCCTCAATAATCAAATTTCCTATTTGGAATACGCAAAGGGAAATAGCATATGCAAATAGAGTTTGATATCCTATTGCAAACCAAGTCCATTTTGCTGAATTCATCTCTCGCTTAATTGCACCTATAGCTGCAAAGCAAGGAGCACAAATTAGATTGAATACAAGGAAGGAGTAAGCTGATACTACTGTAAAGCTTGCGGCAAGAGTGCCCCATATTTCTGCTCCATCCTCTGCAACCTCTGCAAATCCGTATAGAACACCGAATGTACCAACAACATTTTCCTTTGCAACCAACCCTGTAATTGTTGCCACTGATGCCTGCCAATTCCCAAACCCGAGAGGAACAAAAATTGGAGCAATAAAGCTTCCTATTACAGAAAGGAATCCCTGACTTAAATCCTCTACCATTACAAATTTACCGTCAACTATACCAAAATTAGATGTGAACCATATTACCATTGTTGAAAGCAAAATAATTGTACCTGCCTTCTTAATAAATGACCAGCCACGCTCCCACATAGAACGCATGAGATTAATAAAGGTTGGCATGTGGTACGCAGGTAATTCCATAACAAAGGGAGCCGGATTGCCACTAAATATTTTTGTCTTCTTCAGAATAATACCTGACATTATGATAGCTGCAATTCCTACAAAGTAAGCACTAGGTGCAACCCACCAGGCACCGCCGAATAATGCTCCTGCAATAAGAGCAATAATTGGAAGCTTGGCACCACAGGGAATGAAAGTGGTAGTTATTATTGTCATTTTACGGTCACGGTCATTTTCGATGGTTCTCGATGCCATGATACCAGGAACACCACATCCTGTTCCAACAAGCATAGGAATAAAAGACTTTCCTGATAGCCCAAACTTACGGAAAATTCTATCCATTATAAATGCAATACGAGCCATATATCCACAGGCTTCAAGGAATGCAAGCAAAGCAAACAATACCAACATCTGCGGAACAAATCCAAGTACTGCACCAACGCCACCTATGATACCATCAACAATCAGTCCTTGTAACCATACTGCTGTGCCAACAGATTCAAGAGCCGTTGCTGCGGCAGGCGCAATCAATTCTCCAAATAAAACATCATTTGTCCAGTCTGTCAAAATAGTACCAATTGTTGTAACTGAAACAAAGTATACAAGGAACATTACAACTGCAAAGATTGGAAGTGCCAACCAACGGTTTGTGACAATCCTGTCTATTTTGTCGGTAGTAGTTAGCCTATCCTTGCTTTTTTTCGTATAACAGTCTCCGATAATTGATGAGATGTATGTATACCTTTCATTAGTTATAATACTTTCTGCATCATCATCCAGATGGCTTTCACATTTCGCAATATCCTCTTCAATATGAGCAAGTGTTTTGGTATCAATATTTAATAGCTTAATCACTTTTTCGTCACGTTCAAACAGCTTTATTGCATACCAGCGCTGCTGATGCTCAGGCAGGTGATGAAGAACAGCTTCTTCAATATGAGCAATGGTATGTTCTACACTTCCGCTAAAGCTATGTGGAGGAACCGAAATTCTTTTACTCTGTGCCGCATTAATTGCAGCCTCTGCAGCTTCAATTATTCCCATTGATTTTAGCGCTGATATTTCTACAACTTGGCAGCCAAGCACTTTAGAAAGCTGCTTCAAGTTAAGCTTATCACCATTTTTATTAACAATATCCATCATATTAATAGCAACGACTACAGGAATTCCAATTTCAATCAATTGAGTTGTGAGATACAAATTACGTTCTAGGTTTGTACCATCAATAATATTTAAAATGGCATTAGGTCTCTCATTTATCAAATAGTTTCTTGCAACTACTTCCTCGAGAGTATATGGTGAAAGAGAATATATACCAGGCAAATCAGTAATAATTACCTCTTTATTATTCTTTAATTTTCCTTCTTTTTTTTCAACAGTAACGCCTGGCCAGTTCCCGACAAATTGGTTTGAACCTGTCAAAGCATTAAATAGTGTAGTCTTGCCACTGTTAGGATTTCCGGCAAGTGCAATTTTAATAGACATCCTTGTTTACCTCCTTCAAATCAGTTAGTTTACCCTAACCTATATTTAATAAAAAAATAGGGAAAGTCCCTCAATTATTAATAGAAATATAGTTATTGCCAACGTATATGGCCTTATGCCATTTGAACTTCAATCATTTCCGCATCAGCCTTACGTATAGACAATTCATAACCGCGTACATTGACTTCAATAGGATCTCCAAGAGGTGCTACCTTACGAATATTTACTTCAACACCCTTTGTAATCCCCATATCCATAATTCTGCGCTTTGTAGCTCCTTCACCATGAAGCTTTTTTACAATTACAGTCTGTCCCGTCTTAACTTCTTTGAGTGTGTTCATATTATTTGCTCCTTCCAACCAATAACTAATGGCTATATAATAATTCTATTAGCCATTTCCTTGCTTATGGCTACGCGTGTATCCTTGACATTTACAATTAAATTCCCGGCATTTTCAGTTATAACAGTAATTTCTCCACCTTCAATAAAACCCAGTTTGTTTAGGAAATTCTTTGTTTCGTCTTTTCCGCCAATTTTTTTAATTTTATTTACTTCTCCTGCTTTTGCAAATACTAAGGGCATATTAATCCTCCTCTCCCACTATGGGCTTAATATCTATTAATGAAACTACACTTTTGATTCTGCTAATGAAATCTGTGCGAACCATTGTAAATTTACAAGTAGGAAAAGCCACAAGTATCTTCTTTTTACTATTTGTGTCTCAGACTATCCTAGCGAAATAGATGTCCGCTCAAACAAAGTGAATTAGTGTTCCTATGCAGTAGAGTTTCTTTTCTAAAGCCCTTTACCAAAATTTTTGTGCCAATACTTGAAACTTCAGTTAGCATTCACTAACTCCTTTGCAAAATATTAGTTAGCCTTGCTAACTAAATGAGTTTTAATATTAACTATTTACAAAAAACTACTGACAGTTAGTTTTATCTAACTAGATATATAGTAACACCTATTTCCAGGCGTGTCAATAGCTTTTTAACCTACGTAGAAGCAATTACTTTCTAAACCTTTCATTAACATGCCTTTTTATTGCATCAAAGCTTTCTGCACTTATTACATGCTCAATTCTACATGCATCTTCAATAGCAATTTCCCTTTCCACTCCAAGCTGAATTAAACAATCAGACAAAAGTGTATGCCTCTCAAACATTGTCTGTGCAACCTTTATACCCTCATCAGTCAGAGTGATAAACCCATCACCGTCAACCTTAATATATCCATTTTCTCTTAAATTCTTCATAGCCACGCTGACACTAGACTTCTTATAGTCAAGTTCTGCTGCAATATCAATTGATCTGACACAATTATTTTTTTTGCTTAAAACAAAAATTGTTTCTAGATACATCTCGGCTGATTCTTGTATTTTCAAATTAGCATCTCCTTTGACCAGTTCATTACCATTAACCATTATGATAGCATATTATAGCTCTAAAAACAATTTGTAGCTGCTATATATCTCCAATATTCTATTGACAAATCAAGATAGTATATGCTAGCTTATGTTTAATCAGGCAATACTAACTACATTAAATAAACATAGCAATCCATTTATAGGAGGCTCTGATGTCAATAATAAAGCCAGTAAAATCATTATTAAACAAAAATACATTAATATACTTAAGTACTATTACTGTTTCGTTAGTTCTTTTGATATTAGGAAATAAGATAACTACAAGGGACTTATCTCTGTTAAAAGGAATGGAAGGTATTACTGCTGAGAAAGCCCAAGTTATCAAAATTGTTAAAGTTAAGTCGGTGCAGTATAATTTGGGCGGTGAAGATCTAGAAGAAGGAAAGGAAATTGTCTTTTCGGCAGAGTTATTATCGGGTGAACATAGGTCACAGCAAGTAATGGCTGTTCAGTCATCAGACCCTTTTACAGGTGTTCCCTTAAAAGAAGTTGAAGCTGGGGACAAAGTGGTTTTATATAGACTTGATAATCAAGATTCTGAATATGATTATGTATTAGGAGAATATTTGAGGACAAATTTATTGATGGTTCTAGGGATTGTATTCTTCTTATTGCTATTAATATTTGGACGTTTTAAGGGCTTTAATACTATACTATCTTTAATATTTACTGGTATTGCAATTTTTGCTGTTTTTATTCCTGCCGTATTACAGGGTTTCAACATATATTTCTGGTCTATAATAACATGTGTATTTATAATAATTATGTCATTGCTAGTAATATACGGTGCAAATAAAAAAAGCTTAGCAGCGGGCATCGGCTGTATTGTCGGAATATTGATATCGGGTATTTTAACATTAATTATGAATAAAGCTTTACATCTTACAGGACTGGTGAATGAAGAATCCTTATATATAATTCGAATGAATAGCCAAAATCCAATAGATTTAAAAGCGATCATATTTGCAGCCATAATTATTGGAGCAGTAGGTGCAATTATGGATATGGCAATGTCCCTTGCCTCAGCTCTTTCAGAACTTCACGAAAAACTGGAATATTCACCCTTCACTCTTCTTGTGAAATCTGGAATGTCAATAGGAAGAGATATGATGGGAACTATGACTAATACTTTAATACTAGCCTATATTGGAGGCTCGCTTTCAGCCGTTCTCCTGCTAGTTTCATATAATAGTTCTATGCTTGAACTTCTTAATAAAGAAATTATAGTTGTAGAAGTTCTTCAAGCACTTGTCGGAAGTATAGGAATACTATTTACAATACCTCTGACTTCTTTAGTTTGCGGATATCTGTATTCTGAAAGAGTAAAATCAGATAGTAAAAAGGACTCCTTGGGGGAATGTCCTAATTTAAATACAGATGAGTATTCTGATGGATGGAAATAATATACTTGGGCATGCTGAATAGACATAAAATACTTTTACAAAATGTAAAAGTATGATTTGATTAAATATAGGCTTGATAAAAAATAATTGCTGAAATACAGGGCTTTTAGTACGGATAGACATACTCGTTTTTTGGTTTTGCGGTTCTTTCAGCAGTTTCTATATTAATAACAGGAATATTCTTGCCATTAAATTCACTGTTCTCTAATGTGCCTGTAAATTTGAACCAACTATTCTCTCTAAGCTCTTGAGCTTTACTATATCGGGCTAATAATCCAATAACAGTCATATCTGCTGCACAGCATGTCATTACCATTCTTGCTGGTACAAATTCATTGTCCTTAAACTGCTTATCTTTAAAAACAAATCCCATAACAGTTATTTTTTTACCTTCATATTTTGAGGGATCATTATATATAGTATCTATCCATTTAACAAAATTGCTGTCATCTAATACAATTGTATCGTTCTGTAATTTAAGATTGTTATCCTCTTCCTCTGTTGATTCCATAAATGAAGTAACGTTATTTTGACTATTCTCTTCAGTATAACTGTCATTAGATAATGAGTTTTCATCGGTATTGTCACTTGATGAAGCCTCCCCCGACAAAGTATCTGCTCCACTCAAATTATCATAGTTATCCGTATTGGATATCTTCCCTTGTACAGTGCTATTGCTTGAAGCCATAGCATCGGTATTGCTTCCAAATGCCATAGAACCTGAGTTCACTTCATTTGCAGGCAAGACAAAAGCCATAATCAATGGAATTATAAAAAACAAATATTGATAAAGATTACCTTTTTTTCTCTGCCATCTGAAGATATCTTTCAGAAGAAAGAGTGCCATTATAAGCATTATAACTATTCCACATTTCAAGAATGGCACAATTCTTGGATGAACGAACAGCTGAATAGTACCATTTATGATTGTTATGAAAAAGAAAAGCGAAAAGCCCAATAATATAATTAATTTTAAAAATACATCAATATTTAATCTTCCGTACTCTATTTTCCTCATAATAACTATCCTTTCTCCCGCTGTGTTCATGGCACAAAAAGCGATAAACCTAACCACGGAGACCTTCCTACCTAATAAGAAAAGTATGTACATAAAGTACAAAAAAAGTAACCGTGAATATTATTGCAATAAGCTTAATAACAAAGCCCTTTCTAAAGCTGGCTGAAAGCATAAGCATATTCTTAATATCAATCATTGGCCCAAGTACTAAAAACCCCATTATTGAGCCTGTAGAAAATTGAGAAGAGAAAGCCTTGGCAATAAAAGCGTCAGATGTTGAACATATCGAAAATATAAAAGCTGCTAACATCATAACTAAAAGCGACAAAATTTCATGTCCCCATAAATTATTAAATACATCTTTTGGGATACATGTCTGGAAAAGACTTGAAATAAAAGCCCCTATGATAAGAAATTTCCCAACCTGAAAAAATTCTGAACTGGCATGCATAAAGACTAGCTTTATTTTTTCAAGAATTCCCATACTACTTTTTTCGGTGGTGCTACAATATTCGCAGTCACAAATAATATTATCCAAGTTTTTTGTAAGAATAGACTTCTTCTCCGCAAAAAATGTAAATGTAATTCCTACAATTAGCGCAATCAGTACTCCCAAATATATCCTGTAAAGTGCTATGGAAGGCTGATTCGGAAAAGCATACAGCGTAGACGCTATAACAACAGGATTTACTAGTGGAGCTGAGAGCATGAAGGTTACCGCTACTGGAAGGGACACACCTTTTTTTATGAGCCTTGCAGCAACTGGAACTATAGCACAGTCACAAACCGGAAAAAAGACACCTGCAAAAATTGCTGTAACAAACCCTATACCTTTTTTTTGAGGGAAAAATTTTACTAAGGTCTCACTGGGTACAGCAACCTGAAGGACAGAAGATGCTATGACCCCTATCAGAATAAAAGGAATAGCCTGCATTAAAATGCTTAGAAAAAATGTATTTAAAGTCTGAAGTCCTGATATGGCAGTAGTTCTGAGATTAAATAAGTTCAATACTGTATATAATAGGTATAGTGCACTTAATCCAAAAAATATGTATAAAAGACTGTCCTCAAGCTTTTTCTTTTTGACAACTACATCTGACTTGAAAGTACGTTTTTTTATCGAATTTAGCTTCTCTTGATTATCATAATAAGCTTCTTTAATTATTTGAGCAGACCTATTTAATGCTTTTACTGTTTTCTTAATGCTATTAATTCTATCAGAAGCTGACTCTTTTATTTTGTTCAGAACTATTAAATCACTGTTTGATATTTGTTCAATAAATACAGAGCCGATATTATTCATATAAATATCAAAAGTATTTACATCTATAATATTAATAACACTATTACAAACACACTTTTTTCTGACACTCTTCTCTTCAAGTGCTTGAAATAGAGTATCTAACAGTTCCATTCCATTGTACTCTATAATTATCCTATCAGGTCTGTGCTTTTCGATAATAGCATTTATATATTGGGAATTTATATCCCTATCCTTATCTGGTTTATTAATTATTATTTTTTTATCATTGGTCTCTTCAGTATCAAGTTCAATATCTCCTGCTTCATATTGTAAAATGACTATTTTCCCATTTGACATGGCATCATTTTTAAGCATTCCATTTATAAATGTAGTTTTACCAGAATCAAGAAATCCAGTTATAATATCTATTTGTATTTTCATTAAACACCCTCACTTAAGCTGAACAGCCAAAAAGCTTGCTAATTTCTAATTCCTTTAAACCCCTGCCTATAATACATATTCTACCAGTATAATCAACTGAGGTTTCTTTTATCTCAATTTCTCCAGGAGTATAGTCAAACTGTGCCCATCTATTTTCAGAAATCTGTAAGATACCCTTACCCCTTAAAATCATGCCATAATGCTTTTCATTTCCAAGTTTCTCTAATATGCTTTTTAATTCAGTCTCGTTATATTTTCTTGGTGTTTCTATACTCCAAGTGTCAAAAGCTTCATTTGCACTATGGTTATGAGAATGTTCTTTATTGCATCCACATTTGCAGTTTTCGTGGTGCACTGTTCTCTTCAAAATAACTTTTTTTGTGCCTTTTACCTTCTCATCTAAAGTAGCAGAAGTATCCTGCTCAGCAACAGAAATAATAACGTCTGAGGAGAGACTATCCCATGGTGTTGTTATAATATTTGCTTTAGTATTCAATTTTCTTATTGAGTGTACAATCTTTTGCAGTTCTTCATCATCTACTTTTTGTGTACGGCTTAAAATAATTGTTTTAGCACTGCTAATCTGGTTTTTATAGAACTCTCCAAAATTTGAGATATAGAGCTGATATTTAAGTACATCTACAACAGTAATAAGCATACTCATTCTTAGAATATCTTTTGACTTAATAGCCGTACAGGCTTTAATTACATCTGACAGTTTCCCCACTCCCGATGGCTCAATAAGTATCCTGTCAGGACTATATTTTGTAACAACTTCCTCTATAGCTCTACTAAAATCTCCAACAAGAGTACAACAAATACATCCTGAGTTAATTTCCCTTATTTCGATATTTGAACTTTTAAGTATACTTCCATCAATGCCAATTTCCCCAAATTCATTCTCTATAATAACGAGTTTTTCACTGCCTAGCTTCTCACTAATAAGTTTCTTAATCAATGTAGTCTTTCCTGCACCAAGGAACCCCGATATTATTTCTATTTTAGTCATAAAACACATAACCTCCCACAAAAAGGCCTATACAAATAGCATATAAACCTTTTCTAAAATTTAGTACCTCTATATAATAATAGGTCTATAAACCTTGCTAATATCTTTTAAGCATCAGCAAAATTATGTTGCTTACAATCCTTGCAAACCCCGTATATTTCGAGTTTATGACCTGTTATTTCAAATCCCATTTTTAACTCTAGTTGCTTCTCGTACTCTTCAAGCGGACATCCATCAACCGAGAACATCTTCTTACAGCTTGAACATATTAAATAATGAGTATGCTCTAAACGATTTAATTCATATACTGCCTTATTAGACCCCGGTATAATAGATTTTATCAGCAGCTTTTTAGATACTAGCGACTCCAGAATTCTATAAACGGAGGATAAATTTATAGAATTTCTTTTATCCTTTAGTTCAAAAAAGATTTGCTCAGCATTAATTGGTTGAGCACTATTCTCAATTACTTCAAGAATAGCATTTCTATGTTTTGTATTTTTCAAGCCTTCTCGCTTTAATATATTGCTATAATTTCCAGTCTCACACATTTAAATCAACCTTCCAATAAATAATATAATATTACTATTACTTTACATATTAGCAGGTATATATTTATTTTTCAAACTCATCTAACCTTCCATCAGTTCAAAGTATCTCGGAGTTGTGCGAATTTATGCATCATAATGTTAATATATTCTTAATACAAATAATAATTATTCTTATTTGCATTTATACCTTATATTATATACCGATATTTAAAAAAAAGTAATACTATTTCGTATTTAAAATATAGAAACAATACTTTAAATGAAAATTAGTATTACCTTTAATAATATATTTTGTAGTGCATTTCTTATATAAATATAAAAGCTCCGCAGAATTATTTAATAACTCTTTGGAGCCGCTCCCTTGTAACTCATTATACTTCTAGCACTTATTTTGTCAACAAACCATTGATAATTTTACCGCACCAATAGATTTTTACATGCGACGTTTGAGTTTATAACTTAAAATTCAATTCCTTTTCTTGCCATAATGCCCGAAGTCATAGGATGCTTTACAGCGTTTATTTCTGAAACATAATCTGCAATGTCAATCAGTTCCTTAGGTACATTTCTACCTGTAAGTACTAACTCAAGATGGGAAGGCTTATTATTAATAAAGTCCACAACTTTTCTTACATCTATGAATTCATTTGTTATTGCAGCCATAATTTCATCCAATATAAGCATGTCCTTATTCTTTGCACTGTTAACAGCAAAATTAAACAAATTAAGTGTATCTTCCGCCATTTGCTTTTTTTCTTCAGGTGTCATCTGCCATACGAATTTGCATATTTGTTTATATTTATAAAGCTCAAAATCAGGCTTTAGCTTTTCTATTATATTCTCCTCACTAGTTGAGCTTCCTTTACAGAATTGAACCATTAAAACCTTCATGCCACTTCCTGCAGCCCTTATTCCAAGGCCTATAGCTGCAGTAGTTTTACCTTTTCCATTACCCGTATATATATGAACTAGTCCATCCATAACCCTTCATCCCTCGTGTCCATCTATATTATATTTGCGCTTATATAGCTCTCGCGTTTCTAGTTATATTCCTTTCTTGAATTAACTAAAAATGCTTAACTCGGTCTCTCTCCTCGGCTTTTTTAGCATCATTGAAACGGTCAAGAGTCCCCACTAAGTAACCAGTTATGCGTCTAATTCTTTCAAAACTTGTATTGTCTTCCGTTCTGCCGCACTTTGGACATTCATCTCCAATTATACCTGTGTATCCACAAACAGGGTCACGGTCAACTGGGTGATTAATAGCACCATAGCCTATTCCTGCTTCCTTCATACAGCGTATGATTTTTTCAAAAGCTTCTAAGTTCTGTGTTGGGTCTCCATCAACCTCTACATATGTTATATGTCCAGCATTTGTAAGCTCATGATAAGGTGCCTCCAGCTTTATTTTGTTAAAGGCTCCGATAGTGAAATATACAGGTATATGAAAGCTATTTGTATAATATTCCTTATCTGTTATGTCCTTAATTGCTCCAAATATTTCTCTGTCTTTATTAATAAAACGTCCGGAAAGCCCTTCTGCTGGAGTTGCCAAAAGAGTAAAATTCATACCATACTTTTTACTTGCCTCATCCATGCGCTCTCTCATATGTCCAATAATTTCAAGACCTAATTTTTGAGATTCTTCTGATTCTCCATGATGTCTCCCTGTTAAAACCTTCAGACATTCTGCAAGACCAATAAAGCCCATTGATAACGTACCATGCTTAATAACCTCTCTAACTTCATCCTCCCAGCCCAGCTTATCAGAATCAATCCATATTCCCTGTCCCATCATAAATGGATAATTTTTAACTTTCTTTTGTGCTTGTATCTCAAATCGTTCAAGAAGTTGGTCTATAACAAGACTTATTTTCTTATCAAGTTCTTCATAAAAAGTAATAATATTGACTTTATTCTTTAGAGCAATTCTAGGAAGATTAATTGTGGTAAAGCTCAAATTACCTCTCCCGTTGATTATTTCTCTAGAAGGATCATAAACATTACCTATAACTCTAGTCCTACACCCCATATATGCCATTTCAGTTTCGGGATGTCCAGACCTATAATATTTTAAATTAAAAGGTGCATCTATAAAAGAAAAATTAGGGAATAGCCTTTTCGCACTCACTTTGCAAGCCAGCTTAAACAAATCATAATTCGGGTCTCCCTCATCATAATTAATTCCATCCTTTACTTTAAAAATCTGTACTGGAAATATTGGAGTTTCACTATCTCCCAATCCAGCTTCAGTTGCAAGTAACAAGTTCTTTATAACCATTCTTCCTTCCGCAGATGTGTCCATTCCATAATTAATTGAACTAAAGGGCACCTGAGCACCAGCTCGACTATGCATTGTATTAAGATTATGTACAAAAGCTTCCATTGCCTGATATGTACTATTATTTGTTTCTACTTCTGCTTTTTGTATAGCAAACTCTTGTGCTTTTGTAACTACAGCCTTATCCTCAATAATTCTACCTAAATATTGCTGTTCAATCTTTATATATTCTTCCATACTTCCAAGAGCAGGAACAACGCCTTCCTTATTATTTATTTCCTCAAAAATACTATTTATCCCAACTCCAATGTTTGCATCCTCTAAAGCCCATTCTAATATCTTTACTAAATTACGTCTATATAGCTTTATGTATGTTTTTGATACGCCTGGAGCTAGTCCATAGTCAAAATTAGGAATACTTTGCCCGCCATGTTGATCGTTCTGATTGGACTGTATGGCAATACAAGCAAGTGATGAATAGCTTTGAATATCATTTGGCTCCCTTAAATATCCATGCCCAGTACAAAAACCTCCTTTAAAAAGCTTCTCTATATCTATCTGGCAGCATGTAGTGGTTAATGCCAGAAAATCCAGGTCATGTATGTGAATATCTCCATTCCTATGCGCTCTTGAATGTTCTGGCTTCAACACAAACATCTCATTGAACTGTTTAGCCCCCTCTGAACCATATCTAAGCATAGTTCCCATTGCTGTATCCCCATCGATATTTGCATTTTCCCGCTTTTTGTCATTGTCCTTTGCTTCTTTAAAGGTCAAATCCTCATAAACCTTCATAAGGCGCGTATTCATCTCTCTTATACGGGTTCTTTCTGCCCTGTAAAGAATATATTCCTTGGCAGGTTTTGCATATCCATCTTCAATCAAAACTTTTTCAACAATATTCTGAATTTCCTCAACGTCAGGAACTTTTTTATCTGGATTTTTATCCAGTTGCTCTGCAACCTTTTCAGCTAAAGCTAATGCTATAGAATAATCTTCCTCTCCTGCAGCATTTCCAGCTTTAAATATGGCATTGGCAATCTTCTCAATATTAAAGGGTACTTCTCTTCCATCTCTCTTCCTAATCTTTGTTATCATAAAACTTTTGGCATCTCTCTTTCCATTAATTCTCTTTTTTCAGTTGCCTTTTAGGCTTATTACTCATACAAACATCTATATTTAGTCGATTTGATACTATCACATACAATATATTGTGTCAATATGTTCCACAAATATACTTCACCTATAACAAGCAATAGTGTTACTATGCAATTATTTTGCCAGCAACCCTTGATAAGTTTGAGCACAGATAGCTTTTATGTGTGGGAAAGTTGAGTTAATAATCTATATTAAGTTGTTTAATCGTAACCACCAAATAAATTTATACTTATTATATAAATACATACAGGCAAAAAAGAGCATACTTCTATAAGCTTCTTTATAGAGGTACGTTCTTTTTAAATTTCTTGCTTTTTTATACTTATAATGGTTTTTCTGTCTTCCGCTTTTATTTCTGTACAACATCAAGCAATTCTTTAGACATGCTCTGAATATCTTCAACAGATGAGTCAACCTCTTGCATTGATGAAACCAATTGCTCACTGGCTGCCGCAATCAATTCAATATCTTTAAGTGAATTCTCATTTATATTTTTGACATCTATAACCAAGTCCACCATTTTCTTTCCATGGTTAGCAGCTTCTATTGTATCTCCTTCAACAATAATAAGCTTGTCATTCATTTCTTTGTTAGCGTCAGCAACCTTCGTAAAGGATGTTCTCGCCTCTTCTATAACCTTAAGCCCATTGTCTACCAGTATAGAACCATTGTCCATAGAGCTAACTGCATTTTGTGTATCCTCTATTACCTCTTGTATTAGTGTAGAAATGTCCTTTGCCGCTTGCTTCGAACCCTCTGCCAAATTTCGGATTTCCTGAGCCACTACTGCAAAGCCTTTTCCCTGTTCACCAGCTCTGGCTGATTCAATAGCAGCATTTAGCGCAAGTAAATTAGTTTGTGAAGATATCTGAGAAATTATATCAACAAATCCTGATATTTTACTTGATCTCTGTTCAAGCTGACTAATGATAGCTTTACTATGCTTAGTAGCCTCTGCGATAGCCTCCATCTTCTCTACTGCACTGCCTAGAACCCTTTCATTGTCACCTGTTAGGTTCTTTACTTGATTTGAAAGAACTCCTATTTGCTTGCTTTCTTCTGATATTTTATGTAAGTTTTCAGACATATTCGTTACTGCCAGAGTAGCTTCCTCCATACTCTTTATAGAATTCCTTGAACCTTCGGCAATCTTAGAAGTTTTTTCTGCTATATCCTCATTTGACTTTGCAGTCCCTTCTGTCATTATTGACAGATTTGATACAGAAGCAGATAAGGCATTGGATACTTCAGTAGATTTTTGAGTAACCTTCATCATTTTGTTAATTATTTCTTCCTGTTCCTTAGCACCCATCATATTCCCCAGCATCACACGCGTTCTTTTTGATAGCATAATAAAGATAAAAGATATCATTACTAATTGAAATGCCCTTGGCATGATTCCATATTTCATCATGCTTCTCATATCCATATAATTTCTATCAATAATACCGACTGTTTTAAATGATAGAACTTGTGCTATTGAAAAAGACAAAATTGACAATACTGACGTATACCAGCTAAGTTTTGTCGAAAAAAATAAACTTGCAATTGCTAGTGGATAAGCAAATAACACAACTGCAAATTGTTTTAAAATTAATATGGTTATACTTACCATAAGTATTGCTGCTGTTACAATTAAATATTTAATCCATAATCCCTGTTGTTTTAATAGAACTACAATAACAAACGGTAAAGACAATAACCCAATAGATATAATTGTCACAATAGCCATTACACCTTTATCTACTGCAAATACACCCATTAAATTTACAAAGAAAGCAAGTATAACAACTACATTTGTACAAAGCATAACAAGTGCGGCAAACTTATTAGCCTCGATTTCGTTCTGTAATAAAATTGTATTCTTATTACTATTCTTGCTCATTACCAGTCCTCCCTATTACGTATTATTTTGTAGGTATATACGTTACTTGATATTATACTACAAACTTTACCATATTTCCTTCTTTTTGTGCAAAATTTACTATAAAACTTGTAAATCCCTACATTTACCACATTATTATACAACATATTTACATTTATTAATAGATTTAAATAAAATTTATCAACAAATTTTCATATAAAATGTAATAATATAACAAAAAAAGCTACTGCATCTAAATCAGTAACTTTTTTCTTTTAGCTTACTTATAGTTTTTTAAATTTACCGTATATTTAAAATTCGGCATTATAAATTCTGAAAAGAATATAGTAAAAATCAATCACGCTAAATTACAAATCTTGCATAGCTCCCTTCTTTATTTGGACAAATCTCTAAAACACTTTTAATTCTCTCTTTGAGCTCAAAAACATGAGATATAACGCCAACTAATCTACCTGTTTTTTGAATATCAACAAGACACTGTATAGCACTGTCCAAGGATTCAGGGTCTAGAGAACCAAAACCTTCATCAACAAAGAGTGTATCCAAACTAATTCCTCCAGCATAAGACTGTACAATATCAGCTAATCCAAGAGCTAACGCAAGTGAAGCCTTAAACCCTTCTCCTCCTGATAGAGTTTTGACATGCCTTGCCTTACCTGTATAGTTATCAAACACCTCAAGCTCTAGCCCCTGCTGTGCCCTCCCCTTACTTTTGTCCTCCTTCCTTTTGAGTAAATATCTTGAGCCTGTCATCTTTTCAAGTCTCAGGTTTGCAGCAGTGATTATTTCATCAAAATATGCCGCCAGTACATACCTCTCAAAAGTAAGTCTTTGTACATTGTCTCCCTTAGCCACCCTATTCAAATCCCCAACTAATCTGTATTTCTCCTCAAGAGCTTCTAACTTAACTAATATGCTTTCTAATTGCCTTAGGACTTTTAAATTGTTTGTATTCCTTGAAAAAACAATATTTTGCTTATTCTGTAGGTTTTTCTGCTCTTCTACTAACAGAGTATACTTATCTTCTAACTCTTCAATGTTTTGGAATTCAATAGCTTTAGTTTCTTCCTCTAAATGTGTCAGCATATCCTTTTGAGATTTCATTTTTTGATAAAAAGAGGCTATTTCTTCTTGCAAACCAATTATATCAGCCTTTGTTTTCTTCATTTTGACATAATGATTATAG
>JAEZIB010000111.1 GCA_023416275.1 Bacillota bacterium | reverse complement strand
TTAATATTTGAAAATTTGACGTAATAACGCAAGTTATTACGTTTATTAGCTCATTAAAATTGCTGACTTATTTGTTCCTTGTTCTTGTAAGAACTAGGTTGTAAAGTTCGCAAGTTACTCAATTTTTAAAGTCTTTTGATAGACTTTGGAATTTTTTCGAGTTCCTTTACATGGTCTTTCGTTAGAAAGACTTGTCACTGTTTACTTTTCAAAGTCCAATCCTCTAAAGCACTAATTTAGCTACTTTTCAAGGTGTTTGCCGCTTGTCTCAAGCAGCTTATTTATAATACCATCTTGCTGTTTCGTTGTCAACACTTTTTTTATTTTTTATTTTAAGTTGTTTAAAACTCAAATAATATAAATAATGCACTGCATTGAATCTCTCGACAGCTAAGTTAGTATATACTTTTTGCAGGACAATTTCAATCAATACTATGCCTCTAAATCAACCATTTATTATGGTTATTATTAAATATTCTCAATTTACTTCTTTTTTATTCATATTATGTTAAATTACTAGCATTACCTTTAAATCCATTTTATATTTTATAACTTTATATACAAAGCTAAATGATTATTAATTAAACAAACATCACATGTTTACAACATTAATCGGGTTATTATCTAAAAAAGCCTGTATATTATTAATCAGAGTATCCATTAACCGAGATCTTGACTCCTTTGCTGCCCAAGCAAAATGTGGTGTTATAATGCAATTCTTAGCTTTTAGCAATGGATTATCTTGCTTTATTGGCTCAGCAGAAACTACATCCACTCCAACTCCTGCCAGCTTGCCACTGTTTAGCGCCTCTGCAACATCTTGTTCCACTAATACATCACCTCTCGATGTATTAATAAGAAATGCACCGTCCTTCATTTTTGCAATTTTCTCTTTATTTATTAATGCCTTCGTCTCATTAGTCAATGGACAGTGCAAGCTAATAAAATCTGACTTGCTAAGTACGTCTTCTAGCTCAGCAAACCGTATTCCATTGGTTTCAAGTTTAGGCTTTCTTGTTCTACTATAAAATAAAACATTCATACCAAATGCTGCTGCAATATTTGCTGTAGCTTGGCCAATAGCCCCAAATCCTATAATACCAAGTGTTTTGCCTGCAAGCTCTATTAACGGGTAATTCCAAAAAGAGAAGTCTATACTGCTTGTCCATGCACCGTTATGAACTTCTCTGTTATGCTCACCTACATGATGACATAGCTCAAGGATAAATGCGAAAACCAGCTGTGCAACTGAAGCCGTGCTGTAGGCAGGAACATTTGTCACTATTATCCCAAGTTCTTTAGCTGTTTCTACATCAACAACATTATACCCAGTTGCAATTACACCTATATATTTGACTGAAGGTGTTTGCATCAATATTTCTCTTGTTAGCATAACCTTATTTGTCAATATTATGTCAGCATCACCAATTCGCTCAATTGTTTTCTCAGCAGCAGTTCTATCATATACAACTACTTCTCCAAGCCTCCTAATTCCATCCCATGACAAATCACCGGGATTTAAAGTGTATCCATCTAAAACCACTATCTTCAAGCTAAACCTCCATTCTGCTGGTACCTCCAGCCACACAAATAGTAATTAAAAAATGTATATTTATTGCTTGATTGCTCAAATTCACAAAAACCTGCTTACAGCTTATTTATATGCGAAGATAACGATGAATGCACCAAAACACACCCTCAAAAAATACTTGTGGTTTTTGCGACTCGAAAACGCACCATGTTTGTACAAACTTTATTTTCGAGTTTTTCAAGCTAAACCTCCATTCAACTTGTACCTCCAGCCACACAAATAGTAATTAAAAAGTGTATAGTTATTGCTTGATTGCTCAAATTCACAAAAACCTGCTTACAGCTTATTTATATGCGAAGATAACGATGAATGCACGAGATGTAAACTTCGCATTTTTCACACTTACCTCCCACACCGACTTTCAGCGCAAAATTATAGTAAAACTATCGGATGATGACCTCAGCTTAGCAGAGGCTTAAAAATGAAATCTTCTTTTAAGCTCACTCTTAATTGTTTTATCTCCAAAGATTATCATTATAACTAGTACTAAAAATGAAGTCGCAGTGGCTATTAATGTTGGTATAGGAACTGTAATAAGTCCACAAAGCCAAAGAACACCTGGTATTAGTCCACATATAGCAATTACAATCTGGTTTATTACATAAGTATGCCAATACATACGATTTAGAAACACTAAAATTAATACTGCCACATTAGCTAATATCATGATTTCTGGTATAACATTATTCACCGACCATCCACTATATCCAATGGAATTGTCCATTACCACTGTAAGAATAGATACACATATTACCTGTATTAGTATATGCGAAGCAATATTTCTATTTCGCCTAATAGAATAGCTCATTATTACCCAAAAATATACTATGGCTGATATAGTAATAGCTGACCATATTACACCATTATATGTTAAATA
The DNA here is from genome assembly GCA_023416275.1 of Bacillota bacterium. GTDB lineage: Bacteria > Bacillota > Clostridia > Acetivibrionales > DSM-1351 > Ruminiclostridium. Next base: position 61,848 of record JAEZIB010000111.1, on the reverse strand, counting down.
ATTTGTAATGATTGAAGCAACCGCAGATAGTATTGATACAAATAAAAATAATCTTTTTATAATATTGTATTTATGAGAATTAACTTCTATAGCAGGATATGTTCTATCAATGCTATCTCCACTTATATCAGTTAAAACCGTTCTGCACAATGGGCAAATATCAGTATCCTCTCCAACATTAACCCTGCATCTTTTACATGTTTTCATAATAAACACCATTACTTTCTATACTAATGTCTATTCCCTCGTCGCTAAGATGCCGAAAAAATGCCCTTTGTAAATATGGTTGTCTTAAAATTGAAGTAAATGAAAAAACCATCTTACCATCAAATGAGCATATAGCACATTTAGTTGGCTCAGCTTTGGACACACTAATAAGCGCTTCAAAGCTATTTATATATTCTTTAAACGCATCATGCACTTCAACTTTCCCTAGATTGGAGAGAACAACAGTATTTGCTTTATTTGAACTAACATACGCTATTTTAACACCTAACTGTTTTAAAACTAAAGGAGAAAACCGTACAAAAATATTTTTTTCTGTTGAAACATTACCTGAAATAGTATGTGATAGATTCTCTTTTGTCAGTTGCTCCTTAAATTGCTTCGAAACAATATCCAACATTTCATCAAAAGTATAATTACTTTTTGAACTTGTAATTCCAACATTAATATACGAAAAAAAATTCATTTCTGTTGTAGAATTAAAGAACTGGCGCAAGTTCACTGGTATATTCACTTGGATAGGCTTCTTATTAGTCTGCTCATTTAAATATTCCTTGTAGATACACCAAATAATAAGTGCTCCAATATATTGTGTAAGACTTACATTCTTTTTCTTACATAATGCTAATAAAGGCTCAATGCTGACAACACCTTGAATAACTCCCATTGTAAATACAGGAAGCATGTCCCCTTTGAGCTTATACGCTTTCTTCGTTTTGTATTTTGGATAGGAATGCTTTCTATAATATTTATGGTAGCTATCCTCAACATCTGACACAACATCAACCACTGGAATCTTTAAATTATTCTCTGCTAAAGTCTCCTTGTATGCAAGCTTTATGTAATTATATGTTAACGCCTTTAAAAATTTTAATGCTCCTGTACCATCTGTAATAACATGAAAAACTTCAAGGTTTATTCGTTGAGCGAAGTAAGTAACCTTGAATAGAAATTGATTGTTATTATATGGGTCAATAAAAGCACAGGGATACGCCTGCTCCTTTTCAACTTGAGGCTGCTTTTTGTTTGCTTCAAAGTAGTGCCAAAAAACTCCGCGCTTTAGCTTAACACTAAACGAACCAAATAATGGAAGAGTCCTGGTTAGGGCTTCTTGCAATATATCCCCATCTATTTCCTCATGAAGACGAACCGCTACCCTAAATACACTACTATATGTTTTATTTGATATTACAGGAAAAACATTGGCTGTATTATCAAGCTTACGCCAATTTGTTTCAGTATTGTTTTTGTCTTTCATAAGTAAGTGACTCCTTATACAACTAACATTACTTGAGTCTGAACTGAATTTCTTAATGCTAATTTTACGTATATAGCAGATCAATGTCAAGGCACTGCTTATTTTGCATATGCACTACAGAAGATATCTGTTATTATTGAAAAACTTTTCCACATAGAAAGTTTATTGTGAAAGCCTTGTAAATTTTTTGATTCAAATAAATTGCAAGAAATTTGCAACGGTTAGACTTATGGTATCTGCTCAAAAACCTGAATTAAAGCAAAGTAAATTAATCAATATAATCTATTCAAACGCTTTTCTTACTGCCATTTTTGCCAGTATCAAAGTTGGATCTAATATTTCCATATCATTTGTTAAAAACGGGTATAAGAGAGGAAGTTCCGTACAGGCAGCCAGAAGTGAAGTTACTCCTTTTTCCTTGTAAGAGCTTAAAATCTCATTTATAGAATTTATATATGGGTTATCCTGAATGCTTCCCGATTTCACTTTTAAAATTGAATTATACACTATTTGCTGTTCCGATTTTGTTGGAACTGTGAAATCCACATTATACTCTTGCAATAGCTTTTGATATAACTGTTTTCTTAGTGTAGTAGGTGTTGCCAAAATTATGATTTTTTGTGAATCTGTTCGTCTTTCAACGATATATGCTACAGTACTCTCAACCATATTATAAAATGGAACAGAAGTATTTTTTTGCAGTTCTTCTATCCAGATATGGGCAGTATGGCAGGGCATTATTATAAAATCAGCTCCCGCTTTTTCTAAAACTAAAGCTGATTGTATCAATGCTGGAAGGGGATTAGCATTCCTATCAGTAAATACTTCAACCCTTGATGGTATTTGCGGATTATTATTTACTAAAATATGAAGGTGATCCTGGTCTTTGGTTGCAGGAGTATTTGAAACAATTTTTTCAAATAAGTCAACAGTTGCTCTAGGCCCCATTCCTCCAAGAATACCTATTGTCTTTGACACTTCAATCACCACACAATAGCTTAATGTCAATATGCTGTATATCCTTTTGAAATCCTGCAAGCTTCTTAGCATAAAGCATATTAAAAAAACGAATCTTATGGATTAAATCCTCATCACCCGCATATAAACCTATCTCATCATTAGGGTTTGTATGGTTCATTTCAATTAGCCATATATTTTTGTTTTTATCTATAGCTAAGTCAATTCCATATCTACCCATAACGAGCCCTAGTTTATCCAATGCTTTAGCAGCTTCTTCAGCAATTGCAGACATTTGTGTCCTATATACTAGTGCTTCATTATCAGAAAATTCATATATTTGTTTTAAAACAAAACTAGCTTTCTCTACTTTTCCACCACCAGAACGATTGCTCACAATGCTATCAGGAGAACCTATCCTTCCAAAAACACCCAAATCTATCCATTCACCGTATTGATCTTTCATTAGAATAAGGCGGAAGTCTACAACTTGATTTTTTTCGAATGATATATCCAACATTTTTTGAATTATATATCCTCCAGGTGTTAAGTAATTACCAAAAAATATGTGTGCATCATCCATTTTGTCAAATTCAGCTTTAACAATTTCATCATCCTGCTTAAACAGTGCAGAAATAATATTATTATTTTTATATATTTTTATAATTCCTATACCCTTATACCCGCATATAGGCTTAACATATATGCTAGTATGTTCATTCAAAAAGTAAAATATATCCTCTGGTTTTGTATATAGAATTGTTGGCGGAATATGTGCACAAAGACTTGTGTCCTGTATTAACCAACTATACATTTCCCATTTATTGAATCTGTAGGCATTATAAAAATTTTTTCTAAATTCATTTTGTAAAAATAACAACTGTTCTTCATCTATGACCGCATATTTGAATATTGATGCAGGATAGGGATACATCCCCGAAATCCACTTTTGCTGGTTCGGATCATATATATATCCCTTTATCTTTCTTTCATCTTTAACTATATCATCAAATGAAAATGAAAGAATTGCACCATTTATATCTTTATAATGTTCTATAAAGTATAAAGATTTTTCGATAAATTCCACTGGTGCATCTCCAGTACAGGAATGCAGAATGCCAATAAACGGACCAATAATCAAAGTGTGTTTAATGAAAACCATTTCATATTTTAAAAAAACAGGGATAGAAAGTATATTAACCGCTCTTTTCGATAGAATAATTGTATCAGTCTCCAAGCCTGAATCAAATCGGATTAGCACTTCTAAACACTGCATTCCAAACTGAATGAATACTTTTTCAAACAAGTCAATGCCAATTCTACAAGCTGTGTCAGGGTGAAGCATAATGTACATATCCATATACATAGCAATTTCCTTTCTAAAACAATACTAAAAATGTTTTTCAATACTCAAAACCATTTGTAGTTTTTACTTTATCGCGCCAGATACGACATGGTGAAATGTACTTCACATTTTAATTCAAGTAAGTTCAAAAAAGCCTAGCGCATATTTAATATATGTATTTAGAGTCCAAAAAGAAACCTATTGATTCTTATCTGTGAATCTCTTTTTTTAAATACTAATTAATATTTTCAATACTACACTAGATGAGATTTCTAATAGATATAGTCTAGATAGTAACCAAAGCCTTAATTATAGTAATATTTCGAAATGAAAACTCATATTATAAGTAGTAATAATATTACTGCTATAAAAATAATTATTTGTTAGGAGATGTAGCACATGGCTCTAGCATATGAAACCCGCATAGCATTCTCAAGTATTATCCAATCGCAGAAGCCTTATAATTCAATTATAATTAATTGCTATGCAAGCGCTGAGAGTGTATTTTCAAAAGTTATTTCTGAAAAAGAAGTTGCCGTCTTTGGAGAATATAATGTATTAGTTTTTTATAGGCAACCTAATGCAACCAAAGATGCGAATTATAAATCATTTACCCTGAGAAAAAATTTTTGTGAAATAGTTTTGTTTGAGACATCAACAGATAATAAAATAGAGGCCGAACTTATACTGCAGCCGTCCTGCAAGTATAACTATATAAACAAGAGCCGTATCCGCTCCTTTTGGAACATTGAAGTTTCTGGAGAAATAAGAGTATCTAGTATAACATGTGACACAGAAAATGATATTGAAACTGTTGATACAGTATGTAGTAATACTCCGGCAGCTTCCCAAAACACCTCAAGCAGCATTAGTGCTATAAAAATAGCAAATTCTGCAAATGATATAGGTACAATAGACTTGTTACATATTGTAAATTCTGTTAATAGCAGTACTGACACTTTAGTTCCTTCAAATGATGTAGATTCAGTAAATAGTATAGCTGACGAAGACACTGCGAATAATGAAGAAAAAACAAATGAAATTGATGCTACCGACTCAGAACGAAAAGACTTTAATGCTAACTCCCAGAAAAAATTTGAATATAATATTACCTCAAAAGTATGGCAGTTTGAAGATAGTGAAAGTACAAAAGTAGAAGAATTAATGTATATGGATTATGAAGCATTAAGAAAACTAGATAAAGACTAAAGAGCTACCAAGGTAGCTCTTTAGCTTACAAATCTTCGTTTAAGAGAAATCCGCCTAATTCTATTGTTTTGCATTGTACAAAAGAACTTTACTGACTTTGCTCTTTTACCTCATATTGAGTTATTAAATGCGCTGCTACCCTAAAGCCAGTTTACTCCATACAAGGTGTACATTCTGGTTTTACTGTTACATGCTCTATTCTAACAACTTTAGCAGTAATTCGGATTAACATTTTTTCAAGAAGTTTATTGTAGGTAACAGCCCACTCTGGTGCACATTTATCTACTGGATTAGGATCTAATAATTCCTCATCCTCTCCTTCAACAATTGCACTTACTATTTCAGCTCTATCAGTTTCCTTAACTGGCTCTTTAGATTTAACTTCAATAAATGTTGAAAAATACACACGTGTAGTAATCTGATTTAAACCGCCCATAACATCATCTTTTGTATGACATGTGATTGTCTTGTAAATAACATTTTTATCAACATACCCATTAATTATAATTTTGCTCCAATACTCTTTAACAGGGCTACATGTTGGAATGTCAGATTCAATCCTTGGAACTAATTTTGTTTTTGTTATTACTACTTCCTTATCTACGTCTACAATTCTAAAAATAGCAGCAGGAAGACATGGCTCTGGAGCTGGACCGTGACCTGGAACTGGAGCAGAACCTAGACCTATATCAGTTCTTGGTTTATCACATGCTTTACCTACAGTTATCTCTTTAACTACTAATTTTTGCTTTTCGCCCCAGCCTATTATTACCGGAACCTGTAATGTTTTTTTAGGTGGTGGTGGCGGTGGCGGCGGAATAGGAGGAAAACCTCCCATAATTTCATTTGACATAATGATTAGTCACTCCTTTTTACTTTTCTAATCTATAATATGTGAGATAAACATTATGTGACACCTTTATGCAAACAAAGAGAATATAATCAGTTTCTACCAGTATATTAAAGTTTTAAAGATACTAAATAAGCAAATTCTATATTATTAGTAAAAGCTCAACTTTCAATTTGAAGATTTCTAGAGGGTTCACACTTAACAATAGAAAGTTGGTCTCGGAATAAAAAAGCATACCTACAATCTCAGCAGAAGTCAAAATGGCTAGCTTCTTAATCTACTGTAATTGTGGGTATGCCTTTATAGATATAACTTAATTTGTTATTTGTTTTAGAAGTACATTTTTAAGAGCTTATTTTGTTTCATAAATATATTGATTTAATAATGCTTCTAACATTTCCTGACGTCCTGACTTATTCTGTACTGTAAGATTCAATGCATATTTCTCTAATTCTTTTAAGCCAACCTTACCATCAACTATATCCTTACCTATTCCTGTAGTATAGCTTGAATATCTGTCAGCAACGAACTTATCCATTTTACCATCTTCTACTATTTTATTAGCTATGATAAGTCCCTTTGCAAAAGTATCCATACCAGCAATATGTCCATAGAACAAATCTGATGGATCAAAAGAACCTCTTCTAACCTTTGAGTCAAAGTTTAATCCACCTTTATTTAATCCACCTGCTTTAAGCACTTCTATCATAGCAAGAGTTGAATCGTAAATATTTGTTGGGAATTGGTCAGTATCCCATCCTAGCATTACGTCACCTTGGTTTGCATCTATACTTCCAAGCATATTGTTAATTCTGCAAGTAGCTAGTTCATGCTGGAAAGTGTGTCCTGCTAATGTTGCATGGTTTGCTTCAATATTCATCTTGAAGTATGGATCTAAACCGTAAGTCTTTAAGAAACCAATAACTGTTGCTGTATCAAAATCATATTGGTGCTTTGTTGGTTCTTTTGGCTTAGGTTCTATTAGGAATTGTCCTTTAAAGCCAATCTCTTTAGCGTAATCTACAGCCATCTTTAAGAATCTTGCAAGGTTATCTAATTCTAGCTTCATATCTGTATTTAATAAAGATTCGTAGCCTTCTCTACCACCCCAGAATACGTAGTTTTCTCCACCAAGTTCATAAGTTATTTCCATTGCCTTTTTAACCTGAGCTGCAGCATACGCAAATACATCTGCATTTGGAGATGTTGATGCGCCATGCATAAATCTTGGGTTACCAAATGCATTAGTTGTTCCCCAAAGGAGCTTTATATCACTTGATTTCATTCTATCTTTAATCATAGCTGTTATAATATCAAGGTTTTTATTAGTCTCTGCTAAATTTGCTCCTTCTGGCGCAATATCTCTGTCATGGAAGCAGAAGAATGGTGCTCCTAATTTCTCAACAAATTCAAAATTTGCTTCAACCTTGTATTTTGCCATTTCCATTGCATCAGAAATAGTATTCCAAGGTCTATCATATGAACCAGCTCCGAACATATCAGCGCCTGGTGCTGCAAATGTATGCCAATATGCTACTGCAAATCTTAAATGCTCTTTCATTGTCTTTCCACCGATAACTGCATTTTCATCATAGTACTTAAATGCTAGTGGATTATCTGATTTACTTCCTTCAAATTTAATTTTGCTGATTCCCTTAAATATTTCTGACATAATATGATCCTCCATTTAGTTTTAAATTATTTGTTAAATCCATTTATTTTTCTTTAAACCTGATAACCGAATAGTTTCTGGAGTGGTATAATTGCTGCTCCAAGAGCCGATGTATCTTCACCTAATTCCGAAGTGACTATTTCAACCCTTGATGCTGGATATTTAAGAGCCTTTGCAAAAGCTATATTTTTTAAATGATCTAAAATATCCTCTGGAAACTTATCCAATTCCTTGCCCAGCACTATTTTTGACGGGTTAATTGTATTAATTAAGTTAGCTACCGCCAACCCCAAATAACCCGATGCCTCAACTAAAATTACACGTGTTGCCTCATTGCCAGCCTTAGTTGAACTGATAATATCATCAATAGTAATTGAATCTATATCTGTTAAATCTGCTATCAAGCCTTGCTTAATCTGTTTTTGTGCTTTTTCTACCATTGCTTTGGAAGATGCCAGCGTTTCTAAGCAGCCATAATTACCACAACCGCACTTGGGTCCATTGGGGTCCACCATAATGTGCCCTATTTCTCCTGCACTCCCGCAACAGCCTCTGTATAAATTACCGCCTGCAAATATACTTGATCCAATACCAGACTTCATATTAATACAAACGAAATCTTTTTGATTAATACAGCATCCAATCCAATTCTCACATATTGCAGAACATATGGCTTCGTTGTCAACGTATATGGGAAAACTGCCTATGCTTGCCATCATATTCTCTAAGTCTACCCTTTCCCATCCAAGGTTTGGGGCAAATACAACTTCATGTGTCAAATTATCTATCATTCCAGGGATGGATACCCCAACGCCCAAAAGCCTTTCTTCTTTAATATTGTGCTTTTGTATAATCTGGTGTAGCTTTTCCTCCACCAGTTCAATTGATGCCAGCACAGAATAGTTTGATTTACTAGGAATTTTATCTCTATATTCTACCTGCCCTGTGATGTCCATTAATATAAATCGTATATAGTCAACATCAATATCAACACCTATAGAAAAGTAGCTTCTAGGAATCAACTCATACAACACGGGCCTTCTTCCACCGGTAGATACACCCACACCTGCTTCACTAATATAGCCCTTGTCAAGCAGATTAGTTACAATAATTCCACAAGCAGTGGGCGATAAACCTGTCAACTGAGCAAGATCGGCCTTTGAAATTTGCTTATTTGTTCTAATTAACTCTAGCAAGTATGTCTCGTTTAATTCTTTTAAAAATTTATTATTCCCTATTGTACCAATCTTCATCCATCTATTCTCCCTACTGAATATTCGAACTCTGTTAAATTATACACCAAACTACAATCTGCCTACAATTTTACTGATCCAACAAACTATGTAAGCAGGAGTATTTTATTGTGGGTATATAATTGACAACCTCATACAATCTTCATGCAGAGCTATAAAAGTCAATTACAGTTCAAAGTCACTACATGATAACATATCGAGATGGTGTAGTATGGTCATTTTAGCCAATAGTAATTGACCTTTATAATATTCAAGTAGTATTACTTTAATATAGAACTGAGCTGTGTAAAATCTCCTTTTAGCGATTTGTACAATTGAACATATAATTTATAGAAATCATCATATTTCTTTATATTATCATTAATTGGAGGCAAGCTGTCTTTAACCTTTATAACATTGCTACACGCCTGTGGTACGCTATCATAAATACCAGCTCCAACACCAGCCAGAATTGCAACACCTAGTGCAGGGCCTTCATCTGAAAATATTCTGTTAATGCTAGTACCAAATACATCGGCCTGCATTTGTCTCCATATGCCGCTTTTGCCTCCGCCACCAGAAGCTCTTACCTCTGAAATTTCAACACCCATGCCTTTTATAATTTCAAAACAATCTCTTAGGCTGTATGTTACACCTTCCATTATTGAACGTACAAAATGAGGTTTTGTGTGCTTAGCAGTTAATCCGAAGAAGACTCCTCTCGCATTTGGATCTAAATGAGGTGTCCTTTCTCCCATCAAATATGGCAAGTAAAGAAGTCCGTCACTGCAAGGCTTTACAGTTTCTGCCTCAGCATCTAGCAGCTTATAAACATCAATATTTGACAGTTCAGATGTCATAAGCTCCTCCATGCAGAAGGTATCCCTAAACCACTTTAAGGAAAGTCCAGCACCTTGAGTAACACCCATAATATGATATGTGTTTGGTACAGCATGACAAAATGTGTGAACTCTTCCTAATGGATCAATAGTAAGTTTATCTGTATATGCAAATACAACTCCTGATGTTCCAATTGTTGATGATACTACACCTGGCTTAACAATTCCATTTCCAACTGCACCTGCAGCCTGGTCACCAGCTCCACCAACCACAATAGTACCTTCATTTAGACCTGTTACTGCTGCTGCAGAGGCTGTAACTTTACCTGTAACCTCTTGAGACTCATACATTTTTCCTAACATGGATTCGGAAATTTCAAGTTTACCTAAAACCTCACTACTCCATTTCCTCTGCGCAATGTTCATAAGCTGCATACCACTTGCATCGGAAACCTCTGTAGCATACTCTCCTGTAAGTCTAAGCCTAATATAGTCTTTAGGCAAAAGTATCTTTGCTATTTTTTCAAAAATCTGTGGTTCATTGTTCTTTACCCACATTATTTTTGATGCAGTAAATCCTGTAAGTGCCGGATTAGCTGTAATTTCTATTAATCTCTCTTTTCCGATAAGCTGCGTAATCTGATCACACTCATCTGCACTTCTCTGGTCACACCAAATAATTGCATTTCTTAATACTTTGTCCTCTTTGTCTAGCAAAACAGCCCCATGCATCTGTCCAGATAAGCCAATACCCTTTACCTCTCGCTTATCAACGCCACTTTTTAACATGACATTATTTATACTCTCACATGTGCCCTTCCACCAATCCTCTGGATTCTGCTCTGCCCAACCTAAATTTGGTTGATAAAGTGGATACTCAACAGTAGATCTAGCCACTGGTTTACCACTTTCATCGAACAATACAGTTTTAACTCCTGAAGTTCCTAAATCGATACCAATAAGAAAAGACAATTGCTCACCACCCTCACCTTACTTTGTAATATTATATTATAAAGTATACCAAGCTATAGTATTTTTGTCAAAATAATTTTGCAATAGACATTTATTAACTTTAATATCTATAAAGATTCAAATAATCAGCAAACTTAAAATACTATGCTAATTTAGAATTTGTCTTTTACATTTTATTATGCATGTATTTCTTATAGTATGTATTTGAATTTTTTTATATATTAAACCAAATTTTGTAATATTATGTTTCAAATTAATTTTCCAGGGAACATATATTATATAACAAATTACTTCTCAATTTCCAATTATATTTTGTTGTGAATTGACGAGCTTTGTCGTAAAATAGACATATTCATATTTGTTTCATGTCAAATATTTAACGGGAGGAAAATACAATGAGTATACGAAAAAAAATCACCATTTCCATGACTGTTATCATTTTAATTTCAATGACATTAACTAGCCTTTTTACTTATTTGAGAAGCAGTTCAACAATGGAAGCCCAAACTAAGTCTGAAATGATAGATTTAGTGAAAACATCAAGCGGAATAATTTCTTTAATGACTGAAAAGGAACAGCTTTCACCAAAATACTTAGCCTCATCAAAAGAAGTAATTGATTTACTAGAAAATCCCGAAGATATAATGTTAAGAATGAAATCCACCGAATTGCTTAACAAGTATATTTCTGGTACAAAAAATTTAGAGCATGTTTTTGTCGTTAACTCCAAAGGTATTATCGTTGCAGATACTGATATTAATTTACTTGGAGCAGATATTAATGACAGAGCATATGTTAAGAGCACTTTGACAAACAGCAAGCCAGTAATTAGCGAAACCTTGATATCTAAATCCTCAGGGAAGCAAATCAATGTTTATACAATCCCAGTATATGATGGTACTAAGGGAATTTTTACCGGGTTTGTGGCAACTGCTGTCATTGCAGAAAGCACATCAAAATATCTAGAAGATTTAAAATTGACTAATTCTGCTTCAAGCTATGCATATCTGATAGATGAAAAAGGAAATATGATATATCATCCCACTAAAGATAAGATAGGAAAAGCTGTTGAAAACGAACAAATCAAAGCTGTTGTGGAAAAAGTTCAAAAAGGTGAAGAAGTAGGAACAAATACAGTTCCGTATAAATTTGAAGGAAAAGGCAAACTTGCTGCCTATACCGTTATTCCTGAAACCAAGTGGACATTGGTTCTAACAGGAGATGTAGCCGAAATTGAAGCTCCCGCTAGAAGTTTGAGTTTATTTATAATATTTATAGGCTTAATAATAATGTTGCTTTCTATAATAATCAGCTTTATTATTGGAAAACAAATAGCAACTCCTATAGTAAAAGTTACAGATTTGATTAATAAAACCGCTCAACTTGATCTTGTATATGACAAATCATTTGATACCCTTGCTAAATCAAAAGATGAAACTGGAATTATGGCTAGAGCCATGATAGGTATGAGAAATACGCTAAGGGAAATGGTTGGATTGCTTCAGCAGTCATCAAACAATATTACTGAAAATGCTTTTTTGGTAGAGTCTCTAACAGGAAAGGTTCACGCCAACTCTTCTGACAACTCTGCTACAACTCAGCAATTATCAGCAGGAATGGAAGAAACGGCCGCATCAGCTGAAGAAATAACGGCATCTGTAGTAGATGTAGAAAGTAATGCCGAATCAATTGCTGAAAAGACTAAACAAGGTTCACTGTTATCAAAGGAAATAACTCAAAGAGCAATGAAGTTAAAGGGAGACGCAATTAATTCAAACGAAAATGCGCAACGTATTTATAACGATGTAAAAGCAAAAATGGAAGATGCTATTCAGCAATCAAAAGCTGTAGAGCAGATCAATTTTCTTACAGACACTATACTCGGCATAACAGATCAGACCAATCTGCTTGCATTAAATGCAGCTATTGAAGCAGCTAGGGCTGGAGAGGCTGGGAAGGGCTTTGCTGTTGTAGCTGATGAAATAAGGAAGCTTGCAGAACAGTCATCAAAAACAACTGGTGATATTCAGAAAATTGTAAAAGAAGTGTATGCTTCCGTTGGTAATATGACATCAAGCTCATCAAAAGTTCTAGAATTCCTGGATAAAGATGTTAGTGCGGATTATGATAAATTCATACAAGTTAGTGACCAATACAATAAAGATGCAGAAACTGTGAACTCAATGATGTCTACAATTAATGCAGTAACTGAAGAATTAACAAATACTATAACTAATGTAACAACTGCTATCAATGAAGTAGCTGTAACCGTTAATGAAAGTGCAAAAGGTGTATCTGACATAGCGGAGAAAACTGTAGATACTGTATATATTACAGAAGAAGTTGATAAAATGACTAAACAAAGTGTAGAATACGCAAATGCTCTAAATTCTATAGTAGCCAAGTTTAAGATCTAATAATTTAAACCCTAGAACTGTTTTTCCTCCCGTTACACCATGAGCCACACAGGTTCATGGTGTAATTTATTTTGTCAACGCACCTTTATATTAAAATCTTTATTGCAGCAAGGGCAGCTAACAACATGATTACCTTTCTTGCGTGGTAAGCGGAGAACCTTTTTGCAATTCGGGCATTTACGAAAGCAATGTGTTTTTCTTTCTTTAATTCTTCGAATTGTCAAAGAAAATTTCCCTTTGACTGGGTTCCAAAGCTTAAGAAATTTTTCATTTTCAATACGCCTTTTGCTTACATTCTTAGAAAACATTCTAAATACTATCAATATCAGAATACCCCATACTAAAACACTAATGACAAAAGTATTCACAAAGGTATTCACAATTATTAAAATTAAACATGCTATTAGACATGCGTAGTATAACTGATCTTGACCGTATCTGCCATACATAAAACGTAATAACCTGTCCTTAAAATTCCCCATTTACTCAACTCCTTTTTTATAATCAGTCATTGTAATTATACTTATTTTGAATTACGTGTTATTAAAAATTGCCTTGCAGCTCGATTATATTTAGTAACTCAACTTTTCCAGTTGAATTATAGGTGTTCAACTTATCAATGGAAAGTTGGGTTAGAAATAGTTTCATGAATTAGTTAGTAAATCGAAGTTTTTTTCCGAAAAACCAACACGATGTCAGTTTTAGCACACCATGGACCATGGATGGTGAATGTGGAAAGGCGGCTAAAATACCAAGCTGAAACCATTTAAGTAAATTCAACCCATACCAAACTCGAAAGTGCACCATGTAAGCACCAACTATACTTTCGAGTTATTTCGGCAACAAACCATTGATAAGTTTGAACACAGATAGATTACCTGTGTGGGAAAGTTGAGTTAGTAATTTCTATGCATACTTCTAAATAAAAAACTGAGTTCTTCACATGAAAATGACTAATCTGAAGATAGTAATTTAATCAATATCTTTCAGATTAGCCAATCTTATTTTGTTAAAAATAAGTTTCTCATTAAATATAGATCAATAATTAATATAATATAATCTCAAGTCTGTCAAAGCTTATTGCCTCACCAAAATGGTTACCATCAAAGCTTGTGCGCCTATATATACCAAATTCCTTTGAATTCTTTTTGAGCCATAAAGGAACTTCAACGTCAAGCTCTTTGCAGACCAATATAAGACATTCTTCTAATTGAACTCTGAATTCCCCGGAATAATCTTGTGGTTCAGCCCATGCTTCTTTAATTAGTTTACCCTGTTTGATTATTCTTCCATAAAGCTTCAATTGATATTCCCCTTATAATATTATAGTTTTTCTTTTACTACTATTATACAGGAATAATTAAAAAAAGCACCCCCATATGAAATAATAATTAAATAATATCTTTCCAAGCTAAGTCTTCTTTATAAGCTTATGCTCCACCGAATCCACCAAAGCTCTCCAGCTGGCTTCTATAATGTCGGTTGATACGCCCACAGTTGTCCAGACATCCTCACCATCGGTTGTTTCAATTAAAACTCTAACCTTTGATGCCGTAGCATAATTTGAATCCAGAACCCTTACCTTATAGTCTGTTAATTTTATTTCAGCTATTTGAGGATAGAATCTCTCCAATGCTTTCCTCAAGGCACTATCTAACGCATTTACCGGTCCATCACCTTCTGCAGCAGTTATTTCTGTTTGTTCCCCAACTTTGATTTTTATCATAGCAGAAGAACTCACACTGCTAACTGTCGGCTCATCTACTATTACCTTAAATTCAACTAACTCAAAAAATGGTTTATACTTGCCAAGTATTTTACGTATTACCAGCTCAAAGGAACTCTCTGCACCCTCATATTGGTAGCCTTCATATTCAAGTTCCTTTAATCTCTCAATTATTTTCCTAGTCTCTGGTGAATCTTTTGTTATAGTGCTGTCAACCATGTTTATCATACTCATAACAGCACTTCTTCCAGCTACCTCGGACATAAGAATATTTCGCTGATTACCAACTACAGTAGGATTAATCATCTCATACGCAGCAGTATTTTTATTTACGGCATCTGCATGCATCCCAGCCTTATGAGCAAATGCACAATTGCCAACGAATGGAGCTCTTTCATCATGGACAATATTGGCAACCTCACTCACATATCTCGCTATAGGTGTCAGTTTCTCCATATTTTCCTCAGGAATACATTGATATCCCATCATCAATTGAAGGTTGGGTATTATTGTACAAAGGTTTGCATTTCCACATCTTTCACCAAACCCATTTATTGTACCCTGTACTTGAACTGCTCCCGCTTCGACTGCAGCTATTGAGCCTGCAACAGCCATACCATTATCATTATGACAGTGAATACCAATTGCACAACCTATCTTCTGACATACTAATGCTGTTACTTTCCCAATATGTGAAGGAAGACTTGCTCCTTTAGTATCGCATAGACATATAGCATCTGCACCTGCTTCATAAGCAGTCTGTAATGTAGTCATTGCATATTCAGAATTTGCATTATACCCGTCAAAAAAATGCTCAGCATCATATACCACCGTCTTACCTTTTTGTTTAAAAAATTTTATTGTGTCATAAATCATACTTAGGTTTTCATCTAACGTAGTTTTAAGTATTTCTGTAACCTGGAAATCCCATGCTTTTCCGAAAACTGCAACAGCTTCTGTTCCTGCATTAAGCAAAGACTGTACATTTACATCTTCTTCAACCTTTATGTTTGCTCGTCTGGTAGCACCAAACGCTATTATTTTTGAGGCAGTAAGCTTTAGCTTCATTACCTTTTCAAAAAATTCCAAATCCTTTGGGTTTGAACTTGGATTTCCAGCCTCTATATAATCAACACCTAGCTGATCAAGCTTTTTAACTATTTTTAATTTGTCTTCAACAGTAAAAGAAATTCCTAGTGCCTGTGCCCCATCTCGTAATGTTGAGTCATAGATAATTACTCTATTATTTGTCATACGCCTTACTCCTTCCTATAATATATACATAGACCTCATAGAGCCCCTCACAATTGCAGTTATAAACTAGACCAAGTCTGTATTTTGTGATATATACAGAAAAATTATCAATGATAAGTACAAAATCTGTTTTCCTAATAATTGGATATTATATTGTTCAGCAAAACAGGTCTAATAATTTATTTATCAACAAATTAGATACAATTAATTTACAACCAACCTTCCATTCATAAACCTAAATATCTGCAATTTCTGTTGGAAAAGTTGAGTTAGCCATTAGAAACAAGATTTTCAAGTCAATTAAAAAAGCAACCCCTAATAGGAGCTGCTTTTTCAAGCGGCTCCTATTAGCTAATTATGTCCTGATCAATTTCATTTTTGCTGCCTATCTCACTAATTGATCTGTTAATAGCATTTAGATATGCCTTAACACTTGCCTCTATAATGTCTGTACTTACACCTTTTCCCAAATATACACCATTATCATTTGATATTTTTACCGCTACTTCACCCAGTGCGTCTTTACCTTCTGTAACAGCCTTTATACTATAATGAATCAGCTCAGCATAAACTCCTGTTGCACGCTCAATTGCTTTAAAAGCAGCGTCAACCGGACCATCTCCTGTAGCAGCCTCAGTAATAACTTCATCTTCTCTTCTTATACTAATCGTTGATGTAGAAATCATTTTGTTTCCGCTATTAATCTGGAAACTGTCTATTACAAATATTTCAGGCACAGCTATATTTGCATCAACTAATGCCTCAATATCCTTGTCTGTTACAACCTTCTTTTTATCAGCCAAATCTTTAAATTTCTCAAAAGCAGCCTTTACTTCATCTGCTGATAAAGCATATCCCATTTCCTTTAATCTTTCTTCGAAGGCATGACGACCAGACAGCTTACCCAACACCATTCTGTTTTTACCTACTCCTACTGACTCTGGTGTCATTATTTCATAGGTAGTTTTTTCAGAAAGAACACCATGCTGATGTATTCCAGACTCATGGGCAAAAGCATTTGCTCCCACAATAGCCTTATTAGGCTGGACACTGACACCAGTAAGGCTTGAAACCAATTTACTTGTTCTATATATCTGAGTAGTATCTATTTTGTGCGTAATATCGTAATAGTCTTTTCTAGTGTTAATGCCCATTATAATTTCTTCAACTGCAGCATTACCAGCTCTTTCACCAAGGCCATTAATGGTACACTCAACCTGTGTTGCACCATTCTCAATAGCAGCTAGTGAATTAGCAACAGCCATACCCAAGTCATTGTGACAGTGAACACTAATATCGGCTTTATCAATGTTTGGCACATTATTACGTATATTTTTAATTAATTTACCAAACTCCATTGGTGTCGTATAACCAACTGTATCCGGTATATTTACAACTGTTGCACCAGCTGCAATAACTGCTTCAACAATTTTCATAAGAAAGTCTTCTCTTGTTCTGCTTGCATCCTCAGCAGAGAACTCAACATCTGAGCAAAAGCT
The DNA here is from genome assembly GCA_023416275.1 of Bacillota bacterium. GTDB lineage: Bacteria > Bacillota > Clostridia > Acetivibrionales > DSM-1351 > Ruminiclostridium. Next base: position 44,393 of record JAEZIB010000111.1, on the reverse strand, counting down.
TTTTGCATATTTAACCATACTTACTGCTCTTGCTAAAACTTCCTCTTCAGTCATTTTGAGTTTATACTTCATGTGAATATCTGATGTGGCAATAAAAGTGTGAATTCTTGGACTTTCAGCGTACTTTACAGCCTCCCATGCCCTATCAATATCCTTTTCTGAGGCACGGCATAGGCTTGCTATTGATACACCCTTTAAATTCTTTGAGAGCGTCATTATAGACTCAAAATCGCCTGGTGAAGCTATAGCAAAGCCACCCTCGATAACATCTACTCCTAATCTTACAAGTTGTTTTGCAATTTCCATTTTCTCTTGTAAGTTTAGATTAACTCCTGGTGTTTGCTCACCATCTCTAAGTGTTGTATCAAATATTTTTATTCTTCTTGCCATGCTTATACCCCCTTCTTAGGAACACAACATAATATGTTCCTTAATTCTATATCAATTTATGCAGTAATTACTTATCTTATAATTTTATCAAATAATATAATGACTTTTGCCTCGCTTACACGCTGCTGATGTAATGAAATTTTTCTATAATTCAAAAAATTTCATTTTGAATTTAGACGTTATAATCTTTCGCAATTACTTTTTAAGCCAGCTCATCATCTTTCTCAGTTCTGCCCCAACTACTTCAACCTGGTGCTCTGATTCATTTCTTCTCATTGCAAGGAAGTTTGATCTTCCACCTGCTGCATTTTCAATAACCCAATTTGAAGCAAATTTACCATCCTGAATTTCTTTAAGTACCTTTTTCATTTCTTTTCTAGTCTCATCTGTTATTATTCTCTTGCCTGTTACATAATCACCATATTCAGCAGTATCACTGATTGAATATCTCATTTCTGCAAAACCACCTTGGTTGATAAGATCTACTATAAGCTTCATCTCATGTACACATTCAAAATATGCTATTTCTGGTTGATAGCCAGCATTTACAAGTGTTTCAAAACCTGCTTTCATCAATTCTGTAACACCGCCACAGAGTACAGCCTGCTCACCAAATAGGTCAGTTTCTGTTTCTTCTCTGAAAGTAGTTTCAAGTATTCCTGCTCTTCCAGCTCCTATTCCAGATGCATAAGCCAATGCAAAGTCTTTTGCCTTACCTGATGCATCCTGATGAATAGCTATTAAAGAAGGTACTCCTCTTCCTTCTTTGTACTGACTTCTAACTGTATGTCCTGGTCCCTTTGGTGCAGCCATTATTACGTCTACATCAGCAGGTGGAACTATAAGATTGTAAACAATATTAAAACCATGGGCAAACATTAATACATTTCCTGTTTTAAGGTTTGGAGCTATACACTCATCATACATAGCTTTTTGAGTTTGATCCGGTGTTAATATCATGATTATATCTGCCATTTTTGCTGCTTCTGCTGTATCATATACCTTAATTCCATCTGCCTCTACTTGCTTTCTTCTGCTGGAATTAGGTGTCAAACCTACTATTACATTAACTCCACTATCCTTTAAGTTCTGGGCATGAGCATGGCCCTGACTTCCATATCCTATAATTGCTACTGTTTTGCCCTCTAATAAGTTTAAATTACAATCGCTATCATAATACATTTTTGCCATTTTAAAATTCCTCCTAAATAAAATTAATTATCAATTTTTATATAATTGTATAATGTTTTAAAATTACAATTGAATTGCAATAATATTTTACTATTCTTCGTTGCTTCCTGCCTTGATGTATTTATTTCCTCTTTCAATGGCTATAGTACCTGTTCTGACTATTTCCTTTATACCAAATTGCCGCAGCATATCCTCTAGGGCTGTTACTTTTTCATTAGTACCTGATGCCTCTACAGTGAGAGTATTTTTTGAAACATCAACTATTTTAGCTCTAAATATCTCAACTATTTGCATTATTTCTGTTCTATTTGTCGGTGTAGCATTTACCTTTATAAGGGCAAGTTCACGACTTACAGACTCTGATGGTTCCAATGTTCTAATTTTTATGACATCAATTAGCTTATTCAGTTGCTTGTTCACCTGTTCAACAGTGTAGTCATCGCCATCTACAACTATTGTCATTCTGGACACCTCAGGGTCTTCAGTTACTCCAACTGCCAAACTGTCAATATTAAATCCTCTTCGGCTGAACAAACCTGAAACTCGTGATAATACACCCGAGCGATTTTCCACTAATACTGATAAAGTATGTTTTGCCATTTTATTTCCTCCCCTCACCCTTTACTTATTATTGATTAGTCTTAAAGCAACTAAACAAATATAATTTTATATAAAATTCATAGAGGTTTATACTGTAGACTCCTCTGGATCAACAACACATTCAAGTATATAGGTCTTGTCATCAGCTAAAAGTCTATCCAATGCAGCATCTGCCTGTGAATTGTTTGTTATTCGTTCTGCACTAAAACCATATGCTTCTGCAAGCTTTACAAAGTCTGGGTTGCTGTCCAAATAAACCTGTGAATACCTTCCATTATGTTTGCTCTTTTGTAATTCACGTACCATACCCAGTCTGGAATTGTTCAAAATAATTATTTTGATACCTATTCCTTCCTGCTTTATAGTACCTAACTCTGGCATAGACATTTGAAAACTACCATCTCCAGCCACTACAACTACTGTGCTTTCAGACTTCCCTTTCTTTGCTCCAATTGCAGCGGGCAGTCCATAGCCCATTGTTCCAAGTCCTCCGGAGGTAATAAAAGCTCCTGGTCTTTTAGCTATAAAGCTATTAGCAGCCCATATCTGGTTTTGTCCAACCTCTGTAGTCATTATGGCATCGGCTGTCAGCTTTTGTGAAAGGATATCTATAATCAACCTTGGGTTTACATTTTTCGTCTGTTGGTCTATAGGCTTTTTCTTAGTCTGTTTTGTATCCATCACCATGCTTAACCACTGTTTGGTATCTCCTGCTTGAACTATTTCCAATAGATCCTCAAGCACTAACCTTACATCACCAACTACTGGGATAGTTGTGCTGACATTTTTTCCAATTTCAGCAGGGTCTATATCTATATGGATTATTTTTGCCTTTTGTGCAATTTTTCCCGTTGTACCTAATGCCCTATCTCCAACTCTCGCACCAATAAGAATGAGTAAGTCTGTATTATTTACTGCATAATTTGCACAATATACTCCATGTGAACCTAACATTCCTAAATTCAGTGAATGGTCGCTGGCAATTGCTCCAATGCCCATGAGTGTTGTAACTACAGGAATACCACATTTCTCAGCAAACTTTGTCAATAAATCAGAAGCCTTTGCTGTAATAACTCCTCCACCAGCACATATTAATGGTGATTTTGCAGTTAATATTGCTTCAGCAATTTTCTTAATTTGTTGAGGATGCCCTTTATAGTTAGGCTTATAGCCCCTGATTTCAATTTCTTTTGGGTATTTAAATTCAATCTCTTGTGTCTGAATATCAATAGGAACGTCTATTACCACAGGGCCAGGTCTTCCTGTAGCTGCAATATGGAAAGCCTCCTTTATTATTCTAGGAAGGTCTTTTATGTCTTTTACAAGGTAATTATGCTTGCAAAAAGGCTCTGTGGCACCTGTTATGTCTGCCTCTTGAAAAACATCTCTTCCAATCAGATCCAACTGCACCTGCCCTGTAATTGCTACTATAGGGATGGAATCGGAATATGCTGTTGCAATTCCTGTAATTAAGTTTGTAGCTCCAGGGCCAGAAGTTGATACACACACGCCGATTTTACCTGTTACTCTAGAATACCCACTTGCTGCATGAGCAGCTCCCTGTTCATTCCTGGTAAGAATATGTGTAAGTGTCGAATCCAGTAAGGCATCATAAAATGGACTGATTGCTGCACCCGGATAACCAAATAGTGTACTTACACCTTCTAGCTCTAAAGACTTTACCAAAACTTGTGCACCCGTCAACTTCATTTCAAACGCCTCCTTTTCCAATGTTTAGTCTTCTAATTTGTTAAACAATCTTCAATAATTTGATATGATAAACTCTTAATAAGTAAAAATCTTGTATAATCTGATACTGCTTTAGGCTAATTGCCAAACTTACTTTAGCTTTCCCTCATTTTCATAAAATTTACATGGTACATATTAAATAGTAATAGTTGGCACTCCCATTTTGGGTAATAAAAAACCCTCGGCTCTGCTATATGCAGGGACGAGGGAACTATTCCATCGTGGTACCACCCTGATTTAATACAATTTATATAAACTGTATTCTCAGTGAGCAATCAGACGCGCGTCTGTGCTCTAAGCTATAACGTAGCCAACGCCAATACCTACTTGATACATCTGTATCTTTTGATATTAGTTCTCGGGAATGAGTTATTCATGTATCTACCATACCAGCTTTCACCAACCGCTGGCTCTCTAAAATAATACAAATACATCTTTATTCCTTCATCGACTTATATTAACAAGTAGATTTTTGACTTGTTAATTTATTTACTTGTATATTAATCTATATTTAAAAATACTATATTTAAAAATAAAATAATCGTAAAACAGTAAAAATTCAAAAAACTTGAAATTGCTGTAGGTTAAAATTATTATAGCATTTAAATAATTTACCGTCAATAATGCACCACAAACGATTTCTACCCTATTTGATGTAGTTTTTCATGTTTTTTGCGCTACATTAATTAAATTTGAATATCATTTTTCGATTATAACGCCTAGAGTCAAAATGAAATTTATAGATTGAAGATAAATTTCATTACATCAGCGGCGTGTAAGCGGGACGGCAGATAATCTCACCGCCTGAAAAGCAAAGCAGTGTCCCCACTTATAGAAGTTGTGGACATTTTCTTGTGTAATTATAAATCCTTAACTATGTCAATAAACTTATTTTTACCTATATAATTTGTTTCTTTAATCAGATTACCTTCTTTGTAAAACCTAACGTAAGGTACATTATAATTTTTCCAATGACTTTCTTTAAATGACATAAATTCATTAAAATAAGATGTCTTATTGTATTCAAGCTCATATATTTCTATGCCTTCTTCAAGCTCAAGTGTATATACCCAGTTTTTCATATCTATCCACTGAGGACACCAGTCCTGTGTGAGAATTACAATTACTTTGCTTTTGGAGGTTATCATTTTAGTATCAAACTCCCCATTTTCAATTGCATACATAGCCTGTTCTGTTTTTATTATATTTCTTTTTATCATATGTGTTACCCAACCTTGTTAAATTAATATTAATTACTCAAACCTCTCACATAAAAAATCTTTTGATGCGGTAAAATTATCAATGGGTTGTTACTCAGTAAACCAACTTACAAAACCTTTAGCTTTTGATTTGATACTGCTACCACACCTGATATTACTAGGCTTTAAGTAGTACATTCAACTGCGAAGTTTGAGTAATTATACTAGTTCTATATATATAGTATTCTACATGACTTCGTAATATATGCAGAACTGGCCATATTAGAGCTTGTGGCCCGCCATAACAGCATGTTAGAGTATACTATTAATGAATTAGTATTATATTTACCCATTTTAAACTTCCATAATCATGTCAGCTAATATTTATCTCTATTAAACAGCAAATTAGGGGGTACTACATCGATAAAAAAATGAACGATTAATAAATTACGATTAAATTGAGGGCTATATAAATCAACTGTTGCTTATACATTTAGAACAATCTACATTCTGATATTTTGTTCTTATAATGTGAAATCACATTTCAGATATCCTCTTATGCTGCGTTACGGTAAAGCCAGCAAATATAATTATACCTGCCCCTTTGATATTCTGATTTCACCAAAAAATCTCTTCAATACCTCTCCACATTCCTCAAAAAGCAATCCTAGCACTACGTCAACTCTATGATTAAATTGCTGTACCCGAAACAGGTCTACTACTGACCCTGCCGCTCCGGCTCTTTTATCCATTGCACCAATATACAAGGTACTTATTCTGGATTGAATTATTGCTCCAGCGCACATAGGGCAAGGTTCTAAAGTCACATACATTTCACAGCCTTCAAGTCTCCAGGTTCCCAGCTTTTTGGCCGCTTTGCGGATTGCCTCTATCTCTGCATGAGAGGTTACATCCTTTTTGGCTTCCTTTAGGTTGTGACCTCTGGCTATTATTTGCCCATCCTTCACAATGACTGCACCTACAGGTGTTTCTCCTTTTTTATATGCATGCTTTGCCTGATTTAAGGCTTTTAACATAAATTGTTCTTTTTTTGTGTACATTGTTTACCTCATTGTCAGCTCTTACTATTATTTATTAACACTTTCCCCAATTAAGTCGCTCTTTAATTATTATATATGTTAGTATAATTCTTTTAAACTGCACAACTAAATTTTCTTTACATTCATAAATTCTGACTTCTTGAATTATAGTTTTATTTATTACTCTCATAATATTTTATTCTTAGAGAATATCAACTCGTCATACTAAAGTTTATTTTAGTTTATATCAAACAATATTAAATTAGCATTATTTACAAGTATTTTGTCGATGTATATAATATGTATGCGAGAGCTTTATAATACATGAAGAAAAACAGACTTTATAAAAAAGGAGAAACTAATGCCTATTAAGTTAAAAAAATTATCTTTATTATTTATTTGTATTGTATATACTTTTTCTTTTAGCACTACGTATGCCATTTCAGAAAGCTCTGTTAAATTTATTTCAATAGCATCTGGCAATTCTTTTACTATGGCAATTGCAAAGGACGGAACTTTATGGTCTTGGGGAGATAACTTTTATGGTCAGCTTGGTGACGGTACCAAAATCAATAGAAGTTATCCTAAAAAGATATCTGGTATATCTGATGTAATAAAAGTTTCGTGTGGTGAAAAACATGTTATTGCATTAAAAAAAGATGGCACTGTTTGGACTTGGGGTAAAAATTACGATGGAGAATTGGGTAATTGTAATATTCAAAGAAACACAACTATTCCAGTAAAGGTCAAAGTGCTAAAGAATATCGTAGACATCGCAGGTGGCTCCAGCCATTCTTTAGCATTATCAAAATATGGTACTATCTGGGGGTGGGGTCGAAATATTGAAGGACAATTAGCTTCAATAGCTTTTAATAAAACAAATACTCCTAAAGCTATTAAGAATTTGCCTAAAATAAAATATATTTCATCAAAGTATGAATATAGTATGGCTATTTCAACAGATGGTAAAGTATTTGCTTGGGGTGATAATTCTGGAGCTTCGATTGAAGATAATAAACCTATTACTATAACTTATTTTAAAAATGTTGTGGCAATTAACACCCTAAAATCAGAAGCAATTTTTCTTTTAAAAGATGGAACAGTATGGCGGTATGTTTATAAAAACAACAGCGTTCAGGTTGAGAAAATAGAAAACTTATCTAATATAAAAAATATTTCAGGTGGTGCAGATCATATTATTGCTTTGAAAAAAGATGGTACTGTTTGGACATATGGAACTATTACAAGTATTTTTTTAGTAACATCCTCAGAAAATGAGAATATTTCTGCTAATCAGGTTAATGGGTTGAAAGATATAGTTTCTATAGGAGCTGGTAATGAATCTAATTTTGCAATTAATAAAAATAATACTATATTAGCTTGGGGAAGTAACTGTTCTGGACAATTAGGATTAAATACTGCTCTCACTGAAAACTTACCTATAAAAATTAATGCTTTAAGCAATATTATAAAAGTTTGTTCCAATCAAAATTATAGTATTGCTATTGATAACAAGGGTTCATTTTGGCAATGGGGTGACGATTATTTAACTTATGATAAATTAGGAACTAACACTGCTCGGCCTAGGAAGAAAGATGGACTACTAAATATTACATCAGGCACTTGTTCTTCTGGAGATGCATTAGCATATAACACAGAAGGTGATTTATGGGCTTGGGGAGTTAACATACAGGATGGATATGCCCCAATACATTTTAATTTCAAAGATAATCCCATTATTGATGCATCATCATGTGACACTTTTGAAATTTTTAATATTTTACAACCTGATGGAAGTGTATGGTGTTCAGATTTCTCCTATGGCACAAACGGGATTTTTAAGATCGAAGGCCTTCCTATAATCACCAAACTCGCTTCATTTTCTGATTATAATTTTGCCGTTGCAGTAGATGGTACTGTATGGAATTGGGGAAATTCAGGTGATTATGGGCGGATTGATGATGGAATGATGTTTATAGGAGATACTCCTCAGAAAATTACTAATCTAGCTAATGTAATATCTATTGACGTTAGATATGGTAGTATTGTTATACTTAAAAGTGATGGTACTGTATGGACTTTAGACATAAATATGTATGGTCAGAATTTTGATAGTTACCAAATAGCTAACGGAATCCCCACAAAAATAGAAAGCCTCTCAGATATAACTGCAATAGCCTCAGGAGGAGGATTTAATTTGGCATTAAAAAGCGATGGGACAGTTTGGTCTTGGGGATGTAATTCAGATGGAGAACTGGGTGATGGCACATATGTCGACAAAAGTATACCTGTTAGAGTAAAAAACCTAAAGAATATAACATCTATAGATGCCGGAAACAGTCATTCTCTGGCTATTGATAATAGTGGAAATGTTTATTCATGGGGTGCCAATAATTCTGGACAATTAGGTAATGGAGTAGATATATTTGTTACTAATCCTACCCCAGTAAATGCACTTGTAAAAAATCAATGAACATTATAAGACTATTAAAAAGATTTCTTATAAATATATAAATTTTGGAAATATAGCAGTCAGAGGGAATTCTAACTGCTATATTTTTTATGCTTATTCAACTTTATTTTTATACACATTTTTTCACTACTCAAAAAATGATGCACGAGTGTATCATTCTAGTTATATATTTCTTTTGTGAAAAGAGAGCTATATCAACTCCCCCCAACTCCCCATGCTTCTCATACTGAGTAACTTTGCTTATTTTATTCTTCTCATCTACAAAGACCACAGACGGCTTGTGCTCCTTTGCTTCTTTGGCATCTAACATACAATATGCCATTATGATAACTTTATCACCTACATGAACACATCGGGCTGCAGCACCGTTTAGACAAATCATTCCTGAGCCCCTTTCGCCTGCAATAGTGTAGGTTTCTAAGCGATTACCATTATCTATATCTACAACATGAACTTTCTCATATTCACAAATGCCAGCGGCATCCAACAAATCTTCATCTACAGTAATGCTTCCCACGTAAGAAAGCTCTGCTTGTACAACTGTGGCTCGATGAATTTTCCCTTTAAGCATAGAAATAAACATTCTATTTCTCCTTTTTATTTATTATCGTTATCTATCATTAATCCCACGCAATTCTTCCAACTGAAACTAGGTTTTATATTGCGGAATTTTTGCTTAGGAGCGGAGTATATTTTTTACCATTATGTTTTAATTTTATCAGCTTACCTCCACACCAATTTTGGGGCTGTGAAGATATTTTTAAACTTGCTTTTTAACTCCAATTACTTCTGCACCAATTTCCGATACATAGAATCAACACTATTACCATTGATCTCTAACTTTTGTTGATGTTTCTATATTTACATCATCATGCTTCTTCTTTTCCGCTATACCTCAAAACTAAAATTATCAATCAATCTGGTTTTCCCAATATATACAGCAATTGCAACCAATACTGAACACTCTATTTTATCAACCTTTTCTAAAGATAGAGCATCAACCACATCTACATAATCTATTCTTGCAAGTTGTTCAGTATTTATATTATCAGTTATGCTGCTGATTATGGTTTTTGCATCTCTTTCTCCACTTTCAAGCAAGCTCTTTCCAATTGTAAGAGATTTACTCAAAATTAATGCCGCCTTACGTTCTATCTCACTTAAATAAGTATTTCTTGAACTTTTAGCTAAGCCATCCTCTTCTCTTATTATCGGGCAACCCACAATTTCAATATCCATATTCAAGTCACGCACCATTCGCCTTATTACCGCAAGCTGTTGGGCATCCTTTTCACCGAAGTAAGCACGATCAGCACCAACAATGTTAAATAGTTTATTGACTACTGTACATACTCCACGGAAATGAACAGGCCGGCTCTTGCCACATAATCCTTGAGTAAGTCCATTCATATCAACAAAACTACTAAAATCAGGCATGTACATCTCTTGAGCCTCCGGGTGAAAAATCAAATGAGCACCTGTTTTTTCACATAGAGCTGCATCATGCTCCAAATCACGAGGATAGCTTTCTAAATCCTCTGAGGGGCCGAACTGCATAGGATTTACAAATATACTAACAACAACACGGTCATTTTCTAGGACTGCCTGCTTAATCAAACTTTGATGCCCCTCATGCAGATATCCCATAGTAGGCACAAAACCAATACTTAGGCCTTCTTTTCTCCATGACTTAACTATCTGTCGTACTTCCTTCACTGTATGAACAATATTCATTAAGCCTCACCTCCATACAGTTTATTAATAATAGTGTCCTCTATATTAAAACAATGCTCAGCTGCTGGAAATTCTCCAGTCTGAACTTCTTCAACATATTTAATAAAAGCTCCTCTCATCTGTGAGCCTATATCCGCATAGCTTTTTGCAAACTTTGGTGTTAACTCTGAAAACATACTCAGCATATCCTGATAAACTAACACCTGCCCATCACAGCCACTTCCTGCACCTATTCCGATAGTCGGAATTGAAACACTTTTTGATATAAGCTCTGCAAGCTTGGCTGGAATACATTCAAGGGTTATTGCAAAAGCTCCTGCTTGCTCAATTTCCTTTGCAGAATCTATCAGTTGACGTGCTGCCTGTTCGGTTTTACCCTGCACTCTAAAGCCTCCAAAGGCATTAACAGATTGTGGAGTTAAACCAATATGCCCCATTACAGGTATTGAAGCATTAACAATTGCCTTAATCTGAGGACATACAACACTTCCACCTTCAAGCTTGACTGCATTAGCATGACCTTCCTTAACAAGACGACCTGCATTGCATAATGCATCATAGACAGAGGTCTGATATGACATAAACGGCATGTCACTTATTATCAAGGTGTTTTTCGCCCCTCTCGCCACAGCCCTTGTATGATGAATCATATCCTCCATCGTAACCTGCAGTGTATCCTCATATCCCAAAACCACCATACCTAATGAGTCACCAACTAATATGGCATTAACTCCTGCTTCGTCCATTAGCTTTGCTACTGAATAATCATATGCAGTAAGCATAGATATTTTTTTATTATTAAGCTTATGCTCTTTAAATGTAAGCACTGTATTACACACTTTTTATCATCTCTCCAATCATATTTTCCAACTCAATATAGTTGCAATTTGGTTTTTTACTTTTTGCAATTTCAATTAATTTATTTGAAAGTAAAATATAAATTTTTCTATCCTCTCCATTTAGGCAAGACAAATGACGTTTGACAGTTTCAATGTCACATCGCTCTATAGGCCCCGTCAATGCTTCTACAGTACCTTGCCTTACTATATTTTTCATATTTTCAAGCATTAAAGTATTTAGAGCAGAGCATGCATTTTTCTCATCAAACCCACAGCCTTTTAGCAAATCAATACTTACCTGTGCCAATGCGACCATCAAATTGCTTGCAAATACCGCCGCACAGTGATAAACAGACTTATTCTCTGGTGATATAATTTGTACAGAATTGCCCAAATTCATTAGCAGGATTTGCATTTCATTTAAACGACCTTGTGAGCCTTCAATTGTAAAAAAAGCATGAGAAAGCTGCTCATATGAATTCAGCTTGTCGCTGATACCCAAAAGAGGATGAATAGAATAACCATATGCATGATGGTTATCAATGTTAGAAAAAATTGATGATGATACTAAACCACTACAGTGGCAAATTATTTTATTTTTAATAGACAACTTATCAATGTAATCCCATAGTTCCTTAATTGTCCCATCGGGAACAGTAAGAAAAAGAGTATCACTTGCCTCTACAATGCCTTCAATGTCATTAAAACACATGGTGCCTGTAAATTTTGCTGCCTGTAATGCAGATTGTGGATTTCTACTGAAATATCCAATGACATCTAATCCATGTTCACAAAAATATTTACCAAGAGAAAATCCTACTTTTCCTGCGCCAATAAATCCAATTTTCATAGTACCACCTCCCTGATTTTAGCTTCAGCCTTTTAAGCTTTTAGCCTTTACTTCAGAGGAGTGATAACTCTTGAGGTCTCATTCCTAATAGGATACGAGCCGCCATACCAAAAATAAAATAAATCATGATATAGTTTTTTAATAAAAAATACTACCCATTGAGGTTAATATAACACCTCTGTAATTCGATGTAAAGCACTTTTGGTCAAAAACCCGCTTGTGGGTTTTTGTTGCTCGAAAAAGCAATATGTTCGTACAAAGTTGTTTTTCGAGCTAGTCGCAGTTCTTTGTATATAATAAATACAGCCCCTTTAATAAGAGGTACTCATCATAAATGATCTTTTCATCGCAATGGGGAATAACCAGTCTTGCCAAGCCTCCTGTTGCAATTACAGTTGGATGCTTACCAACCTGTTTTTTTAGTTTATGAATTATTCCATCAATCATTGCTGCATGTCCGTAAATGCTTCCACTTTGCATACATTCAATAGTGTTTTTTCCTATAATGTTTCCGCATTCTTCGAGATTTATGGCTGGAAGCTGTGCAGCTTTACTGGAAAGAGCATCTAATGCACTTTTTACTCCCAGCATAATTAAGCCACCCCTAAAATTATTGTTATCATCGACTACTGACACCGTTGTTGCTGTACCCATATCAAAAATAATAACTGGTTTACTATAATAATGTATTGCTGCTATAGCATCCACCACACGGTCACTTCCAAGCTGCTCAGGATTCTGTACCATAATATTCAAATTGTGTTTCAACCCTGTTCCAGCAATTAATGGAATGGTATTAGTAACTATTGCAACAGCTTTTTTCAATGCATTAGTAAGCTGAGGCACAACAGATGAAATAATACTGCCTTTAATTTCATTGGTGTCAATATTAGCTTTAGCTAAAATATTTTTAATGTATGCAGCATAGTCATCACAAGAATATTCACTATTGGACTCTACTCTACCTGAAAAAATCACCTTACCATTCACAATACAACCTATAACTACAGTGGTATTCCCTATATCAATAGCTAAAATTATATTCATATTTGCAGCTCCTTATACTGTTTTTTATTATGTCTTATGCAAATAAATCCATGCCAGCCTTCTATGTCATAAGCATTATGATATTATAGAGGCAGTCATATAAAATTTTTAGTATACTATGTATATACTTTTGTTTTAAATTAAGTATTGCAAAAAAGTATCAATAGTTTTAGTTTATTAAAAACTACGGCACTAATCAATAGATATTTTGATAAAATTTGTCAATATTCTTTACTGTTTGCACAAAGTTTGCTATAATTCAGCTAATTCCATATTTTTTACAAATAATAAAAAAGGAATGATCGATAATGTTAAAAGATAAAACTGTTGTTTTGGGAGTTACAGGAAGTATCGCTGCATACAAGATGGCAAATGTTGCTAGCCTTTTGAAAAAGCAGCACTGTGATGTACATGTAATAATGACTGAAAATGCAACTAATTTTATTAATCCCATCACCTTTGAAACTCTAACAAATAATAAATGTCTTATAGATACCTTTGATAGAAACTTTCAATATAATGTTGAACATGTATCCCTTGCTAAAAAGGCTGATTTAATGCTTATTGCACCTGCCTCTGCAAATGTAATAGCCAAGCTGGCAAATGGACTAGCTGATGATATGCTAACCACCACTGCATTAGCATGTACATGCAAAAAAATTATCGCACCAGCAATGAATACCAATATGTATCAGAATGTAATTGTACAAAATAATATTAAAAAGCTTCAAGATTATGGCTTCATCATTATCCCTCCAGTTACTGGCATGCTGGCTTGTGGTGATATTGGTACAGGGAAAATGCCAAGCGAAGATGTACTTACGGATTATATCTTATCAGAAATAGCATATGAAAAAGATATGCAGGGACTAAAGGTTCTAATAACCGCTGGCCCAACACAAGAAGCGATAGATCCTGTTCGCTTCATTACAAATCACTCCTCTGGTAAAATGGGATATGCACTTGCCAAGTTAGCAATGCTACGAGGTGCTGATGTTACATTAGTATCAGGTAAAACCTGCCTGCAAGCTCCAACGCGTGTAAAGGTTGTTGATGTTATTAGTGCAGAGGATATGTATAATGCCGTTATCGAAAGGCTGGAGGATCAGGATATTGTTATAAAGGCGGCAGCCGTTGCAGACTATTGCCCAGTTGATATAAGCATTGAAAAAATTAAAAAATCAACTACTGATACAAATATTAAATTAAAAAAAACTCCTGATATTCTTAAAAAAATAGGAGAAATCAGAGGTGATAGACAGTATATCTGCGGATTTTCCATGGAAACTCAGAATCTAATTGAAAATTCTAAAGCTAAACTTTTTAAAAAGAAAATTGATATGATTGTTGCAAACAGCCTGAAAGAACCCGGTGCTGGCTTTAACACAGATACAAATGTGGTAACTATTATTACTGAGGATAAGGAAATTCCACTACAATTAATGTCTAAAGAAATTGTAGCAGAGCAAATACTAACTGCAATTTTAGTTGAAAGAGAGCAAAAAAACAGAAAAATGTTACTTTAGATGTTTTAATCTGCTAATTTTATATTTATCATTGCTTACCAAACCTTCCCAGTTGGGAATTTTAGGTGTTAAACTTATCAATGGAAGGTTTGAAAAAAACTATAAGCTTGTCTATCAGCTCTAATCTGTTGCTACCATATAACAGATTAGGCTGATTTTTATAGCATTGCCTTCTAAATTATTGAAAACTAGTATATACGTGTTTTTAAAAATATTATATAATATATATTACATATTCTTACTTAAACCAACCTTTTTGAGCGACATAATTTTACTATTATTTGCACAATAACTTATTTTCTGACTTATTTAATATAGTAATATAAGGTTGGTAATTTATATAATTATATAAACTCAAATCAGCACATAAATTTTAGCAAATGTCTTGAAATAATATTGATAATAATTAGCTTGCATAATTTTGTTTAGATAACTACAGATTTTATATTTGGCTAGCAAACAGTCTCCTAAACATCTTTTCTGTCTAGAAGCTGTTATTCTTCAGAAGAACAGCATAAATAATGCTATTTCAGCTTGCTGATTTTTTCTAAAATAGCTAGTTAATGATGTCTGTTTCTTGCTAGTAATTATTGAATATTCAAGATATATGCATATATTCAAGTGCGGATTTTGAGTAATAATCAAATTGGAGTGAAAATACTATGGATCACGCTAGTTCTGAAGCAAACTTTAACGAAAAAGATCTCCTTCAACAAAAGAGCCAAATTGAATATGATAAAGACACGACTTCTTTATATTATTCAGAAAAATATCCTCAATCTATGGAACTACAAGTTGTACTACAAAAGGATATTACCACCTATCTTCATAGAAGCTTGCCCCTTTGTATGGTTCTTGCCTACGAAAAATATAAACCTTGGTATTATTCTAATTTTATACAGATTTTTTCCTACAAAAATGATAGAGGATATGTAGAATTTAACTTTTTAGAGCCTCGTGATTGTTGCAGTGAAATTGTTGACATGATTTGTTTAGGCTTTCCTTTGCTTACACAGGTAGATAATATCATTGATTATATTATTGAATATATAAACATGGGGTATTATCTTATAATCAATGTGGATGAAAACTATCTCCCTAATAAATGGGCTTATAATAAAATTCACTTTATTCACCCATCTTTGATATATGGATATGACAACGAACAAAAACAACTTAAAGCTATAGGCTTCAATCAGAATATCTTTCAAGAAATAACATTTGATTATGCTCAATTCAAAGAAGCTTATGAAAATGGTAAAATACATTACAAAAACTCAGCACCTTGGACCGAATGGTCAGCCATACAACTATTGCGCCCTAAAAAATTCGAGGCAGAATACCCCTTTAGCCATGAGAAGTTTATAAAAGATTTAAGAAGCTACTTATCCTCAATTGGTGACAGTATACGGCTATATTCCTTTGAATATTATGAGAATCAGGTTGAATATGGATTTAACTTATATGATGTTTTTATTCAAAGTATGGAAGACTTGTTACAAGGTAAAATTACATCGGATTATAGGGCAATTCATTTGCTTGCAGAACATAAAAAATGTATTTACGATAGGATTGGATATGTAATATCCAGGTACAATCTTGAAGGTGAAATTGTTGCTCTGCATGAAGAATATATGAAGGTTGTACAACAGTCTGATATTATAAGGATAAAAGTTCTCAAAAACCTTAGAGCG
This sequence comes from Bacillota bacterium, assembly GCA_023416275.1. Taxonomy (GTDB): domain Bacteria; phylum Bacillota; class Clostridia; order Acetivibrionales; family DSM-1351; genus Ruminiclostridium. The sequence continues at coordinate 28,061 of JAEZIB010000111.1, read as the reverse complement.
TTTGGTAATGCAAATATATATAATCCCACTGTTAGCGACTTAAACTTAAAGCAAAAGGCTAAGGTAGAAGATGTTATTCATAGTATGAAGGAATTAAAAAATACAGAAAACGATATATTGAGAAAAATAATTTCTCAATTTGAACTATTTTTTAATTCAAAATAAAATAATCTGTTGTAATACTATATCGCATTGTATAAGGGGGTTTTTGAAACGAAAAAATATAGTTTTGTAATTCCTACATATAACAACAAATTTCAGCTTAGAAATTCTTTGGCAGCTTTAAACTTGATAGAAGGATTTAAAAAGGAAGATTTTGAAGTCATAGTTGTGGATGATGGTTCCAATGACAACACCGGTGACTATATAAAAGGCATAAATAAAAACTATGAATTAAAATATATTTACATTGAAAGAGATAATTACTCCTGTCGCTCAAAAGCCAGAAATTTTGGCACAAATGCTGCAGAAGGAGAATTTATCATATTTATTGATGCTGACATAATTGTAAAAAAAGATTACCTTCAAGAATTAGACCGATGCTATTCAAAGGATAAGAACCTTGTAATTGCTGGTCTTAGGCTAATGCTGCCACATGATATTCCAATTGAAACAATTCAAGATGGCAGCGTTTTCGAGCAGTTTTATTTTAGTCATGAACACAAGGAGCTTCATGAATTCAGATGCGATATACTTAACGAATTATCTTTTAATGCAGCAGCAATAAAATACCCATTTATGTATGGTCAGAGTTGTAATTTAATTGCTCCTAAAATATGGCTTCAAAGGGTAAACGGCTTTGATGAGGAATTAAAAGCTTGGGGACTAGAAGACATTGAGGTCTGCTATAGACTTTGGAAAATGGGCCTTAAATTTATTATAAATAGTAAGCTGGAAGTACTGCATCAATTTCACTGGGTAGAAGGGAAAATAGTTGATGAAAGTAAAATTGCAGGTGTAGTTGAAAATACCAGATTGTTTTTATTAAAGCACCCAAACGTCTTTAATTTGACTGAAGATAAAGTATATGAACTTTTTAAAAGTATAGCCAATAATTTTTGGTATGTTGAAGATAAAATATCTGAATCTATTAATCGTATTGTAATTGACTTTAAAAATCAGGAATACTTAGATAATATAAAGCAAACTATTATTATGTTATCAGATATAAAAAACAATGATATTATCGTAAATGATTACCTGGAAAACACCGATTTAGATATTTGGATTCAGCTACTAGGAAAAAGAAAAAGTACTCCTAGATATTATCCAATGTCAAGAAGACTGATGAATCCCCCATTATAGTCAGAACTATCCAAATGTAGATTAATGGCATTGTTATCATTTCCAAGCATTATTATGGTAAGCAAAGTCAATTACTATTAGCTAAGCCTCATAAAAGCACGAAACATACTCATGATTTTTAGCAACGGCTTAGAACTGTAATTGACTTCAGCCATTAATTGAAATTGTGTTGATAGCCTATTTAGTATTGCTGTTATTACTTAAACAATCATTTTCTTTAAATCTTCACTCAACTGGCTAATGTTCTCCATGGATTTTGATATTCCAATTATCTCATTATTTTCTTCTTCTACTGTAGACAATACTTCCTCAATTGAGGCTGAATTCTCTTCTGATATACTAGCAACATTTTCAACACGCTTCTGGATATCAATAAATTTTTCAGCCATTTGGTTTGTTCCCTGAATACTTTTCAAAATATAATTATTTGTATCAATTATTGCACTCTTCATTTGCTCAAAATATTCATTAACATCATGTAGTATCTTTTCGCCCTGTTTTACTGTACTATCTCCCAATGATACCATTTTTAAGGTTTCCATTGACTTTGTTGTTACTTCTGTTACTATGCTGCTGATTTTGTCTGCAGTTCCCCTACTCTTATCTGCAAGTTTACGTACCTCCTCCGATACTACTGCAAAACCTCTTCCATATTCACCTGCTCTTGCTGCTTCAATTGCTGCATTTAATGAAAGTAAATTTATTTGTTCTGTAATTTCAGAAATCTCATTTAAGGCTTCATTTACTTCACCCATGTTTTGCTGAAGCTCCGTTACAGTCGTCAATGCGGAACCAACAGAACTGCTAATAACACTATTTTGTCTGCCTATTTCATTTATTTTAGTATTACCCTCAATGACCATCTGCTCCATGCTATTAGACTTTTCGGAAAGTATCGTTGCATATCCTCTAGTTTCATTGACCAGTGCAATTGAATCAGTCATTTTTTCATTAGTCTCATAAATACTTGTTGCCTCATCCATTATAGCTAAAGACATCTCGTTCATCGCAGTTATTACTTTTGAACTAGACTCTGTTGTTACTTTTAGATTATTATTTACTGAGCTTATATTTTCATTTAATACATCTGTTCCTTTTTCAATTTGTACAAAAGACTCCTGAATCTTTTTTAGAAGCAAATCAGCTTCATCTCTTTTTGAATTGCTTGTTTCAATTAAGCTTTTACCCCAATTAGTCAGGAAATATAAAACGACAATAATAGCATTATAAACAATAATAATGCATACCATAGTAGCTAAACTATTATCCTTTCCTAAAAAATTTGCTTCATTTGAAAAAAACACAAATAGCATTGCAACATTTACTATTGCACCAAAAACAATTACGAGTCTGCTATTAAAATACAATGCAATCATAACTGCAGAGAGGCAGTATATGTAATGAAAATCAAGAGTAAAACCATTTAACACTAAAAGTGCGGTAACTGATGCAACAGGAATTAAGCCAAAAAGTAATGATTTAATAAACCTTTTCATAGGTATAAAATATAATATTGTAGCAACTATTGCTACCGGTATTGCATTTATGGAATGAACTATAGCAAGATTAATTGGCTCAGTTATAAAAGTTTGAGCTATTAGTGCCATTACAACACACCAGGTTAACCCTATATTTACCTTATTTACTCGATTTATATCATACCCATCAATAGATTTTATCTCATTTTTCATAATGAATACTCCTTTTGCATATAGATTAATTATGTATACTCTCCTATATTTAAGCACGTTTCTCTATATCGACAAATTACGACACTTTTCATTTTAATATATGTTATCAACTTTTACAACATCAATTTAACAAATCCTTTTTTATCATTTTTAGTTCCATGTTTGACAATTTTGTTACATTTTGTTATATTAAGTTTGTCGGGAATCAAGTATGTTCAGTAGTATCGAATTGTTCAGGCTTTATTTTGGATTAACTGAAATAATGCTATGCAGCATTAAGGAGAAAACAAGCTCACCTTTATTCTTAATGTTCATTAAAATGGAAGCTACAATAGTAGCTTCCATTTTAATATTTAAATTAAATTCATAAAAATACTATTTTGCTATATGACTAAAAGTTCTTAATATATCATTAGCAAGCTTTGGCACTCTCAATATATTCAAATGCCCAGCACTATACTGGTTTACCTGGTAAAATTTCATATTATTTATGAGATACTGATAATCCTCTTGAAGAATAATCTGATCATAAAGCCCATATGCAAGTACTATACTTTTTTGAAATAAATAATTGTTTTGCCTGGTTAAAGGTTCAAAATCAACCATAGCCCTTTGTACATCCTCAAGGCTGTATCCATAGTTACATAGCTCTTTTTTTATGTTTACAAGCAGTTTGCTTTCCCAAGTTAATTTTGATAATATACTAACAGAATTAATAATAAACAAATTGTCTATATCTTTGCAGACTGATGCCAAAAGCAATGAAATACAACCTCCCATACTAAACCCAGTAATACATATGGGTAAGCTGCTTTTATCACTAACTATTTTATAGGTTGCATACAAATCATATACTGCCTGCTTTATTGCCCATTGAGATCTAGCCACATCTGCACTCCAAAAATACTCTCCACTAAAAACACTCTTTTCAGGCACCCTGTCATAGTGATATGGCAACATCATTAAATATACATTTAAACCCATCTTATTGAGCATTGTAATTAAAAATTGGTAAATACTTAGATTATCCTCATATAACCCATGTACAAAAACAACATTCCCAATAGCATTTGGGGTATCATGAACTATAACACTAACACAATCATTTTCTCTATAGGATGTGTATATTGGTGATTTAAACCTTAGTTTTTCAAAATTATCAGCTCTAAAGTATTCCACATCTAGGTATTCAATATTTATACTGTCTATATCCTCAAAGGGATTTCCTTCTATTAATTTAAATCGGCTATTATCAGGATGATGCCTTACTTTTGACAGTTTAGCCTCTATTATTCTATTTATGGCAATAGTATCAACATAACGTGAACTTTGTTCATTCATATAAGTCTCTCCTCGAATGCAAGTGATAGCGAGCAATGTTCATTCTGAATTGAAACAGTCCTTACTTTTTCAATAGATAGCCCTTGTAAAGTAGTTACCTCCTGCACTGTGTCAATTTTGCTAAAATCCATATTCATACCTTCCTTCTGAAGCTTTGATATAGCTTCTTTTCTAGTCCAGTACAGTGTAGCAAGGAAATCAGCCTCACTTTTATTGTAGTTTTTGTTCAATTTTCTTAATTTATTAATCTGATTAATTTCGTTTTTCGTATAATATAAATTCAGCATTGGTTCAACTATGCTAATTGTATTTTCAATGTCTACTCCTATCCTATGCTTTGATATTAAAGTCAAGCAGTAGGGATAGGAATGAGAAATTGAAATATTTAATTTTGGGTATCCTTCAATAAATGGTGCTGAATTTAACCCATTTATAATACTTATTTTTGTAGCATCAATATTAGCTAAATCAGTATTATCAGCTTTTGCCATTAATTTTTTTATAGCCATTTTACCCGCATATCTGCCAGCCATCCACTGTATGCGTTTTTTGGGGTTTTCATATTTATTGATAATAGTCCTTTCACGCTCCGAAAAGACTCCCCATACACTTTTGTCCTTACCGAAAACTTCTCTCATAAAGCATCTAAGATTAATGATTTCATAACTAAACTCATATTTTTTAGCAGCATTTTGCAAGAAACTATCAAGTTCTTTTATAACTATTTCATGTTCCATCATATTCCCTCAGTACAACCAGATTATAACGCCTAGATTCAAATGAAATTTTTAGATTGTAGAAAAATTTCATTACATCAGCGGTGTGTAAGCGAGGCGGGAGATATTCTCACCGCCTGAAAACCAAAGCAGTACCCGCCACTTATAGAATTAGGGGACATTTTATTGCCTCGTTATATATAGGTATTTATTAATAAGGCAATACCCTTCAAGCTGCGTCATCTCTGTTAAACTTGTATACTAACTACACTATAACCTAGCTTTTTAATACTTGGTTACTATTCAGCCATTGACAATACAATATACAGCACATGCTTTCAAAAACTATATATTGTAGGTGTTCATACTTATCACTATGCCGCAAGAGTATTGCCTTTACTGAATGTATATTTTACTGGTTAATGAGTCTGAAGGTTGCATTTCTAGCATAGCTGCAAAGCTCATCCTTATCATTTAATATTGCTATACGATATGTACGATACTCCTCATCTTCAGCTACAGCTTCTGCAAAAACCCTAAAGAAACCATCCTGCTTTGGAACTTTAAGGATTCCAAATTCCTCAACCTTCCATGGCAAATATATGTTCCTTTTCTTTGTAACACAATCCTGAGCCGCCCCTTGATACATTGCATCAATGAAGCAAGGATTAATAAGCAGCTTATCAAGTGGATAGTTCTTTTCATAGATTTGCTCTGTTGGGAACAACTCTGGGAAAATAACCCCTTTATCGTTATGAAGGAAATTATCTATTTTTCTTAATTCTTCAGTTTCAGCCATTCTCCAATACAATGGCCCAAGGTTTAAAATCTGATTTCCCGAACTATCAAGTAAAATATCCTTTAGGTCAAGTTTGCTGGTGATACTAAATTCATTATTTTTAACCCATTCCCAGTTTAATGGATACATATCATCATAATTCTCAACCCTACCTGATACAAACATTCCTCCGTGAGTTATCAGAGTCTCTTTACCCATCTTTTGAGGCTTAAAGTAGGAATGTACTGATACCCTCCAGCCGTTATTGTCAGGCTGACCATCAATAAATAATTCTCTGTCCTTGTCACGGAAAAGCTTAAATGGATTCACAAATTCCAAATTGCGCAAGCAATAGCTGTCCTGCTTACCAGCCTGTAGTGTAAAGTACTCGGTGCAAAGCTCCATAATACATGCTGCAGGCAATAGCGGAACATCCCTAAGCCTATGTTGGTCAATCAATGCATCCTTGCTTACAGAGAAGGTCTTGTAGGCTTTTGTTATAAGGCCTCCACTTTTCTCAACTCTGTCAATCAGTATTGCATTTTCTAACTCATTCATGAATAATCGTGCATCGGTCAAATTCTCTAGTCCCTCGCTGAGAATTACCTCACAAAGCTCCATTTTGCTTTCTAATAATTTAACAAAGCCATCTACACCAGCCTTTGTATTAATAAGCTTTATTCCAATCTTTGAAGCATTTTGTTTAAGGTATTCGTTTCTCGCTGCTATTCCAATATCTTTCCAGCCTGCCCATACAATACTCACTGCCTTAATGTCAGGGTTTCTTGTTTTCAAAGATTTTGCCAAAACATTTAAGAAACTGTTTGCCGAACAATAATCAAGCTGTGCTTCATTACCAAATCGGCCTGATATAGAGGAAAATAGTACAACCTCTTTTAACTCCTCTGAGTCACAGAATTTCAACAAATTACAAATACCCAATGCCTTTGTATCAAATACTTCCTCAAATTCTTTAATGGATTTCTGTTTTATAAAGTGGCTTCTATCAATACCTGCTGCATGAATTATGCAATTAACCGCACCCTGCTTCTTTACAGCTTCCTCTACCGCTTTCTTTACAGACTTTTCATTTCTTACATCACAGCCAATATAAGTTATATTATTCCCAGATGCTTTAAGAACCTTCAACATATTATAAATCTCTATTGCTTTAGTCAGCTTTTCAAATTCAGTCTGAATAAGTATAGGTGTAACCTTTTTATGTGTTTTAGCTAACTTTTTTTGTATTTCAGTTTTCTTTTCATTCAATTGCTGTTCATCTAACTGAGATAATGTCTCTATATCATTTGGTAGCTCTGTTCTACCTAGTATTGTAAAACCACCTTTATATCTCTCGGTGAGTTCCTTAGTAATCTCTGCAGTTATACCTAGAGCTCCACCTGTTATTACAAAATGCCTACTATTAGTTATATTCGTTGGTAACAGTTGATTCTCATTAAGCCCGCCTATCCTTACCACCATTCTCTTATTAGAATTATAGGCAATTTCATAATCAAATCCAGAGGTTTGGATTTCATTAATTATACTTGTTGCCAATTCATCTTTAGAATTTAAAAGTTCTTTTTCAAAATCAACTATTTTAATTGTACAATTAATCCATTCTCTATTTAGTCCTTTGTAAAAACCTGTTATCGCGCCAAAAGAGGGATCTATGTTTTGAACAGCATTATCTAAGTAGCCCACTCCTCCATCAATTGATACTGCACATAAAATTCTGAGAGAAAGATCTTTTATCTGCTGTGCTGCTTCCTTATAGAATATAAATCTAGCCTTTGCGCTCAACTGTAAAATAGCTTTCTGCTCTGCTAAGCTTAAGCTGTGAAAATTAAGATCATCACCTAAATGCGAGCAATCAATTATTATATCTATAGGCTTAGCTACACAATCCTTCACAGACTTCTCCAATTCATCCTCAGAAAACTTAGTATCAAATACAAATGTAAATATATCATTAGCCTTATCTTTGAGACTATTACCAAGCTTAGTGATAAATTCCTCATTGTCTCCAATAATACACACATTTTTGGATTTAATATCAATATCCTTTTCAGGAAGTTCCTGTTCAATAAGTATTGGTACCTGCCATATTAGCTGAGAAGTTTTTTTTGATTCTTCAGAGTCAGGTTCATCCGCTATTTTTTCATTAGTGTCTATACTCTTATAAAAATAATCAATAAGCTCTTTAATACTATTTATTCCATCTATACTACCTTCATGGAAAACATTTAAATTAAGGTTCTCTTTAATATCTGATATTATTGCTATCATCTTTTTATCGTCAAGGTCTAAATCCTGTTTTATTTCCATATCAGGTGTAATCATTTCCACAGGGTAAGAGGTATGCTTTGCTATTATTTGAAGAACAACCTCAGCAATATTTGTACTTGCAGCTTGGACAACTGTTGCTGCCACTTCTTCAAAGGTAGCTGTTTGCGATATATCGTTAGACAATCTTTTGGTTAATATAATCTCTAAGGATTTTATGATATTTTCAATCTTTAGCAACTCTGATACTTGTGGCCATTCTTCTCTTTTAATGTCATACTTTTCAGATAAATTTGAAATAATCGTTGCCTGCTTTACTGTATCAATCCCCAAATCAGCTTCCATTTCCATGCTGACATCTAGCATATCAGTAGGATACTTTGATATCTCAGAAATAACCAATAGAACTTCTGATTGTATTTTATCCTTTGAAAGGCTATTGCTATTATTATGTACAATCTCGGAAACTACTGGAGCTGTATGCCCATTTGTTTTCCCCGTGTTATCAGGTTGACTTGGCAGCTTGGAATATATAAGATCAACGACCTGACCTATTGTTGGGTAATTGGTAACACTTTGTCCATCTTCCCTATTGAGAGCAAACTTCTCCCAAAGAATTGATATGATTGTTGCCTGTTTTACTGTATCAATTCCTAAGTCAGCTTCCATTTCCATATCTAAGTCAAGCATGTCCGTTGGATATTTTGATATTTCAGAAATAACCTTTAATACTTCATCTTGAATTTTATCCTTTGAATAAGCACTGCCATTATATGTTTCATTTTGGGAAACAGTACTTGCTTCATTAATTGCATTTGATAGCTGCTCATTAGCTTTTTGTTGCTCCAAAGGCCCAGGAACACTATGAGTAGGTTCATTTGGAAGCTTTGAGTACGCCAGGTCAATAATCTGACCTATTGTTGGATAATTGGAAATACTATATCCTTCCTCTCTTTCAATTCCAAACTTTTCCCAAACCATTGCAAAAATAGTAGCCTGCTTTACTGTATCTATTCCAAGATCAGCTTCCATTTCCATGTCTAGGTCAAGCATGTCCTTAGGATACTTTGTTACCTCCGAAAAAATATCTAAAATACTATCAATAACGTTTTTTTTGTCCAGCATTTTTGAGCCAGTCAAAGTATTCTTGTCAGCTTTATCAATATTGCCAGATGTGGGGTCAATATTATTTGTATGTATATTTATAGTTTCTACTTGTTCAATTACTCCCGACCCTTCTATCAAAACTCTATCGTTAGAAGCCTCTCTGCTCTTTTGTGACTTGAGCACCAACAGACGTCCATCCTTTGATAAAACCGCACCAGTTGATGAAGCAATTGCTCTAAGCCAATCCTCATATTTAGAGGCATTAATAATTCTATTTTCACCCACAACTATTCTCTCTAATAGATTATAATTTCCCTGTCCTCCAAAGCCCGCTACACCTCTGAGAACATATTTAAACTGGTAATTGCCTCCCTCTGAAAGCTTAAGTCCAGCTAACTCTGGATCTGGAACCAAATAATTCACTATTGGAGGCACCTTCTGGTATTGTAGAGACTTAGCCGCAACTGCCTCTTCTATAGAACCTCCCATTGTGTGCCCTGTCATACCCTTTGTATTACAAATAAGAATATCCTTAAATGTACTGCCAAATACTTTTTCCAGAGAAATCTTTTCGGTCTGTGAGCAACCACCCTTCTTTGGTGTGTATGTTTCATGTGAGAAATAAACAGTATTTGGCGCTATACTCCTACGGCTAAATCCATTTTCCTTCTCCATTTTTGCAATAAATCGCTCCAGCTCCTCACTAAATTTTGTAGCATCAATCTTTGTCTGATGTCCTGCCATATTAAATGCATGAGTACCCACAATACGGCATACCCCAGCCATTCCTCGAGCCTCAACCAGCTCTTCCTTTTCTATCACAAGGCCCACAGCACCAGCGCCTATAATCATTCCATTACGCCTATTATCAAAAGGTACTGCCGCACTATACAAATCCTCAGAAGTAGTAGCTGCACCTGCAGACAGAAATCCGCCTCCAAGCCATTTTAGACTTTCCTTTGAGGACGCATTGTCTGCCCCTATAATTATCATTCTTTCAGCACGTCCAGCACGAATCATGTCCTCAGCCAGCGATATTGCATAGGCTGTAGAAGAGCACGCAGCATTTATCTGGAAGTTTGGCCCTGCTGCACCAATAAACTGAGCTAAACGATTGTTTGCCTGTGATGCAACCTGACTCATAAAGTCCGAATTAAAGCTATAAACATCCTCTTCTCCCGAACAATCACTGAGCCTCGAGTAATTCAGTGTAAACCAATCTGATAATTGCTTCTTAACATTATAGTCACTGGTATAATTAATTATTTGTCCATAGAATTCAATCATTTCCTGTCTTGATTTTTTTCCGAATTTGTATGCAACGAATTTGGAAACCTCTTGAATAAAAGGCTCAACCATAGGGAACCCATTAGCAAATATTATTCCTGTGCTCTCTCTCATTTCTTCAGGAAGTAAATAACGGCCTTCAAGGATAGCTCCATTTGAAGTTACCTTTGCTTCTTTCACCAAAGGTATTCCTGCATCGGCTAATGCTTCATATCCTGCAGCAACTGCTGTACATACTGTCTTTGTCATTTGCTTCTGAATATCAGCATCTACCAAATATTCATCCATATCTAAGTTTCCAATTTTACCTGCCAAAGCTATAACTTCATTTATTGAAGACAGAGTCTTGAACTCAGAGCCCTGCTCGCTTTTAACAAGTCTCGTAATATTTAGCTCTGCCATGCTCAAACGCTCATCATCTGTTAATCTTTCAATTAAATTTCTGCCTTCAAAAAGTAAATCAAAGTTATCATCACTGAATATTTTTTTATATGTACCTGGCAATCCAATTGAAACACCACTATAAACCAACTTTTTAGAAGGTGTTATATTTTCTGATGTAGTATACAATTTATTATCTGGAATATCAGTTACTTTTTCTGCTGAAACATCTATATTATTTATACTGTCTGAAATTGCAGATATAGGTTCACTTGCTGCTTTACTTACCACCTGTAAGCTTTGTGCTTGGGTTATCCTGTCAATTGGCGATATTACCTGAATATGTACACCAGCAGCAAATAATTCACCAATAGCTTTATTCAAGCACTCAAGGTCATTCTTCTTTTTTAGATTAGTAGTAATAACCTTTATATCCTTGCCAGATAATATATCCTTTGTAAGGTTGCTAAGAACTGCACCTGGTCCTATTTCCACAAACAGCCTCACACCATCCTTGTAAAGCTTGTCTATTGATTCAACAAACCTTACGGGATTAGTTATTTGTTCCTTTAGCAACTGTGGTATCTTTGCTGTATCGCTATTTGCCGGATAATAATCCACTAAATGATTTGCAATAACCTTCGCATTGCCCGTCTTAAATTTAATTTCCTTTATTTGATTATAGAAGCTATCCGCCGCACTGTTTATTAAAGGTGAGTGGAAGGCATGAGATACCTTTAGTACGGTGTGTGTTATCTTTTCTTTGTCTAACACTTCTGCAAGCTTTTTAATTTCTTCTGCATCACCGCCAACTACAGTCTGAGTCTGTGAATTTATATTGGCGATAAATACTTCAAGTCCTGATTTTTTGAGCAGCTTTTTAACCTCATCTTGTGAACCCTTAATGCTAACCATTTTGCCACGTTTATCCTCATCAATTGAAGCAAAAGAATATCCCCTTTTGCCAACAAGACTAGCTGCATCTCTGAATGACATCATCCCATTTGCAGCTAAAGCGGTTATCTCACCGAGACTATGACCCACCATGTATCCTGCTTCTAAACCCATATCTCTAAAGAGCTTATACATACAATAACTGCTGATGAAAATTGCAGGATGTGTGTTTTGTGTCTCTTTAATTGTATTATCAATCTTTTCTATATCTTCTCCAAATACCATTGAAGAAACCGTATTTTTGTAATTGGACTGCCATATTGCGTCAAAGCTGTCATATACAGACTTGAATGCAGGATAACTACTGTATAAATCCTTTTCCATGTTAGCATATTGCGACGCTTGTCCAGGAAATAGTATTGCGATGTTTTCAGGATTAATCTCTTCTCCTGTTCCGAAACTTATTCCAGCTAGAAGCAATTCCTCCGAATTACCTATGCGGTCACTCTCATAAAATTTTATAAAGGTATCCCATCTCTTTTTCAATTCAGAAATATTACTTGCCATTAGTGAGAGTCTTAATTTTTTACCATAGCATACATTTGAATTATTTTGAAAAACATGCTTACTGAAGCCTTGTTCTACATCTGTTTCTGATATAGCAACAAATTTCTCATATTCTGCCTTTAGCTTATCTACTGTGTCTGCCGCAAATAGAACAACCTCTTGTATAATTGCTTCTTTACTATGAACAGGTACAGTTGTAGCGATGCTCTCATTGTTTTTTTGTATTGTGTAAGGAATATTATACGATTTACCTACAAATTCTTCTCTATACTCTTCAAGTGAAAGGTGATAGTCTGCACCTCCAAATCCAAACGCACTAACACTTGCCCTTCTTGGATGGTTACTGTTAGCATTCCACTGTTTTTTGTCTCTTAGTACATAGAACGGAGAGCCTTCAAGTTTTAGCTTTGGATTGACTTCCTGCACGTTTGCCGTAGGAGGAAGTATCTTACTATTCAGTGCTAGTACAGCTTTTAGAACACCAGGTACTCCTGCAGCAGAGCGCAAATGTCCTATATTTGATTTTACTGATCCTATTCCACAAAATTCCTTTTTAGTACACCCTAAGCTATTAAACGCCTTTTTCAAAGCATTTACTTCTGCAGGGTCTCCCACTTGTGTTCCCGTACCATGTGCCTCCAGCAATTCTATGGTATCAACAGAGTATCCTGCCATTTTAGTAGACATTTCTATAGCTCTTACTTGACCCTCTTCACTAGGAGCAGCTATATATTTACCTTTACCGTCACTGGCTCTGCCATATCCAGAAATAACAGCCAAAATTTTATCTTTATTTTGTATAGCATCTCCAAGGCGTTTCATTATAAAAACCCCAGCACCTGCCCCAATTACAAATCCATTTGCACGGGAATCAAACGGATATGATCCATCTGGTGATAAAGCATTTATTCCCGAAAACAGACTTAATCCAGGTGCCAAAACAGAAACGTCTGAAGCTCCAGCTATTACTGCATCATATTCTCTGCTTATCAATCCCTCAACCCCGCAGGAAATAGCTGCAAGGGAAGAAGCACATGCCGCATCCACCGTAAAGGATGGGCCCCATAAGTCAAAGACATTTGTTAATCTACCTGCCACTATATTGGGTAAAACCCCAGGAGAGCTATCCTCTGTAATTTGTATAGTACCTTTAAGATATTCATCTCTCAGTTTATTGATAACTTCATTGAACTCATCAGGCGAAAACTTTCCCTGTACAAAAGGATTATTCTTGAGATAGTATTCAATCTCAAGAAAGCTAATTCTATGAAGGACTTGGTCATACTTAATTCCTGGCAATCCATTTCCAAGAATAACTGCGGTATGCTCTTTTGGAAGCGCATTATCTCCCATAGCTTCAAGAGCCTGATCAACACAATATATTGCTGCCAGCTGATTTCTATCCATATGCTCTGCAACAGCTGGAGGAATCTTATGCTTAAAACTTGACTTAGAATACACCTGATGATCTATAAGTCCTGCAATGTGAGTATATGATTTATCCTTTTTGTCAACCTTTCCATATAACTCAGGGCGGAAAAATATTTCACTATTTATTATCTCATCGGGTATTCTTTTTATAGATACTTTCTTGTTAAGGATATTATTCCAAAACTGATTTACATCAGCAGCATCAGGAAAAATACCTCCTACTCCTATAACTGCAATTCCATTTTCTGAATAACTATAATTAGACACAGAAATACCCCCCATTATTCTACTTAGTTTATTTTTTAACAATCTAAGTTTCCAATATTTTTTTAGCAGTATAACTCTAGCTTGATTAATATTCGGACAATGCATTTTTATCAATTTTTCCAATATTGTTTCTTGGGAACTGCTCTATATATGTAATACTTCTGGGAACTGAAAAACTGGACAGTTTGCTTGAAACAAACTTTATAAGCTCCCTTTCAGTAAGTGTTTTCTCAGTTTTTAATACAACGAAGGCTTTTACTACCTCTCCATACATCTCGTCTTTCTGACTAATAACTGCCGATTCTGATACAAATTGATGTTGATTTAACACCGACTCAACATCAATAGGTGATACTTTAATACCAGCAACATTTATGAACTCGGTATTTCTACCACATAAGATAAATTCATCGTTACTGTTCTTATAAGCAAAATCTCCTGTATAGAACCAACCGTCTCTTAATTTTTTACTAGTTTCCTCTGGTTTATTCCAATAACCCAACATTACATTAGGTCCTTTTACTCTTATCTCTCCAACCTCATTTTGTCCGAGAGGATTTCCTCTCTCATCTACAATTTCTACGGTAGCTACCTTTGTTGTAGGCTTTCCAACATTACCTGGAGTTATCGTAATAGAATTGTTTCTGAATATTGTAAGTGTACATGTTTCAGATAATCCATAGCCTTCATTCAGATATACTCCTGTCTTCTCCTCCCATTGTATAGCTGTCGTATGATTTAAAGGAGCTGCCGCAACAAATGCCGCCTTTAGCAGCTTTAGCTGAGGGATGATAGAGTCGTATCTTAGCAATTGGGCATAATGAGTAGGAACTCCAAAAAGGTGGGTAATTCCTTCAGTTTCTATGAGTTTTGCAAGCTTTTGTGGTTGAAAGGATCTCATCATGACAACACATGCACCATATTCCATTGCATCAAACAAAATATCCACACATCCATATGCATGTGAAAAAGGTACAAAACAAACCAGTCTGTCACTCTCTTTAAATGTATATCCTATCTCCTGCTGTATTGCAATATGAGCTTTGCACCTATATACATTATGCATAACTCCTTTTGGCTTAGAGGTTGAGCCTGATGTATATAGAATTATTGAAACTTCATCTTGAGAAACATCATATGGCTCCAGTTCAATTTGCCCAGAATTTATGTCATCACATACCATGTCTATATCAGTATCATGCATTATGGTAATATTTAAGCCTATTTCTTCAAGGTCCTTTTCATTGTTTAAGAAAGTTATCAAGCAAATAGACTTTGAATCCTCTAAATAGTATTGCAATTCAAAAGGCTTAAACATTGGATCTACTATACAGGAAATTATTCCGCAATATTGACAAGCAAGATATGCAATTACAGTCTCTGAACCATTATACAAGTGAATAGCAATAGTTGAACCTCTTTCAAATCCTCTATCCACCAAGTATTTTGCAAATTTTTTAACAGCAATCTGTAAATCTCTATAGGTGTACCTTCTGCCATTTTCCGAATCCACTATTACTTCATTGTCTAAAAGCTCCTGGCTTATATTGAATAGGTAATCACAACAATTCATTTTTAACCGCTCCTTCCTATTCTTGAAATTTTAGTTTACGCTCTTGCTTATAGCTTCTATTTTCTTTAACTAGTATTTAAATATTACTCCTCCTCCACTGGCACCTGCTCCATGTGCCATCATTAAAACTGTCATTCCCCTTTTCAACCTGCCCGTATTAATTAGTTCATCAAGATTAAGAGGACTCATAGCTGAAGCTGTATTACCTTGTTTATGGAATAGGCTTACACTCTTTTCAAGCGGTATGTTAAGCGCTTTAAGCTGTCCTTCCCAAAGCTGAGTTGTCTGATCAGATGTGGCAACTAAATCTATGTCATCAATAGTTAATTTTGAAGCTTCCAACAGTCGTTCCACAGTAACTACTGCAGACTCAATGGCATTCTCATTAAGTATTCTTCCATTGTCAATTTTCATTCCGAACATATCACTAGATAAACTTTCTTTGGAATTTAACAAAGATAAACCAAGGGGCATGTATCCTACTTCATAATGAGTGTTATCTGTCTGAAGATAAGAGCAAAGAAAGTGTTTTTCTTTACTGACACCTAAAAGCATCGCGGCAATTCCGTCTCCCATTAAAAATACAGTGCGGGTATCAATTTTATTAAAATCATTCGCTAATGCCCAACTTGTCAATCCACCACCAAGTATTAGGACATAATCATCACCTGAATCTATATAACGTATTGCCATATCCATTGCATGGATAAAACCACTGCATGCAGCCGTCAAATCAAATGCTGGAATGCCTTTTTTTGCATTTAGCTTTTTCAGCATACCTATTGATGTTGCTGGCACATTGTAATCCCCTAATAATTTTGAATAAATAATACGATCAACTTGTTCTATGCTAATATTAGCTCTCTCTAAGCATTGCTTAGCTGCAAAAGCTACACAATCAGCAACATCCAGATTTTTATTTTCCCATCTACGTTCACTTATGCCTATAGAGTATCTTACTGCCCTATCAGTAGCAATTAAGTTATAGCGTTTGATAATATCCTCATTAGTCACAATATTATCCGGTAAGTAAGAACCTGTTGATAGTATCTTTGAATACCTTGTTACATCTAAATCACTTATCGGTGGATATTTAATCGTCGTTTTCATATTTTACAGCCTCTTTACTATTTATTGAGATTACACATTATTATTAATTTGATTATATATTTCTTCTGCCATATTCTTTACTACCAGAAGATCTTTATCTGCTTCAACAATTGGAACGGAAAAACATTCTGAAATACGAAAACTCATCTCAACAATAGCAATAGAATCTGCGCCCAAATCATCTATCAAATGGGTGTCTGGAGTAACCTCATCTTCATCTAGCCGAAAATACTCTACTAGAATATCCTTCATTCTTTTGTAAATTTCATCTTGCGTCATAACTGCATCCCCCTATTTCAATATTAAACACTACCAAACTTCTATTACCGCATAAATATGCAGTAACTGCTTCTAAACTCTATAAATCATACCACCTCCACTAAAGCCCTCACCATGTGAAAGCATTAAAATATTCATGCCTGTTTCAATACGTCCAGTGCTGTATGCTTCGTTTAAAAGCAACGGAAGCATTGCAGACATTGTATTTCCATAATTATGTATTAATGAAATGCTTTTTTCCTTTTCTACACCCAAAGCATCTAAAGTGACTTCCCAAATAGACTTATTATTTTCAGTAACAAGCACAAGATCTATATCATTCATTTTAAGGCTACTTTCTTCAAGTAAGTAATCTCTTACTGTAATAGCCGCAGTTCTATAGAACTCTTCTGCAAGCTTCCAGTTATCCATACGATAGAAATCATAAAATAGAGAGAAGTCACCCTTTTCAAAATATTTTTTAGTATACTCAGGCTTGAGCTTTTGCGTAGCAGCAATTTCATAATAGGTGTGGTTTGTATAAAAATAACTGGCCAGAATGTGAGGTTCATTGGAAGACGCTAGTAATACTGATGCTGCACCATCTCCAAATAGAAATGCAACTCTTGGGTCGGTTTTACTGATTAGTCTGTTACATATTCCTCCTGAAGTAATAAGCACATAATCGTCACCACTGTTAATATAACGTGTTCCAAGGTCAAAGGCATGTAAAAAAGAATTTACACCCCCATCAACATCAAATGATTGAGTCGCATATGAACATCCTAATTTTCTTTGTACCATGCTAGCAGTCATTGGTAAAAGGTTGTCCCCAAAAAATTTGGTGGCAATTATCCTTGATAGTTTATCAACATGTACATTTGCTTTAGCCATACAATTTTGAGCAGCACATGCCAATATATCCGAATCAACTTCGTCATCATCTGCCACTCTTCGTTGATAAGTACCAATAGATTTACGAATTACGCTATCTTTCATGGTCAACCTATTAGTATTTATTATGTCATCATTTGTTACAACTTTTTCTGGCAAATATGCAGCAACAGATTTAATTTTGCTGAATTTTTTGAAATACTTCTTTTTATTCTCTGGAAAAATGAAGTTACCTTGTCTCATAGCGCCTCCAAAATTTATATTAAGGACTGCATATTTACGACTCTTTTATAGCAATATATTTCTTAATTATCCTATTTTAACATATTATATAACATAATGCATTACTGTCTTTATCTTATATTGAAAGTTTTTAATGCTAATCAATATAATTTTATACTAAAGTAATATTTTTTGTCACTATTTTACTAATAATGAATTGATAATCTGTAAATATTTTTTTTAAAAGACTTTTAGTGTCGATTTTTAATATGTATTTTGTTCTTTACATAAATGCACTTATACTTTGGTCAGTTGTTATTTACAACAATTACACTTAGCAAACGTACCTGATTAGTTGCCATTTACAACAATTACACTCAGCAAACATGCCCAATAAACAAAGAGGCTTACAAAACATATATTGGTTAGACCATATATATGTTTACATAAGTCTCCACATTTATTTCTAAGTTATTCTTCTAAACCTGCTTTTATCAATTTCCAGGATAAATCAATCTATTTTTGTAAACAAAAACTTTATGTATATTAATTCATTGGACATATTAAATCCATCTCAACTTTCACATTTAAGTATACTGCTTAAAGCCTAGTAATATAAGGTGTGGTAGCATTATTAAATGAAAAGTAAATAATTTCATAAGATAAAAACCATTTATAATTCTACCGCACCAACAGATTTTTTATGTGCGAAAGTTGAGTAAATCTATATAAAATAATGGGAGTAAAAACTTGGATGAGCTAAAATCCATTCTTTCATTTCAGATACCATTTTATTATAATCTAGAACATCATAGTCAAAATCACTGCGTGTATTAATTAAGCTTTTGTCTAAGCGTTCATTCTGATATTTATCTATACGGACATCACTTTTATTAAATATATTTTTGATTAGCAAAAGCAACTCATATTTATTTATACTCTTTTCAGCTACTAAATGATATAATCCTGAAATATCCTTTTCTATAGCTTTTTCTATTGCCTTTGCTAGCTCAATAGTTGTAACACCTGTCCAAACAGAATTTGCATAACCATTAATTTTTCCCTTGGATTTCATAAACCAATTAAAAAGACCAATCCCATCATAATTTATGTCTGGCCCAATAATTGATGTTCTAAAGGTTAAATTTCGACCCTCACTTATCTCACCTATAGCTTTTGTACGGTCATAATATGAATCCCCATCCCTAAAGGCTGCTTCTGTGTAGGAACCTGTCTTACCCGAAAATACACAATCAGTGCTTAAGTGAATAATTTTGACAGGTGAACCTCTGAACTTAGTTTCTAAAAAATGTGGCAGATAAGAATTCAGCAAAATAGCTTTGTCCTTATTTGCATCGGCATATTGGTTTAGTAATCCGATACAGTTTACTATGATATCAAAATCCTCATTATCCAGTAATGCTTCAAAAGCTATAAAGTCTGTTACATCAAGTATATATGTTTTTTCATTCAACTTTTTCTTATGTGCAAGATTGAATACTTCATAGGCTCCACTTTCTTCAAAATATGTAGTTATTACATGACCTGCCATTCCTGTTGAACCTAGAACCAATATCTTTTTCTTGCCCATTTACAGCTCCATCCCCCTCCACACTGTTTGAATGGTATAATCTCTATAGCTCATAATTATTCTTACAACCTTATCAGATACATTAGAAACATTGTAATCGTGTACCAAAGCTGCACTGAAAACAGGTATTTGTGCAGAAGCTTGCCCAGGACTTGCTATTTCATCAAATAAATTATTTTGAATTATAGTAGTAATATCACTTCCTTTAAGTCCAGTTACAATGTCAATAGACTGTAAAACCCTGTCTGCTTTTAGTCCAGATAAGATTAGCACTCCTTCATCCATGCCTTCAGGTCTCTCATGGGCATTTCTTATAGTGATAGCTGGGAAAGCTAGTAGAGAAGCCTCTTCCGTGATGGTTCCACTATCCGATATTACACAAAATGCATTAGTCTGAAGTTTTATATAATCAAAAAAGCCCAAAGGCTTTAACCATTCAATTTGTGGGTCAAAAACAGCTTTATTCAGCAACATTACTTTTTTCATGGTTCTTGGATGTGTAGATACAATAATTCTTTTTTTATATTTATTGGCAATAGCATTTAATGTTTCAATTAAATTATTAAAATTATCTGCACAGTCGATATTTTCTTCTCTATGTGCACTAATCACAAAGTAGTCTCTAGGTTTTAGCTGCATGCTATTCAATATTTCCGACTTACTAATGTCACTTTTATAATAGTCAAACACTTCCTTCATTGATGACCCGACTTTTATTATTGTCTCACCCTTAATACCCTCTTGAAGCAAATACCTCCTTGCATGTTCTGATATTGGCATATTGATATCACTTAAATGATCTACTATTTTTCGGTTTATTTCTTCGGGTACTCTCTGGTCAAAGCAGCGATTTCCTGCTTCCATGTGGAATATTGGTATCCTTTTACGCTTAGCTGCAATGGCAGACAAGCAGCTATTAGTGTCTCCATATATCAAAACTGCATCTGGTTTTTCTGCTTCTAACACCTCATCTGTTTTAATCAGTACATTAGCAATAGTCTCTATTGTGGTCTTTCCTGCACAATTTAAATAATACTGAGGCTGCCTTATTCTCATTTCCTTAAAAAATATCTCATTGAGTTCGTAGTCAAAATTCTGTCCTGTATGTACAAGTATGTGTTTTGTATATATATCAAGCTTATCAATGACTCTGCTTAATTTTATTAGCTCTGGGCGTGTTCCTAATATAGTCATTACTTTCAACATATTTATATCCATACCCCCATTTAATTCGAGTCGAATATGTTTACAGGCGTGGACTCATCCCTCCTTTAATTTTTTTTGGATATATTCCAGACTAAGAAGCAATTTTTTTAGTTCTTCATAGGTTAATCTTCTAGTACTATGAGAATTGTAATCCTTAGAGTCAGAAGAGATACTTTTACCACAGCTTATATATTTGTCATAATTCAACTCCCTGTTATCGGCTGGAATTCTGTAGTAATCTCCTAAATCCTCAGCTATTGCCATCTCTTCCCTTGTCAATAAAGCCTCGTATAATTTCTCACCATGGCGAGTGCCTATAATCTTGATTTCATTATTGGCATTAAAAATATCCTTTAAGGCAGAAGCCAATTCCAGTATTGTAGTAGCTGGTGCCTTTTGGACAAAAATATCACCTTGCCTTGCATTTAAAAAGGCATATAGTACTAAATCAATTGCATTTTCTAAAGACATCATAAACCTTGTCATATTTGGGTCAGTTACAGTAATGGGTAAACCCTCTATTATCTGTTGTGTAAATAATGGAATAACAGAACCTCTTGAAGCCATAACATTGCCATATCTTGTTCCACATAAAACAGTTTCATCACCATTTACATTTCTTGAGGTAGCAACCATGACCTTCTCCAGCATAGCTTTTGACATTCCCATTGCATTAATTGGATAAACAGCTTTATCAGTGCTTAAAACTATTACCTTATTTACCTTGTTTTCTATTGCTGCATTTAAGAGATTTTCAGTTCCTAATATATTGGTTTTAATGGCTTCCATTGGATAAAATTCACAAGAAGGCACCTGTTTTAACGCAGCTGCATGAAAAACATAGTCCACACCCTTTAAAGTTTTGTATAAAGAGCTATAATCTCTAACATCTCCGATGTGGAATTTAACCTTATCATCATTCAGTTCACGGCGCATGTCATCTTGCTTTTTCTCATCCCTGCTAAACACCCGTATTTCTTTAATGTCGGTATTGATAAACCTATTAAGAACAGCATTTCCAAAGGAACCAGTACCCCCTGTGATGAGAAGCGTTTTCCCAGTAAACATACAATCTCCCATCTCGCTGATATACAGCGCCTCAAATAGTGATGAAAGTCTCTTGAAAACAATATTTCTTTATATTTAATCAACTTTCGCAGTTGAATATACTGCTTAAAGTCTAGTAATATGAGGTGTGGTAGCATTATCAATGGAAAGTTGAGTTAGAAATAATTGCATGAATTAGTTGATGAGATGAAGTTTTTTTGCTGAAAAACTGACATGATGTCGGTTTTAGCACACTATGAACCATGGAGGGTGAATGTGTGCGACAGCAAAAACACTTCGATGAATCATTACTAATTCTAGCAATTATTTTGGAAACAAACCATTGATGATTCTACTGCACCAATAAATTTTTATGTGCAAAAGTTGATATATTTATTTATATAGCGTAGCAAACTGTTTCATGCAGACCATTTGAATAATGTCTTATATAAATTTTATATGAAGCAGATAGCTTGAGGATAACTAAAGGCAGCTCCCATAAGTCAGAAGCTTTATGATAAATTGAAATGGCTAGTTTTGGATGATAATTTGTAATAGTGTCTTTCATTCCATAGAGTGCTTCTTCTTCAGCACCTTCGATGTCCAACTTTATATATGTTGGCTTATTTTCGTCAACAACTTCATCAAGCTTTACTAGTGAAATAGTATCCTTACCTGTCTCACAAATAAAAGAAGCACTATTGCCATGGCTATTAAAGCCTATCCTTCCCGTTTTAGAATAAAGACCAGCATTAACTACTTTAAGAAGGTCATAATCTAGGTTTTTAATACTTTCTTTTATATTATTATAATTTTGTAAATCAGGTTCAAAAGCATATATATATCTAAATTTATTATTAGTCTCGACAATAAAAGCATCTATTGTTTCACCGTTATACGCTCCTCCATCCACAAAACACTCTGCATCATTTAAGGTGAATATATCAGAAGGGAAATACTGTTTTTCACTTACAATGCTATTTAAATATGTAAAATCCATAGTAATCCTGTGTCTTAAAATATTACTAAACACTAATTTTGATAAGTCATCTGTTAACATATTAAATACACTCTCAATTTTATTTTGGTTTTCTATAAGTTGGGACACATCATAAAAGCCCTTTTCACTCATCATTACAGGATAGTATTTAACCTCTTTATATCCCAGACATATGAGTTTATTATAAACTTCCATAGGATTTGGCAGACATATCAGTATAATAGCATCTGTATCTAAGCTTACGTCTTCAAGGACAACAACCTTAACCCCATTGACATATGTTCCCTGTTTAGCTTTATCATCATCAATAAAGTTACAAATATTACAAGCCTTCTCCTTTAGAATATTGCTTGTTATAAATCCTATACCTCCAGCACCATACAATACAATATTTCTGCCTTGTAGAGAGGAAATAATATTGTTATATTTTTCATCTTTTTCATCCTTGCACATTTCAAAAATCTCTTTCACCATATCTGATATTCCCTTCACAATTCTATTAAAAGATTATTGTACTTTTTTCCCAGATCCACTAATTCCTTTCGTAAGGTATCTCCTTGAGCCAACCCCTGATGAATATATATACTTCCTTCATCTATGGCAACACGTAAGTATTCCTTTAGCTTTTCTTTAGTAATATTGAATTTTATATGATTTGGTAAGGCCTCTAATTTTAAAAAATCTGTTATCTTTTTATAGAAGAAGGAAGCAATAACATAGTTTTTCAGCTGTTCTCTATTTTCAGAGCTGTTCCACTCTATAGCAGGTAAATATATCTCTTCATTAAAATTTTTAATAATGTAGTCATATACAATAAAAGAAGTTTTAATTCTTTGCTCAATATTATGTGAATAGTTATTTTGATGCAGTCTATAGTAAATCAAGCCTTCATTTATCATGCCATAATCCATACCATTTTTAATGAAGTTAAGTGAGTTGATTGTATCGCAAGAATACTCATTATCCCTGTATACACCCCAAGTAATATCTTTTTTTCTGAAAAACTCAAGTCTATATAAGCCATTCATTGGAATTACTCCAGAACAATTTGTAAATATCCTATAGACCATATCGTTAAGTGTAGGTAGCGTATAATTCCAATATGAGCAAACATTATTATTTTCATCAATGACCTTAAAATTACAATAGACATAATCTTTGTTGGTTTGTTCTAAATAATCTACAAATTTTTGAATGGCGTTTATATCCGCATAATCGTCAGATGCAATCCACTGAAAATACTTACCTCTCGCCTGTTGAATTATTTCCTGAATAGCCAGTGAAGGTCCACCACTGTTTTTCTCATGATAAATGCAGCTTATGTTTTTGTGACAGTGCTCTAATTCCTTCATTTTATTTACTGAACCATCTGTTGAACAGTCGTCCACAATTATAATTTCTATATTTTCATATGACTGGTTCAGATATGCTTCAACACTTTTCTCTAAGAATTTTAAGCAATTGTAATTAACAATCCCGATAGTAACCAGTGGTATACACAAAAAACTTCCCTCCCCACTATATATTTCATACACACTATCAAAACCCACTTGTGGTCTTTGTGGCTCGAAAACGCACCATGTTCGTACAAAATATTGCTCAACTTCACAAAAAGCTGCTTGCAGCTTTTTGATATGCGAAGAGAACGATGAATGCACGAAATGTAAACTTCGCATTTTTCAAGCTAACCTCCATTTCACCCATACCGCTCACAAAACCTAATAAATCAACTTTCACACATAAAAATTCTATCAGTGCAGAAGACTTATAAATGGTTTATTCCCATTTCTTAATCCTCTAAGGAGTCCAAAAGTTCAACGACTTTATTGAATGGGCTATATTGTTCTATTTTATTATTAGATATTGCTAGAGTAATTGCGTTTAGACTGCTATTTATATTGTCTATATTTAATATTTCTCTTAGGTCAAAGTTAATATTCCTGTTAGATTCTGCTTTTTGTACAATAAGAAGCTTTTCAGATAATCCAAAATTTTTATTATATAGCAGTTGTCTATCCCTATTAAGTAAATACTCACCTATAATTTGCTTATTTTCTTTACTAATAGAAGTATCCGCAAATATACTATGAATTAAATTAAACAAATAAAGTGCATTGTTTGACTTGCTACCAAGCAGTTCCCTATCAAAAGGAAAGTTCATAAAAAATACCACAGGCTGCATATCAACTAATACAAGTTTATTGTCTAGCATTACTTTTTCTACATATTCTTTATCGCGAATTACTACATGGGGAGATAGGCTCTTTGTATTGATTATGCTGATTGGATCAAGTAATATACAAATACCATTGGCACTTAGATGTCTTGAAATATTGCTTATTGCTTTTGCATATTGATTTTCGTTTGTAATATGAAGCAATACGTCCGCACTATATATCAGGTCATATTCACCTTCATAATAACTATCTTCACAAATATCTCCATGTTTGAATTGATATTTAGGATAACTACTCTGTAATTCACTTACCGATTTTGATGAAATATCTATGGCTTCATATAGTTGAACACCTCTTCTATAAAAGTACTCGGTAAATATTCCTATCCCAGGGCCTAGTTCTAAAACTCTTATATTACTAGTTTCATTAAATGCCTTGTTTAAAATGCCGTCCAATAAATCTATCCTGCTCTGGTATAATAATTTATTATATATTTCTCCAAGCCCAATATACCCTACACCTTCAATATTAAAATTTAAATTCAATCTATTATTCCAATATTCTATATAGTCAAAACTAATATTCTCTTTATCCTTCATAATCAATTCATTAAGCATTTTATCGATAGTATTAATCTGCTTTTCAAGAGAATAATTAATATCAATAAAACTCCTGTATTCATCTGAGTTATAAGGCTCTTCGGTAATATTGCAGACAGCCTCATCAATTGTATTCCATAAATATTTATTAAGATAGATGCCTTTTGCACCCACAAAGTTGTGGACTACAGGCTTTATACCCTTTGCCATTGCCTGCATTACACTCATATTCTGGGACTCCAATACGCTAGTACACAGTATGTAATTCTTATCCTCCAGCCATTTGTCAAGATTCTGCTGCCAGCCTTCAAAGAAAAAATTATTCTCAAGACCAAATTCCTTAACCATATGCTTGAAGTACAGCGAGTATCTTGGGTCTTGAAATTGTCCTGCTATATAAAATTTATAACGGCTATCCTGATTGTAAATTGCCTTAATAGTGTGCAACAGAAGCATAGGCCCCTTTTTATGATTTATATATCCTACATAAGCTACGTTAAAACCAGGGTTTCTCTGTTTAAAGGACCACTTACTCATATCAACACCATTTGGTATCACAATTGTATTTTCTTTATTTACTTTGGAATGTTCTATGACATATTTGCAGATATCTTCTGATACAAATATAAGCTTATCAACACAATCCCAATTAACCTGATTCGGGTAATATGTAAAAGCTTCATAGCTATGCAATCTACATATGATTTTCTTCTGCTTTGCTATCTCCAGCTTGCTTGCATATATCAAAAGCTCATCGCACCATTCAAACCAACAAATGTTAGCCCACTCTACCCACTTGTCTATCAGCTTCATGTCAGTTGGTACTTTAATTATAACTTTCATAGTTTCATATTGAATTGATAAACTTTCAATAATATCTATTATAAAGTTATCATCGCCTTTAGAAAAAAAAACTATTTTCTTTCTTTCGTTAGTTATATTTACCTCACCCATTATTATTTCCATGTACTGTATTTAGTCTAAAGCTCTACTAAAATACCAACATGGACTCAGGCCCCCTTTATTAGTTATTTTACTCAACTTTCCCGCATAAAAAGTATATCCATGCTCAATATTATCAACGGTTTGCTGTCAATTTTAATTAATAAGCCCCACACTTCAAATTTTCAACTAGAAAAAGTTAAGTAGATTAGTTCCCTTATCTTGTTACTCCCTATAATCAAGTCCTGAACCATAGTTAACATGCCTAAATACAGGTTCTGATGTAGCAATTTTAAGTTTTATCAGTATCTATTTTAAATTGGTTTTACTTATATATATATGCTTGTTAAGCCAATAATGACACATTTCATCAATTTAACTACCATATATAAACTATGACAGTATTTTTTGATTTTATATGATTTGTAAATATACTAAGAACGCAGCATATTATTTATTTGAATTTTTACTACTAAATAACAACTTAATAGCGTTAATTAACATAAGTAGCAAAATAGAATTCTGAACATATATTGTCTATATAGCATACTTTATATTAGTTCTATCAGTATGCTCTTTACAAATAATTAAGGAGGTGAATACAAATATGGCTATTGAACTTATAGTAAATGGTGGTTTTGAAACCGGAACCTTTCCTCCGTGGGGCGCGGTTGAAGCAACCATAACATCTTTATTCAGCCACACAGGAACTTATTCTGCACAATTGCAGGATGGAACTTCTGTTATATATCAAACTGTTTACGGAGACTTCAGCCAACCTGTAGAAGTTAGTGCATATCTGGCTAAAATAGGAGCATCACCCAATCCTATAGTGTCTATTGTTCTCTCATATTTTGATGATTCATTTAATTTTCTTGGAACAGGTCTTGTAATAAGTATTTCCGAAGGCAGTCTTCCTAATGTAATCGGAGGTGTCTGGTTTAAGGCTGTTGGCACTTCACTTCCAGCTCCCGTCGGGACAGACTTTGCTATTTTATCCATTAGCAAAAACACATTAGCTGGTGGTGCTGACGTTCTAGTAGATGACGTATCCATTTTAGAAGGTCCTATTAGTCCTACTGGTCCTACTGGTCCTACTGGTCCTACTGGTCCTACTGGTCCAACCGGTCCTACTGGTTCAACTGGCGGCCCTACTGGCCCTACTGGTCCAACTGGTGCTACTGGCCCTGCTGGCCCAACCGGTGCTACTGGTCCTGTTGGTCCAACTGGTGCTACCGGTCCTGTTGGCCCGACTGGCCCTTGTTGTCCTGGTTTAACTGGCCCGACTGGCCCTGCTGGTGCTACAGGCCCTGCTGGTGCTACTGGACCTGCTGGAGCTACTGGGCCTGCTGGTGCTACTGGTCCTGCGGGTGCTACTGGTCCTGATGGTG
>JAEZIB010000098.1 GCA_023416275.1 Bacillota bacterium | reverse complement strand
GATTTCAATTCTAAAAAAATACGCATTAATGGTCTTGATGGCTATCTCTGGGATTATTCATTTAATAGTACTTCTGGAAAATATAAAGCTCTCGAAGCATTCCTTTTCAAAAACTCAAAGCTATATAGAGTCAGCTATTTTTTGCCTCTAAGCCAGTATAATCCTAATGAATTTGATATTTTCTGGAATATTGTTAAGTCTATAAAAATTAAATAAAACCTATTCAATGAAATCATAATCTTTTGCAACTTCTATACGATTTCTCCCATTATCCTTAGCCTTATATAATGCATTATCAGCATCTTTTATAATTTCAGTAATGCTTTTTGATGTCTCAGGAAAACTAGCAATTCCAAAGCTTGCTGTAACTGATGCAGATACCAAACTATCTGTTATAACACTATTAGCAATTTTATGTCGCAAGTACTCAACCTTTTCAAATGCCTTTTTTATTGAGGTACGAGGTAAAATAATTACAAACTCCTCTCCCCCGAATCTAGCCATAGTATCTGTAGCCCGTAAACTGTTCTTAACCGTTTGTGCAACACTTTTCAAAACTACATCACCAAATAAATGTCCATATGTATCATTAAATTTCTTAAAATAATCAATATCCAATATAACTAAAGTTAATTCATATCCAGATTCCTTTGCCAATTTGAATTCACTTTCAAATTTCTGATGAAAATACACTCTGTTAAATACGCCTGTAAGTCCATCAATAGTAGCTAAAACCTGCATACTTGCATATAATTCAGCATTTTCTATAGCCATACTAACAGATTTACAAATTGTTGTAACAAGCCTTAGGTTTTCGTTATTGAGTGTATTTTTGTTCTTATGTTCAATTAGAAGCAATCCAAATTTTCGGGACTTTGAGCTTAAGGGAATACATATAAATGAACCTACTACTCTGCTCTGAATAAACTCAAATTTTTCTGGTATTACATCATTTTCTAGTATTGATTTTTCACTCTCCAATATGTCTAATAAAAATTTACAATTAATATTATCGCTTAATATTGCTAAATCTTCTTTATCCTTAACATTTGTAAAGTGTACCTTCAACTTATTTTTCTTGTGGTCAAAAAATACAATTGTTGAATAATTTACACCCATAACACCAAGAATTACGTCATTAACAAACTTAAGCAGCTCATTTATGTCAAAAATGGAGCCTATACCCTCACTTATCTGCTGTAGAGTATAGAACTCTGCTATACTTTTTGTAAGGCGCAAATTAGTATCTTCAAGCTTGTGGTTAGAATCTTTTAGCTTGTCATATTGATTTTTTATTTCATTTTGAGCAGCTTCAAGCTGTTCATATTTTTCTCCAAGTTCAATTACCAATCTTTGGTTTTCTTTTTCGTTCTTGTAATTTTGATTACTGAAAGCTGATGTAATAATTATTATTGAAAACCATATAACATATACCCACACCAAGTCCAAACAAAAGTCTAATAAACCTGAAGAACTTAAAGCAATACTACCCGATATAAAATATACAACAATTCCCTTTACTGTTTTTATTGCAGCATTTATACCTAATAACATAAAACTAGACTTCCTACCCCGCGAAAGGCTTGAAAATATCAGTGGAATAATCAAAACATAATACTCTATATGCTGATAGTAACCATTTACAAATATTGATATCAATGCAACTTCAATAATTCTAAAGGCATCAAATACTTTTTCAGTATAAAGTAACTTACTATTAATATATTTAAGCCGTACTAAGTTAAAAGTACTCAGTAACACAATTAATATAATTATCATAATATCTGATTTTAAGAAGCCATTTATATTAATTGTAGAGTTAATATTTAAAGCCACAGAAATAGCTAAAAAAGCTATTATCCCCCAGCAGCATCTACCTAATACCTTTTCGAATTCTTGAATTCTATTCATACAACCTCCAAAAACTACATGCTTACGAGTAAACGTACTATACTTTGGATTCCCAAAAAATTTCTATATCATCGCCACGTTGTATTTTATCAGTAAAATTTGCAGCTTTTCCATTGAGTTTTAACACGATGTTTCCCTTTGGAGTAGATAAATCAAAATTGATGTAACTAAAAATATCTACAAAAATATAAGACTTATATTCTTTAAGAACAATTCTCTCTCCATTAACCGTTACAAAAAATTCTTTATCATAATTAGATTTATCGGCAATTTTTATTTCAACAGCACTTTTAGCATTACTCATCTGCTCGTTAGCAGTAAACCTCTCATCAGTAGCGTAATTTTGCTGTTTCAATGAATTATTTTCTATTTCAGTATATACTTCATTATATCTAATATCATCATTATTCTGCAGTATATAGTCAAGACTTTTATACTTGCCGTTAACCAATAACTCTTTGTCCTCTATATCAAGTACAAATTCTTGTACCAAATCCTTAAGAGTAATTGTTTCATATATGCTTACAATATCATTTTCTTTAATATCGTCAATAATTCCACAAGTCTTTCCATTTATTGTTGCGCTAGGAGAAAGTGTTATAACATCACCATTCAAATTTATCATAACAGAATCTGGATTTTTGATGTAGTCAGCAATACACTTGCTAGCATTTTTTCCATTTTTAGCAGGAATTACATTTATGTTATCGCCAATTTTTAATTGAGTGTCTAAGCTAGCTATGCTATCATTAACGTAAATTTCAGCAGCTATACCATAATCACCTTTAACGTACATTTGCTTACCATTAAGAGTAAACTTTAGGGACTTTCCTGTTCTAGCTATTAGCATATCAGGATTAAAACCAACTAATATCAAGGCGTCAGCTACACTAAGCTTTTTTGAATTTAATAGTCTTACTTTCTCACCGTTTAACGTAACAGATAAAAAGTCCTGCCCTTGCTGAACATATGCCATCATAGCTATACCCAACGGAGTAATAGCTTCGGGACCGGATAGCTTTTTAAGCTTGGTTTTTATATTATGTATTACATCTCTTCCTCTTACAGCAACTCTATCCTCATGGATACCCAAACAATTCGCAATTTTGCTTGTCAGTCCAGGAATCTGACTCCCACCACCAATAAGAAATACTGCATTAGGAGCCTTTTTATTAAATTCTAATATCTTTTCAGAAATACTTCCAGCTAGGAAATCAATTGTAGCATCAAGCATATCCAAAGCATGTTTATTAGAAACCTCGATATTTTTACCAAGAATATCTTTAAACTTTAAGGTTTCTACTCCAGATGATATATCAATTTTTATCTTTTCAGCAGTATTAAAATCCACAAGATACTCATGTGCAATTTTTTCTGTAATCTCATCACCAGCAATTGGCACCATGCCATAAGCTACAACGGACCCGGATTGAGTGACAGCAATATCCGAAGTCCCTGCTCCAATATCAACCAAAACTAAATTTAACAAGCGTAAGTCTTTTGGAATAGTTACACTAATAGCCGCAATAGGTTCAAGAGTAAGACTGTGCACCTTAAGCCCTACCTTGTCCATAACAGTATATAGGCTGTCTACAACAACTCGTGGTAAAAAGGTGGCTAATACCTCCACTCCAATTTTTTTACCCTTGTGTCCAACTAATGATGAAATAACATAGCCGTTAAGGAAGTAATTTACTACACTATAACCTACACAATAAAAGACTGTTTTTTCTTCTTCTAATTCCGTATCAAGTTTTACTTGAGCATTTTGTATAGCATCAACTTCCATGCCACCAACTATCTCCTCGTTTATTTCACTATCAGGATCAACCTCATACTCCAATTTTACCTGACTAGTTTTTAATACTCTCCCAGCCGCAGCAATTGCGACCTTTGTCAATGCAATTCCAAGAGTCTTTTCAAGTTTGTTTTTTACTTCAGTAATGACCTCAGCAACCTTTGCTATATCGTGAATCTGACCATCAAGCATAGCACGGCTTTGATGCTCAACCACTTCTGCGGCAACAACTTTATAACAATCCTTCTCGTAATATCCAACTATACCTACCACAGATCTAGTACCTATATCAAGAGCAAAAATCAAATCTTCCGCATCATAATTGACTTTTATATCTTTTTTTTCTGTTTTAGCTTTTTTTACTTTGTTTATTTTGTTTTGGCTACCTTGTTTGTTTTCTTTTGTTTCTTTCATATTTGACATCGTTTGTTTATTAGTCATACTAACCTCCACACCGGCTTTTAAATGCAAAGCTGGTGAAAACTATCTGCAGATAAGCAGCTGCTAATCTAATTATTTTTGCTGTAATAACTACAATAATCCCTTATTTCACAGTTTTCACATTCGGGTTTTCTAGCTTTACATACTACTCTGCCGTGAGATACTAACCTATGACAAAAATCTGCCCATCTTTCCTTTGGCACTATTTTTTGAAGATCATATTCAATCTTTTCAGGATTTTCACTTTTAGTTAAACCAATCCGGTTTGATAGTCTTTTTGCGTGTGTATCTACAATAATTCCTTGAATACCATAAATCTCATAAAGCACAAGATTAGCCGTCTTACGACCAACTCCCGGAAGTGCTGTGAGCTCTTCCATATTTGCTGGTATCTCTGCATTGTATTTGGAAACAAGTATTCTGCAACACTCTTTAATATTCTTTGCCTTGTTTCTATAAAACCCGGTTGATTTTATATCCTGTTCTAATTCCATAATATCGGCGTTAGCAAAGTCTTCTGCACTTTTATATTTGTTATACAAATCTTTAGCAACAATGTTTACCCTTGCATCTGTACACTGAGCAGCCAATTGCGTTGAAATAAGCAATTGTAATGGACTCTTATATTCAAGTGAACACTCGGCGTTTGGATAAAGCTTATCAAAAATATCCAAAATTTTATTAGTTTTTTCTTTTTTATTCATTGGAAATTAATTCACCTTTTTTTCTTTTAACAGCTAATTCATAAAGCTCAAGATAAGCTCTGCTAGGCTTCTTCCAAGAAAAATCACTGTCTAACGCTCTTAAAATAAGCATTTCCCAAATCTGGGGCTTATTCTTGTAGACATCAATAGCTCTATAAATTGTTTTATTGAATTCGCTTACTGAGAATTCCTCAAATGAAAAACCATTTCCATCTATATTATTTTCATCGTAGTCAATTATAGTCTCAGCTAATCCACCAGTTGCTCTTACCACAGGTATTGTACCATATCTAAGACTGATTATCTGACCTAAGCCACAAGGTTCAAATCTAGAAGGCATTAAAAACATATCTGAAGCTGCATATATTTTTTTTGCTAGGTCACTATTAAACTCAAAAAATGCCGCTACATTAAGAGGGTATTTCTTTTGCAACTCTGAAAATGCATTGTGATAGCACTCATCACCTAGACCTAAAACAATCAATTGTATATTTTCTTTTATTATTAAATCATCTATACACCCCAGTAGAAGCTCTAATCCTTTTTGCCCTGTAAGTCTTGTAACAATACCCATTAAAGGAGCCTGACTCCTAGGTAAATTCAGTTCATCCTGAATTGCTTGTTTATTTTTATTTTTAAGCTTGATATTTTTTTTGTCAAAATTGGCATATAAGCACTTATCTTTTCCAGGATCGAACTCTTCATATGAAATGCCATTTACTATTCCAAAGAGATCTTCCTTCCTCTTATTTAACACGCCCTCCATCTTTTCACCATATGCTGTAGTCAATATTTCATCTGCATATTGTTTACTAACAGTATTAATAATATCAGCATACACTAATCCACACTTCATAAAACTAAACATACCATAAAACTCTGCTTTATCAGAAACAAAATATCCTTCTTCCAAATTTAAATATCTGGTAACATCTGAACCAAAATTACCCTGATATTCTAAATTGTGAACAGTGTAAATTGTTGCAATATCTTTATAAAAGTCCTTCTTTTTGTACTTCTCATTTAGTAATAGACAAATGGGTCCTGTATGCCAATCATTACAGTGAATTATATCAGGTTTAAAACCAATAGCTGGTAACATTTCAAGAGCTGTTTTGCATAATAATATAAATCTTTGCGCATCATCAAAATAGCAATATATTCCATTTCTATTAAAATAATTGTGGTTCTCAATAAAGTATACAGGAATTGCTTTGTCTTCAGTATTGAAAATGTTGCCTTCTTTAATTACGCAGGTTTCTACCCGATGTCCAATTTCAACAGCAACATCCGCAACATATTTTGTATTTACATCAATAACTCCATATCTTGGCATTACTACTCTTACATCATGACCTAGTAAAGATAGCTCTTTAGGTAATGAGCCTGCTACATCTGCTAATCCTCCTGTTTTAGCAAATGGATCAACCTCTGCAGAAACAAAAAGCACTTTTAATTGTTTTTCATTTATTTTCACTATATTACCTCCAAAGTGTAATGACATTATGTATTATATTTAGTTTATGTATTTACTAATTCTCTAATCATTTTAATAAAAACATCTGATACTTTAGGATCAAATTGTATTCCCTTACATCTTTCAATTTCATTAACTGCAACTTCCATTGTCATACCCTTACGATAGGTTCTGTTACTAGTCATTGCGTCAAATGCATCCGCAATACACAGTATTCTTCCTAAAAGGCTGATTTCTTCACCTTTCAGATTGTTAGGATACCCTGACCCATTATACTTCTCATGATGCTCTAAAATGGCTTTAAGACCTCTATTTAGAAACTCAACATTTTTTAATATGTTGTATGATATTTCTGGATGCTTCTTAATTTCTTCATATTCTTGATCTGTTAGCTTTTCTGCTTTGTTTAGAATTCCAGCAGAAATTCCTATTTTTCCTATATCGTGCAAGACTGCAGCATATTTCAAATCCTGTATTGAATCTTCATCAAGATTTAAATTAGCTGCTATTTCACAAGCAATTTCCATTACTCTTTGGCAATGTCCACTTGTGTAAGCATCCTTTGCTTCAATTGCATTAACTAATGACATAACGGTTTGAATATACCCTGTATTTAAGCTATCAGAATATTTTAGCAATTCTTCATTTTTAAGTCTAAGTTCTTCCTTAGCTTTATTTAAATTTTCAATGTTATCATTAAGGTCATCATTAACAGCAGCAGTTTCTTCATATAGTGCCTCAATTTCCTGTTTCTGAGCCCAAACATCAGTAAATAATTCAGCCTTATTTATTGCAACAGCAGCATAATTTGCCAAACTTTTGATAAATGGCAAATTGATATTTTTAAAGGTATTTTTCTTAGAAGTTTCTAAAAATATTACACCTAGCTGTTCGTTAGATATACTTAAAGGAATTGCAAGTTTGTCACCATATATTTCTCGTTTCTTAATTAAAATATCATAGGTAACAACAATTGAATTAGTATTAAAGCATTTTGTAATTACAGAGTCATCATCAAAAAATTTCCCAACTTCACCAAATAACTCTTTTCCAAACTCATACCTGCAAAAAATATCTTGAGAATTAATGTCTTTAAAACAAATTAAGCACCTATCACAATTAGTGAATTTTTGATAAACATCAAAAATATACTCTACAATATTATCTACATCCATCGTAGAATTAAATTTTTCAGATGTTATTCTTAATATTTCAAGTTCTTCCTGTTTTTGTTTTAATAATTCATAGGAACTTAAAGTGCCCCTTTCTCTGTTAGAATAAAAAAAACGCTGAGGTTCTAGAATCTTTATTGCTTTGTTTTTAATAATTTTCTGAATCTTATGTTTATTTTTTAATCTGTTTTTTGATACTGTAATAATATCCAAAACATTAAATACTAAAAAAACTAAAAGCACTATTAAACTAATAGACAATAAAAATACATTTTGTTTAGAATATCCATATATTAATAATGGAATAGTTATAATCAATGCAATACATTTTATAATATAAATGTAAAACTTACTAAAGCTCATACCTTCCTCCATCAGTAAATTTTTAAGCAGCATTACCATACAATTACTATGCTCGATAGTTTGAAATTAAGGTTAACTACTAACTGACTTTGTGATTCAATATAATGTTTAATTGTGGCAGTGCGCTCAAAACTGTCAATATCAGCCATGTTTTGAGCTTATATCTTTTGAAGGCTTGAAACCATAAATGACGTTAGTCAAATTTAATATCAAATCTTTTGACTCTCCCACATCTTTAATTTTAAAGTTTTTTTGTTACATTAGCAACATAAAATGTATATTTTTGTGAAATTATTTTATTTTATAGCGAGGCATGAAAACGTTCCCCTCTTCTATAAGTGGCGGGTACCGTTTTGGTTTCGGCGGTAAGAATATCTCCGCCTCGCTCAAACGCCGCTGAATGTAATAGCTCGAAAATAAAGTATGTACGAACAAGGTGCATTTTCAAGCCACAAAAACCACAAGTGGTTTTTGACGGTGTATAAAATCTAAAAATTTCATTTTGAATCTAGGCGTTATAAAACAAAATAGGTACAAACATTAATAAATGCTGTACCTATTATATCATAATCTTTATTTAGTTTCACCTAGTGTAACTTTTAATGTTTTACTGCTACCATCTCTATAAATTTCTACATCTACAACATCACCAGGCTTAAATTTGTTCTTTTCATCTTCTAGTTGGTCATAGGATTTTACTGTTACATTATTAAACTTAGTTATAATGTCCAGTGCTCTGATGCCTGCTTTTTGAGCTGCTCCTAAAATTTCAACATCAGCTACAAATACTCCCATAGGCAATTTATTTTCTTTAGCAATTTCTTCTGTATAACTATTATCAACATATATCCCTAAATAAGGCTTAGATATATATGTGTTTTTTATTAGCTCATCAGCAATTCTTTTTGCATCATTTACTGGAATTGCAAATCCTAAACCTTCAAAACCAGTAGCAACCATTTTAATGGTATTTACACCTATGAGCTGTCCTTTAATGTTGACTAATGCACCACCGCTATTTCCAGGATTAATGGCTGCATCTGTTTGAATAAGTCTAATCTTTTTGCCTCCATCAAGCTGAACTGTTCTGTTTAATCCGCTTATAACACCAGTTGTTAATGAACCCATATATTCTAATCCACCTGGATTGCCAAATGCAATTGCAGGCTCGCCTACTTTCACACTATCCGAATTGCCAAACTCAATAGCTGGCAGCCCATTCTCTTCAATCTTTAAAACAGCCAAATCAGTCTTGGAATCATACCCTTTAATTTCCGCCTTATAAGGCTTATCTATTCTGCTAGGAAGATATACCTGTATTTGTGAGCCAGTTCTTATACCTCTGGTTTTATCATTTAAAGCATTTTCTATAACATGATGGTTTGTGAGAATATAGCCGTCTGAGCTAATTATTATTCCTGAACCCTCTCCAAAATCTGCTTGCGATCCGAATAATTCATTTGTATTTTGGTAAGAAGTTCTAATTCCAACAACAGAAGGACCAACCTTCTCAGCTACACTCGTAACAGCACTTTCACCTGTTTGGACAATTTCTACTTTTTTTACTTCACTTATGCCTGTCTGTGCTCCAATTTTTGTATCTTCCTGACTAATACCTAATA
Organism: Bacillota bacterium; assembly: GCA_023416275.1. Classification (GTDB taxonomy): domain Bacteria; phylum Bacillota; class Clostridia; order Acetivibrionales; family DSM-1351; genus Ruminiclostridium. The sequence continues at coordinate 28,429 of JAEZIB010000098.1, read as the reverse complement.
GTTTTTTTAGTCTAGGCTGTGCTACTGGTGCAACAACTAAAAGCATAACTGCAATAATTGCAGCCCCTAGTATAGCGCTAACTAATGAAACTAAAACATATTTCCATGTATCGGATTTCTTGTTATTTGTTTTTTTGAAATTTTCCTTGTAATAGCTATTCATATTTGAATTATTAAAGTTATAGCCATTATAATTATTATTCAAATTCTGATTATGCAATGTTTTTTGAGGTTCGTTGTAATTAACTTTATTATTAATACTGTCTGAAGCAGAAGAAATATCCTCATTTTTCTGAATATCCTTTGATGCCTCAACAAAGTTGTTATTAGCATCACTATTATTAACTGAGTTACTCTCCTGAGAAGAATAATTATTTTCCGAATTTATGTTGTTTGTCTCAGTTTCGCCAAGGCCCCCATTTGTAATAATATTGTTATTATCTGTGTTTTCAATATTTTGTACATCGTTATCATTTATTTTTTCATAATTTTCATCGGTCATTATAGCTTTCCCTCCTAACAAATTTAAATCAATTGTAATAAAACTTCTTTAAAAATTTATGAACAAAATGTTAATCTTCTAAACTATTTTTAAAATAATCAAGAGTAAATGTAAATTTAGTACCTATACCCATTTTACTTTCTACCCAAATCTCTTGATTGTGTTCATTTATAATATTTTTAGCAATAGCCAGTCCTAAGCCAGTTCCAGTTTTGTCCTTTCCACGTGACTTATCCGTTTTATAGAATCTATCCCATATACGTTTTATATCATCGTCACTTATTCCAATTCCATTATCCTTTACTGATATTAAGACCTTTTCTTTATTCTTTACAGTTTCTAAAATAATTCTCCCGTTTTCGTTTGAAAATTTTACCGCATTATGCAATAGATTTATGATAACTCTTTCAATAGAGTCTTTATCAGCAGAAACCAGTAAATTTTCAATTGCAAAATTTGCTTCAATTTCTATATTTTTTGAGGTTATCAAGGTTTCAAGTTTAATTACACATATACGAATCAATTCATTTATATCAAATTGTTTAATATTTAGAGTAACCTCTCCGGCCTCCATTTTTGCCAAATCCAAAAGATCATTTACAAGCCTGCTAAGTCTGATGGTTTCATCCTTTACTATTAACAAATAATTAAGTTGTTTATCGGGTGGTATAGTACCATCAATTATACCTTCAACAAAACCTCTTATAGAAGTCATTGGAGTTCTCAGCTCATGAGAAACATTTGCAATAAATCCACGTCTCATTTCTTCCAGCTCTTGCAAATCATCCAACATATGATTAAAGCTATCCGCCAGCTGACCTATTTCGTCTTTTGAACTTACTACAAGTCTGTTATTGAATTCTCCGCCTGCAATTTTCTTTGCAACCTGATTAATTTGTTTTAAAGGCCTAGTAAATTTCACTGAGAATAGATAAACTAGAAAAATTGCTATCAATATTGATAATCCACCAGATATCATGAACAACCTCAATACTGAAAACTGAAGCCTCTGAACCTCAGGTACAGGGGTGTGTAAATACACAGCGGCTATTGTTATTTGTTTTCCGTTACTAGGTATTACTTGGATAGGCATTTGCACTGTTACCCACGAGCTTCCATCATTTTTGAAGGCATCATCAGCAAAAAAACCGAAGAAATCTCCTGTCTTTACAAGAGTTTCATTTCCACCGTCCATAACATCTGAATATTGTCTTGCATCAGGTAATTTTGCCAATCTGGATTCATCCATATATTTTGCTGTAAAGCTCTCAGGCATGCTTGGCTCACTATATACAATGTGTCCTGAATTATTTACAATCCATATCATAGAATTACTTAATACACTTGATTGGTTTAGAAAGCTCTGAAACCATTTAAGAGATGTATTATCCATATTACCATATAAAATTATAAACGCGTCCTTTATAACTTCAGCGTTCCTTTTAAGAGTATCTTCTTTTTGCTTTGTACTATAATCATTTAAAAAATAGAACAAAAAGCCGCCAGTGACCACATAGTTTAGTACTAGTAATCCAATAAATACACTAACAAGCTTTTTAAATATTGTGTTTTTAAATTTAAACTTCATTATAAATCCATTTCTCTATCTGGCACAAACTCCAATTAAGAGCATGGACTCGTTCCCCCTTTTTCGTTTAGAATTGTCTATATGTTTGTGTTTTGGTAATTTAACTTTTCACTTCAAATTTGTAGCCTACACCCCATACGGTTTTTAGCTGCCAAGACTGACCCTCCAAGTCAATTTTTTCTCTAACACGCTTTACATGTACATCCACTGTTCGTGAATCACCATAAAAATCAAAACCCCAAACATGCTCTAAAAGCTGTTCTCTTGTAAATACCTTATTGGGATTGGAAGCCAAAAAGAATAGCAGCTCAAGTTCTTTAGGGGGCATTTCAATAAGATTTCCTTTGAGCCTTATAGTATAATTACTCTTATTTATTATCAAATTGGCGAAAGCTACCTCCTGAGTATCTACTTCTTTGTGTTCATATCTTCTTAGAACTGCTTTTATCCTAGCTACAAGCTCTTTAGGCTCAAAGGGCTTGACCATATAATCATCAGCACCCAATTCCAAGCCAAGAACCTTATCAAAAGTTTCTCCCTTTGCAGTCAACATTATAATGGGTATGGAGCTGACCTTTCTGATTTCCCTACAAACCTGCCATCCATCAATACCCGGAAGCATTATATCCAGTACCACTAAACTAGGAGTTTGTATTTTAAAAATATCTACTGCGTTTATTCCATTGTATGCAAAAACTACATCATAGCCTTCTTTTTGAAGATATAATCCTATAAGTTCACAAATATTTCTGTCATCATCTACAATTAATATTTTACTTTTGCTATTCATAATTATGTCTACGCGCCCCGTTTACTAACGGATTATAGAACAGGCACGTACCCGTCCCCCTTTTTATCTATATTTCTTACCCTATTGCCAGCAAAATTTATTTATTGAAATGGCTTAGCAATATTATTTTTATAAAGTTGTATTTTATTCATCATAATAACAATATTGTTTTGTTTAAAAGTCCAGATGGACGTTTATTTAATTATATCAATAGTAATTTAAAATGTAATATAAATATAAAAATATTAACAAATTGTTTATTATATATAACTCAAACTTCGTCTCATCAACTAATTCATGCAATTATTTCTAACCCAACGGTCCATTGATAATGCTACCACACCTGATATAACTTTAAGTAGTATACTCAACTGCAAAGTTTGAGTATATAAATTTAGAACAAAAAAACTCCTCTGCTTTATTGTTTTGTTCTAAATTCAATAAAGCAGAAGAGTTTTATTTGTCAAACTAAAGTACACTTGATTTACAAATTTTAATTAGCTAACCTTCATTTCCAATCTAAGCTTATCAGCAATCATAGCTATAAATTCAGAATTGGTTGGTTTGCCTTTTCCAATATTTACTGTGTAGCCAAACAGAGCATCAATAGCTTCTACCTGACCTCTGCTCCATGCCACCTCAATAGCATGACGAATAGCTCTTTCTACCCTGCTTGGAGTAGTATTGTATTCCTTTGCAATACTAGGATATAATAATTTTGTAATGGAATTGATTACATCCAAATCCTTAACAACCATCATTATAGCATCTCTTAAATACTGGTAACCCTTAATATGTGCTGGAACACCTATCTCATGCATAATATTAGTTACCTCTACCTCTAAGCTTCTTGAAGCATTATTGATATGAGCCGGTCTCTTCTCAGTTGTAGTAAAGTACTCATTCTTGTGAGAAGAGATGGATGATGAAAAAGAATTTTGTGGTGCAGTTAAGTAAGTATTAGTTTTCAACTGTCTGATTCTGTTAACTAGAACATCCATGTCAAAAGGCTTAACAATGTAATATTCTGCTCCTAATGCAAGTGCTCGTTGTGTAATTTTGTCCTGACCAACTGCTGATAGTACAATAAACAGTGGTTTTTTCTCCATATTGGACTCTGCAATCTTCTCTAATACCCCAAGACCATCTAGATGAGGCATTATAATGTCTAGTATTGCGATATCCGGAGCATTCTGGAATATTAAGTCAACAGCCTCCAAACCATCTCTTGCAAGACCTACAACATCGATATCATTTTGGTTTGATAAATACTCACACAAGATATCTCCGAATTCACGATTGTCGTCCGCAATAAGTACTTGAATCTTATTATTACTCAAAGCAATAACCCCCTACGTTTTTATTTTACCAAAATATGTCATGTATCTATTATATTTTGAACTCGACATAATTACAAGTTTTTTCATTAATTGCCAAAGAAAAAATATTTTAAATAAACAAAATAACTTGTGTACGCCTCTATATTACCATATTTCTCTAATATTATAAAGAAAAAACATTATATTATTGCCCAAAGAGTAATAATATAATGTTATTTTATTAAAAATTCAACCAACTTTCAACTCTTCCATGTGATTATTAGAATTTCCGTCTATATTTTTTAACATCCATTCAATAAAAATCCCATAGCCTCTGGTTGGATCATTAACCAAAACATGTGTTACCGCTCCAATTAGTTTACCATTTTGTATTATTGGACTACCCGACATCCCCTGTACAATGCCTCCAGTTGAATCTAATAATCTTTTATCAGTAACCCTAATTACCATTCCTTTAGGGCCGCTAAAGGATTGTCGTGCTACCTTTTCAATGATCACATCAAACTCTTCTATAGTATTACCTTCAATATTTGATAAAATAGTTGCCTTACCAACTTTTACTTGACCTCTTATACCTATAGGATAAGCTTTATTTTTGAACATTTTCAAATCATTGCTAAATAGTTTGCCGTAAATTCCACACTCATCATTCTTAAATATATTCCCCATTGGTAACTTATTCTCCATAAATATACCTTTTAATTCTCCAGGAGTACCCTGTACTCCTCTTTTTATTGCAACAATATTTGATTCAAGAACCTCTCCGCTATTTACAGGCATTAAAAGTCCAGTATCAATATCTGTTATACCATGACCTAAAGCCCCAAAAGTACGTGATTCAGGGTCAAAAAAAGTCATTGTACCTATTCCTGCAGTACTATCTCTTACCCATAACCCAATATGATATTTTTTATCGTTCATACCTATTATTGGGTTTAATATTGTGCGCATAATGTTATTTCCTCGTTTATACGTTACCTCCAGTTTGTTTCCATTACTACTGTCAATTTGTTTAATTAATTCAGTTATATCTGATATTTTTTTTCCATTAATATCGTATATAATATCTCCCACTCTAATTCCAGCTTCTTTAGCTGGAGCACATCTTTCTCCAGAGCCTGTATCAACATCACTTACTCCTATAACTAATATACCTTCCATTTTTATTTTAACACCTACAGTATTTCCACAAGCCACTAGCTTTTTACTTGGAATGATATCTACCTGCATTTTCTTAAGAGGAATCAGCCCAAATACTTTAAAATCTAAATTTACAGTTCCTTTCTTTTCTGTTTTAAATGCTAACGGCGACAGTAATTCCAAATAATTTCCATTTGCTTCTATATCCTTATTATTCAATTTTAAAACCTCGCTGTTATCGGCTTTAATATTTACAAAATAAAAGCTTTGAAAATTATAAACATATTCTTCTCCTTCCAAAAGCGTTATCTTTCTCGGTATTACAGAAAATGCTTGAAAATAACTAAATGTAACTACACAAATACATACAATTAGTAATACAAACAGCTTTTTTTTATTGGTTTTAAAATAGTGCATGTATTCACGCTCCCTATGAGGGAAAAACAATATAACAAATAATACATTATTATATTGCTGTTCCTAAATAAAAATAATTTACATGCTGCTTGCTTTTACACATTGCAATAAACTTAATTACAACTAAACAACAGGTCACGCTTTTTAAATTTTTAAGCGTGACCGAATTTTATAATCAATCATAAGTTAACCTTTATAGTTTTTTATTATTCAAGTAAATTAAAACATGAAAGTAATTTATTTTATTTTTTTGATTTGAAAATTTTAGCAGCTTTGATGAGTTCATCAGCATGCTTAATAGCAAGAGTTGTAATGTCAGAGCCGCCAATTATTCTGGCTATCTCTTCAATTCTTCCTTTTGAATTGAGACTTCTTACTGTTGTGAAGGTATTTTCACCATTGGAATTTTTTTCTATTAATAAATGATTATCTGCCATACAAGCTAGTTGTGACAAGTGGGTAACACATAATACTTGATGATTTTTTGATATATATGACAACTTTTCGCCTACTTTTTGAGCAGCCTTGCCACTTATACCAGTATCAATTTCATCAAATATTAAGGTTGGTATTGAATCTACATTGGCAAGAATAGTCTTTATTGCAAGCATTATTCTAGACATTTCTCCACCAGATGCAATTTTGCTCAACGGTTTTAAAGGCTCGCCAATGTTGCTAGAAATAAGGAATTCGGCGCAGTCAAGTCCATTTTTAGTAAAGTTTGTAGTATTCTCACTATATAATAAATTTACCTTAAATTCAGAATTCTTCATTTCCAAATTTTCTAACTCATCTGTTATATTTTTTTCAAGAATCTGTGCTGCCTTTTCCCTCTCCATGTGCAAGTGGTTGCTGCATAGAGAAAGCTTTTTGGTCAGCTCAGCTAGTTGCTTGTTCAATTCTTCAATTAAGCTCTCACTTTGCAAAAGCTCTTGATATTCAGTTTTTGATTTTTCATAAAATTCTATAATCTCATCTATTGTATATCCATATTTTCTCTTGAGCCTTGCTATTATATCAATTCTTTCATCAATACGGGACAATTCTTCAGGATCGAATTCTGCCCCATCCCTTTTTTCAAGAATATCCCCACAGATATCCTCCAATTGGTAAATAACTGATTCTAATTTTTCTGATATAGGAATTACTCCCTCATCATATTTGCATACGTTTGAAAGCTCTTGAAGTGTCTTGTTTAAAATATACATAGCAGATTTGCCATTATTATCTTCATTTAGCAGTCCATAAGATGAAATAATAGAGCTCATTATTTTTTCTGAATTAACTAATACCTGTCTCTGCTTGTTTAGATTCTCATCCTCGCCTTTTTTTAGCTTGGCATTTTTAATTTCGTCAATTTGAAACTTCAGCATATCCATTCTACGAGCAATTTCACCCTTGTCACCAACAAGCCCTTGAATTTTTGACCTGACTGATTTATACTCTTCAAAAAGCTCAAAATACTCAGCTTTGTACTTTCCAAGAGCAGCTCCTCCAAAGGCATCTAGCAACTCTATATGCGTCTCAGTTTTTAAAAGGGATTGGTTGTCGTGCTGTCCATGTATATCTATTAGTAGTTCTCCTACTTGCTTGAGCGTCGATACATTGACAAGCCTGCCATTAATTCTGCAAGCATTTTTGCCCGATAAAGAAATTTCTCTGGAAACAATAATATTCCCGTCCTCAGCTTCAATTCCAAGCTGCTCTAAAATATCACTTACATATGTATTTTTATTGTAATCAAATATAGCTTCAATAAATGCCTTATCTCTACCATTTCTAATTATGTCTTTATTTACTCTTTCACCTAGAACAGCATTTATAGAGTCAATTATAATTGATTTTCCTGCTCCGGTCTCACCTGTGAGTACATTTAGCCCTGGTGCTATTTCAAGACTAAGCTTATCGATAAGAGCTATATTTTGAATATCAAGCTGCAAAAGCATACATATTCACCTACCTATATTAAAATAAACGAAAAACATACATAGGAAGCATTAGTTACATCAAAAAGTTACACCTACTATGCCTGTTTTATCATTTTGTTAAATTTATTTACAATTTCCTCTGCGATTTTTTCAGCTCTGCAAACAATTATTAATGTATCATCACCTGCAATACTTCCTAATATTTCCTCCCATTTAAGAGAATCTATTGCAGAAGCAGCTGCCTGTGCCATTCCAGAAAGAGTTTTAACAACTACTATATTATTTGCATAATCACTTGATACATATGCTTCAGTTAGAATAGTTGTTAATCTACTTGAAATATGATTTTCCGTTTGGGTTAATGTTGCATATTTGTATCTGCCATCTGATGACATAACTTTAATTAATCTAAGATCCTTTATATCTCTAGAAACAGTAGCTTGAGTTACATCCACGCCTTGCTCTTTTAGCTTCTCCGCAAGCTCCTCCTGTGTTTCTATTACGTTATTATCTATTATTTCTAATATTTTTGCATGACGGTTATACTTCATATCATTAATCCTCTTTTCTATCGTAAAATTTATTTCTAACTATTTTAAAGAAATTTTTAGAATCAATCTTTAAAATTTTAACTTTACTGCTTGTCCTCTCAATAACAAGATAGTCTCCTCCTGATATTTCATAAAGCTTTTGTCCATCAACATTTACCAGTGCTGTGTGTTCAAAACCATCAGCCACACACACCTTAATTCTCTGCTCCTCCTTCGCAATAAAAGAACTGGAATAAAGTATATGAGGACAAATAGGCGTTACAATAATAAGGTTTGAAGTTGGATCAACAATAGGTCCGCCTGCCGACAATGAATATGCTGTAGAGCCTGTGGGAGTGGCTAATACAATGCCATCGCACGGAAACATTTCAATGAAGTTATCATCAATAAATGTGCTCAAATGAAGTATTCTCTGTATTCCTCCACGGGATATTACAACATCGTTTATTGCTTCATCTTCAGCAAATAGCTTTCCACCCTTATATATTTTAGAGGAAATCATCATTCTTTCTTCTATTTTATAGTTTCCACTAAATATATTTTCTACAGACTTATCAATTTCTCCTTTATCAATATCTGTTAAAAATCCCAAAGAACCAAGATTTATACCTAACATTGGTATATCGTATAAATAAGCAGCTCTGGCCGCTTTTAAAAAAGTACCATCTCCACCTAAGCAAATAATCAAATCGCAGCTTGCACATATTTCATTGACCTCGTTGTCAATTCCTTCCTTTCCATTTGAATTAGGAGTTGGAATAATAACTTGACCACCATGCCTCTTCACGCTTTCAATCAGCTGATTTGTATATTTTAGTCCAATGTCTTTTTCTCTATTCGTTATAACACCTATGTTTTTCATCTTAACCCTCCAGGAGGCTGTATTTAGTGATTTCAGATGTATTCATTCAGCAAGCATTTTTGCCACTAATTCACTCAATTATTTTTAGTTAACTTTTCATTGATAAGTTTAGCGCCTACAATTTTCAACTGCGAAAGTTTAGGTAATTTTATAAAAATTAACATTCTATTAAGTTTTTGCAGTAAGAGATAAATGTGCATTTGTAACCACACTATCTATAAGGTCATTAACTTTATTACACGAATTTCCTTGATCCTGCTTTGATAAATAAAGTAAATACTCAATATTTCCTTCAGGACCTTTTATTGGTGAATAAGACAGCTCCTTAATAAATAAATTTTGGGCAAGTACAAAATTTACAATGTTTAAAATAACCTCTTTATGTACTCCGCTATCTCTCACCACTCCATGTTTTCCAACTTTCTCTCTTCCAGCTTCAAATTGAGGTTTTATTAAGCAAACAAGCTCCCCATCAGCTTTCAATAATTCTAACACAGCAGGCATAACCTTCGTTAATGAAATAAAAGATACATCAATTGAAGCAAAATCAGAAAGAAAGCCTATATCATCTATCTTAACATATCTTATGTTTGTCCGTTCCTTACAAATAACACGTGAATCATTTCTAAGTTCCCATGCAAGCTGACCGTAACCAACATCAATGGCTACTACCTTGGTAGCACCGTTTTTTAGCATACAATCAGTAAATCCACCTGTTGATGCCCCTATATCCATACAAACTTTATTCTCAAGAACTATATCAAACTCGCTTATTGCCTTAGCAAGCTTCAATCCGCCTCTGCTTACAAAAGGATTTATATTTTCTCTTATCTCAATCTGGCAGTCTACAGAAACCTTAGTTCCTGGTTTATCTTCACGCACTCCATTAATCCATACAACACCTGCCATAATAGCACTTTTGCACTTTTCTCTGCTATCAAAAAAGCCCTTTTCAACAAGTAATACATCAAGTCTTTCCTTTTCCAACTCTTATCCTCCAAAACCCGCTTTAGCTTTAGCGAAATATTCTAAAATACTCTTTGCAACCGAATCAGAATCCAAGCCTGAATTCTTAAGCAATTCATTTCTAGAACCATGAGAAATAAATTCCTCTGGTAATGCCATAACATTCAAATTAGTTTTAAGTCCATTTTTATTAAGTACTTCTAATACTCTGCTTCCAAAACCGCCAACCCTGCAATTATCTTCAAGTGTAACAATCTGTTTAAACTTATGAGCACAACGTATAATTAGTTTCTCATCTATTGGCTTTATAAATCTAACACTAACAACCTCAGCACTGACACCGCTTTTTTGGAGGTTTTCAGCAGCTTCGATAGCCGTAGCCACCATAGTTCCAACAGCTAAGATACACACATCTTTGCCTTCCTTTACAATCGCACCTTTTCCCATTTGGATAGGAATCTCTCTTGTCAATACAGCCCTTCCTCTTCCTCTAGGGTACCTGATAGCAATCGGTCCTGCTTGTATATTAATAGCAAAGTCAAGCATATGTTTTAATTCATAGTAATCAGCAGGTGCCATAATCGTAAGATTAGGTACATGATTCAAAAAGGATATGTCAAAAACCCCTTGATGAGTTTCACCATCTTCGCCAACAATCCCAGCTCTATCTATTGCAAATATTACATGGAGTCTTTGAGCTGCAACATCATGTACTATCTGGTCGTATGCTCTCTGCAAAAATGAGGAATATATAGCAACAACAGGGATCATCCCACTAATTGCCATTCCGGCAGATGATGTAACTGCATGCTGTTCTGCTATTCCAACATCAAAAAATCTCTGTGGATACTCAATGCTAAATCTGTGAAGTCCTGTTCCCTTAACCATAGCAGCCGAAATTGCAACAATTTTATCATTGACAGCCGCAAATTCGCATATAGTATCTCCAAAAACCTTTGAAAAATCAGGCTCACTTGCTCCTAAAGTTTCACCAGTTTCTATTTCAAAGGGTGCTATTCCATGAAATCTGTCAGGGCTTTCCTCAGCAAAAGAATAACCCTTGCCTTTTTGAGTGCTTACATGAAGCAACACAGGTCCTTTAATCTTTTTTGCTGCAACTAATGCTTTATTTAACTCTTCAAAATTATGTCCATCTACCGGCCCATAATACTTATACCCTAATTGTTCAAAAAATACACCTTGAGCAAACAAATATTTTACAGTGCCTTTTATCTTTATTGCAGCAGCCCTTGCCTTTTTGCTAATATTGGGCAATTTTTCAAGAAAATTATCAACGTCTTCTTTGGCTTTTGTATATACTGGATCTGTCCTCAGCCTGCTAAGGTATTTTGACAAACCGCCTACATTATGAGAAATTGACATTTCATTATCATTTAGTATAACTATAAAATTACTGTTTAACCTTCCACCGTCATTCAGTGCTTCGTATGCCATACCACCTGTCATAGCTCCGTCACCAATAACAGCAATAACGCTATGCTTTTCTTTATTTATATCCCTTGCCCTAGCTATACCAAGAGCAGCAGAAATAGATGTGCTACTGTGTCCTGTATTAAAACAGTCGTGCTTACTTTCACTAGTTTTTGGAAAACCTGCAAGTCCTCCAAGCTTTCTCAGTGTATCAAATTTGTCCTTACGTCCTGTTAAAATCTTGTGCACATATGATTGATGTCCAACGTCCCAGACAATTTTATCAATTTCCGAATTAAAATTTTTGTGAAGGGCAAGAGTCAACTCAACAATTCCAAGATTTGACGCCAAATGACCTCCTGTTTTTGAAACCTTTTGAATAAGAAAGGTCCTTATTTCCTCAGCCAAGCATAATAACTGCTCATTATTCAATTTTTGTATATCTTCAGGAAAGTTTATACTATCCAAATACCCCACTTGTTTATACTCCTTTAATTACCTTTATCCTTTTTGGTTTTATTCTTTTTATTAGCTTTCTTTCTCTTTGACATAAAATTAAGTTTTTTAATTATTTTGAATTTTCCAAATGGAAAATTAGTTAGTATAGCAACTTTATAAATAATGTAATTACTATTTGAAAGAGCTATAGACTTTCCTAAGGATTTCCCTCCAACCGTTAAAGAAGCCACCATAGCAGTAATTGACAGTGCAAATATTGAGTTCTCCGAATTTGTAGCATTCCCTGAGAATCTGTATACAATAAGTGCAACTGCTGCTCCACTGACTACACCACAAATATCACCCACAACATCGTTGCAAAAGTTGGATACTTTATCTGCATTTCTTATCAATCGTATAGCCTGCCTTGCACCATATAGCTTTCTAGAAGCCATCGAATGAAAAGGAGCTTCATCTGCAGCAGTAGAAGCAGTACCCACCAAATCAAACAATATACTTATGATTATTATAACGAAAACAATAAGAAAAGAAACTACTGTAGATGCATTGCCAATTGTTTTATTAGAGAAGAAAGACATAAAAATAGAAATAAAAAATGTGACAACTGTAATTAAGAGTGTCCACACTCTTGTCTCTTTTTTTGAACTAACAATATTTGCTTTAAACTTAACTTTCTTTTCATCGACCGGATGTTTATAATTATCTTCCAACACCAATCCTCCAAAATGTATAGAAAAACAGGTGGCAGTTTACTGAGTAAATTTTGCGGCTTAGGTCAGGCAGGATTTCCCAAATGCAGTGCTGGAATGTCGCCAAACCAGAGGTTTCCCATTAAACGCATCTCCATATCGTTACCAAATATGGGGCCTGATTACCACTTAGTCCACACTTTAATCCCCAATAAACCACATATAGAACAGTCTAGGGGTTTTCCCCAACAGTCAAAATGACTCCTAGCCTCTTTTGCAAAAAAGGTTTCAAGCAGCAATAATGCTCATATATCGGCCAATACATTAAGCATCCGATCCACTATCCACCAAATCTCACTCACGGCAGGCTACTCTGTTCACAGCATCTTTCGATACCGCATAACAGGTTTAATCCCTTATCGTAGATGAGGTGGTAAGCGTATAGCTCAACTTTTCATCCACAAGTCAGGGTCTCCACGGAAAAGGGGTCAACGCCCGCATGCCATTGCGGATCGCCCCTAAGCCTTAACTCCCAGCACCAGCCCACCACTGGGCGTAGCAAGCCGGCACAAGGAACTTCATCGATGTGCCCTTTAACGGATTTTTAGGCCCGTCTTCAGAGCCACTAGTACTGACTAGAATACTGCGCCACCATGTTTTTATTTAAAATATATAACGAGGCAAGAAAATGTCCCCCACTTATATAAGTGGCGGGTACCGCTTTAGTTTTCAGGCGGCGAAAATATCTCTCCTCGTTGAAACGCCGCTGATGTAATAAAATTTTTCTACAATCGAAAAATTTCATTTTGAATCTAGGCATTATAATAACTCAAGCAAGTAAACTAACATTGCTATTAAATTGACTATAAAAATTATAACCAAACCTGCTTATCTGACAAAATCAGAATAAATACTAAAAACGAAAACAACTTGACTCTATATTTTTAGTATAATGGCATTAAAAGTGCCATCGAGACAATATTATAACATAATTAATGATAAAATACAAACCATATTCTTAACCAGTTCTTTTGACTAAAGATATTGCCATATCCCTTAGAAACTCCGACTTTGAGCCGAATTGCTCAAGATAGGCAACCCCCTCATCTGTGACTTTTTCCAATAACTTCTTGGATTGCTCTAGACCATACATAGTCACATAAGTAGTTTTCTCACAAAGTGCATCGCTTCCAGGCTTCTTGCCCATATTCTCTATGTTTCCTTCAACATCCAATATGTCATCCTTAATTTGAAATGCCAAACCAAGATTTGCGGCAAAATGGGATAATAAATTTAGTTCATTATCAGTAACACCACAAATTACAGCAGCCGACTCTACAGGTGCCTTAATCAACGCTCCTGTCTTTAGCCTATGCATAGTCTTAAGCTTATCCTCAGCTATACTTTTACCTTCAGAATTCAAGTCAATTACTTGCCCTCCAATCATGCCAAATGCTCCAGCATATTGAGCAACAAGCCTCATTGCATCCAGCTTCCTGCTATTTTTAGAATTTATCGAATCCTCTATCATATTCTCATATGCGAGATTTAATAAAGCATCTCCAGCTAGAATTGCCATTGCTTCCCCATATACCTTGTGATTTGTAAGCTTGCCTCGTCTGAAATCATCATTGTCCATAGCGGGTAAATCATCATGTATTAAAGAATATGTGTGAATCATTTCAATAGAACAGGCAAAAGCAAGAACATCCTTTAAATCTTTGCCAAGCATTTCTGCAACGGCAAGAGCAAGAACAGGCCTAAGTCTCTTGCCACCAGCCATCAAACTATATTTCATAGCATCTTTTAAACTAATATAGTAGGGGTTTTCAATTTTTATACTTTTATCAAGGCTGTCTTCTATAATTTGTATATATTCTGATTGCTTTTCTGAAAAATTCATATATCAAAGTCCTTTTCAATTAGTTTACCTTCTTCATCCTGCAGTAATATTGATATTTTCTTCTCAGCTTCATCAAGCTTGGCTGCACAATATCTGGAAAGTTCAATTCCCTGTTGAAAATTTACAATTGATTCTTCTAATGTTGTATCACCCTTTTCCAGCATTGAAACTACATTTTCCAACTCAAGCATTGCATCTTCAAAGCTTTTATCAGCATCACTTTTCTTTAGGTTTCTAACCATTTAAGCTGCCTCCTTGTTTCATTGAAATCACCTTGCAATCAACTTTTCCATCCTTTAAAGAAACTTCAAGAGCATCTCCTATATTAACCTGCTCTAGCCGACTAACTATATTGCCTTCTGAACTTTTTACCACAGTATAACCACGTTCAAGTACTTTTAATGGGCTAAGTGCATCAAGCTTGCCTGCAAGCATTGCAAATTGGGATTTTTTATCCTTTATAAGCATTTCACTGCTCTTATAAAGATGTTTTAAATCATTATCAATCCTTAACCTGAATTGGTTAACCTTATCATAGGGTTGACGGAATACATTTCTGGAATTTACCTTTTGAAGCTGATTTCTACAGGCTGCCAGCTTATTTACAAGAGAAGTCTTCATTCGTATATTGTAATTCTGTAGCTTATATAGCAGAACCTCTATATCAGGAACAGCCAATTCTGCTGCTGCTGATGGCGTTGGTGCTCTCATATCGGAAGCAAAATCGCAAATTGTAAAATCAGTTTCATGCCCAACGGCAGAAATAACAGGGATATCAGATGCATGTATACTTCGGGCTACAATTTCCTCATTAAATGCCCAGAGTTCTTCCAGCGATCCTCCGCCTCTTGCAACTATTATTACATCTACTTGTTTTAGTTCATTTAATTTTGATATTGCAGCAGCAATTTGCCCTGCCGCTTGCGCTCCCTGTACTGCAACTGGATACAACAGAATTCTCATATTACGATGTCTTCTATAGGTTACATTAATAATATCTCTGATAACCGAACCGGTTGAAGAGGTAACAACACCAATGCATCTGGGCAATACAGGAATTTTCTTCTTTATATCAATATCAAACAGTCCCTCTTTTTGCAGCTTATTTTTTAACTGCTCATAAGCAAGATGAAGAGCTCCAACTCCGTCAGGCTGCATATCACTTGCATATAGCTGATACTGTCCATCTCTTTCAAAAACAGATATATAACCTGATACAATAACCTTTTCACCATTTTGGGGAGCAAATCTTAGTAAGGAGGCATGAGATTTAAACATAACGCATTTTAAAACACTGTTTTGATCCTTTATAGTAAAATACATATGTCCAGTATAATGATGCTTAAAATTCGAAATTTCGCCTCTTACAGACAATCCCGATAAAATGCCATCGTTTGAAACTATCTGCTTTATGTAATTATTAATGTCTGAAACAGAATAAACTTTTTCCATTAATTACTCTCCTATAAATAGCTCAATATTCCAAGTTCAAAATTGTAGGTATTGGATAAATATCCCGCTCCAATATACTGTGTGCAAAAATTGAGTTAATAAAATAAAAAAGATAATGCAAATATAACCTCACATTACCCGATTTATTAACTCTATTATGGTTACTATGCATCTGGACTATATGTTTTTGAAGCTGATAAAGCAAGCCTAAGCTTTGCGTTATTCTACAGAAACACCATCTTTGTCAGATTGGTCTTTTAAAGTACTTTCAGCCTGAGTATCTGCTTTCGTAACCTTCGCCAAAAGTCCATTTACAAATGACCCCGCATCGTCATTACTATACTTTTTAGCTAATTCAACTGCTTCGTTAACAGAAACGCTGAATGGAATATCCTCACGATATAGAATTTCATAAATTCCAATCCTAAGTATAGACAAATCTATCTTTGAAACTCTGTTTATCTTCCAACCCATTGCATTCTTTTCTATAATGGAATCAATAATAGCAACCTTTTCATTTACCCCATCAATAATATTTCTAATATACTTTTTATCCTTTTCAGTAAAGCTTTCATCTTCCAGGGCCATTTCAATTTGTTCACTTTTATCACTTTTTTGTATTTCCATTTGATATAACAGTTTCATTGCAGTTTCCCTGGATGCACGACGTCCCATTAAAATTCCTCCTATGTAGCTTCAAATTAATTTATTTTTTCAACTTTGTTCCCAATTGAAAATATTTAGCTGAACCTTTATTATAAAAAGTTTTGCAACAGCAACCCAGGTTCAGACACTTTTTTATATTGGAAAATTGAGTATTTTATCTGTATGTACCTGGCGGTAAAATTCTATCCAGTAAATTCTTAATGTAATCCTTATCTTGATGTAATCTTTTACCTATATAGCATCCAACGGTAACACATACAATAACAAACAGAGCCTTAATAATGCCAAGCAACAGTACACTAACGGCAATAGCAAGACCAATTGCAGCACCAAGTATTTCTCCTTTATGAAGCCTATAAATTTCATATAGCTTTTGCTTATCCATTATTTTGAACACCTCCATATGCTACTCAACTCTAGAAGACTTATAGCCTGTAAAAATACTCTCAACAAGTACCTTTACACTATCCACCTGAACTCCAGTACAATCCTCAACTGCAGTCTTAACCTTGATTTGCATATCCTCAGATAACAAAGGTATGTTTATCTCTGGAAGTACTATAGCTTTTACAGTAATACTAACACATTCCCCTATTTTAGTAACATATGCTTTTGAATCACGAATACCTGATAGCTTTCTTGATGTTGCAAGTGCAATATTTTCAATGGAGTTCAGAGTAATTCTGATATCACCATTTTTATTATATTTTACAATTGCCTTTTTATCTCCCTCAGGCTTAAATCCTGAAAGAAGAAATGTCAAACTCAAACAAAAAAATATTGAAGCAATAATAAACATAATTATTGACGGGTTTCTATATTGCAGCACTTCATTATATAGGTATGTATAGGTATCCGTTAGTATGCTGGACTTAATAGTAACAAGCATTACAAACATGGATGCAATTGTAAGAAAAAATGCATATATTGCTAATAAAACACGTAATATTATGTTCATAGTCTCCACCTCTTTTATTGACATAAGAAATATTGGCTTACCAACCTAAGTTAATTAGAATTATATAATAAAAGCCAAACATTACCTTTTAACGCCCAGATACAAAATGAATTTTTCGATTGCACAAATATTTATACACCGTCAAAAACCACTTGTGGTTTTTGTGGCTCGAAAATGCACCTTGTTCGAACATACTTTATTTTCGAGCTATTACATCAGCGGCGTGTAAGCGAGACAGGAAATATTCTACCGCCTGAAAACCAAACCGGTACCACCACTTATAGAAGTGGAGGTACATTTCTTGCCTCGTCATAAGCTTATTATATTTCATATACTAATAAAAATCAAACTCTGTATGTATGAAATAGCTATATTTAGTCCATCTTTTTACATATTTTTTACTTCATAGATATGTATATATATCTATTTAATATTAATTATTTCCAGCTATTTGTATTATAATACCTTTTATAACGCCTAGATTCAAAATTAAATTTTTCGATTGTAAAATATTTATACACCGCCTGAAAACCAAATCGGTACCCGCAACTTATAGAAGTGGGGGGCATTTTCTTGCCTCGTTATAATTAACTTTTCCAGTAAAAATCCTTGGCTCAGCACTTGGCATTATTAACCTAGCAACAATAAAGCTAAAGCCATAACGTGCTATAAGCAGCTTACAATTGCAAGCAACAACCAAATAATTGGCAAAGTTTATTTATTTTGCTTCTACTTCCTTTTTAATTTCCTTGTCAAAGTTTACACCTTGAACATGAATATTTACTTCAATTACATTCAAGCCTGTCATTGTCTGTACTGCAGTTTTAACCTTCTCCTGAATATTCCAAGCAACTTCAGGTATCCTGGCACCGAATTCCACTATTATATAAAGGTCAATTGCAGCCTCTTTTTCGCCAACCTCAACCTTTACACCCTTTGAAAGATTCTTTCTTCCAAGTATTTCGGCAATGCCTCCTACTATTCCGCCGCTCATACCTGCAACTTCAGGAACGTCAGTAGCAGCAATTCCTGCAATGATGGCAACAACCTCTTCAGAAATTTTTACAGACCCGTAATCATCTAAAATACTATTTTCTTCGTCCATATTGCACCTCTCCATAGGAAAACTTCTTGAAAGAATTTTGCTTTTTGACTTTAAAATAACTTAATACTTTATTATGCCCAACATAATTCTAATAACTCCTGAAAAAGAAACTGTTGAGAACTTTGTAAATTATACCACTTAAAAATGCAATTATCAATGCAATAAATATACATTTATATCTGCATAAAATACAGATTAATAACTCAGTCTTAATGGTCGTTCAAACTTATCAATGTTTTTTTGTTTGACGAGAATTAGATTTATAACATAGAAAAAGGCTATCCTATTTAAGGATAACCTTACTTTTAGAATTTTTATGTAAAAATTCAAGTTATTATAACATCTAGATTCAAAATTAAAATTTTCGATTGTAGAAAAATTTAATTTCATCAGCGGTGTAAGCGAGACGAGAGATATTCTCACTGCCCGAAAACCACAGCGGTACCCACTACTTATAGAAGTGAGGTACATTTTCTAGCCTCGTTATAAGCTTAATACATTGACTTAATAATTACTTTATCAAAAGAAACATTTCCTTGTCTAACAACTATATCAGCTATTTTAGCTGCATCAGCCTTTGAAATTGCTGGAGCTTTAACAATGATATCAACGCTTCCGTCATCTGCAAACATTGCAATGGCATCACTAAAGCCCTTTCCTTTTATCAGGGATTCAATGTTTGCCTCTTTTTGGTTGATTTCAACTAGCTTCAACATTTTATCCTGAGCTTTTGCCTTAGCTTCCTTGGTAGCAAGCTGATCAGAGGTTATGGTCTTTATTGTTTCAATATCCTCATCTCTAGCATTTTCTCTGTCCATTTTTGTCTGCGCAAAATAGTTATTTGTCTCCTTAGATGCTGTTACAGCCTCTTGCTCATTCTCTGCAACTTCTCCTGTAGAAACGCCCAGGCTATCTACATATACAGCATCACCACTTTGGGCAGGATCTTCAGCTGTACTGTAATGTTGGTTGTAGCTGACTTGCAAGTAGCCAGCTATAACAAGCATTAATACAAGGGAAAGTACAACAATTTGTTTTCTTTGTAGAAATTTCATTACATAGACCCTCCTAACAATGTTAATAATTTATTATTCCTCCTTAGCTTTTAACTTAAGGCGTTATAACTTATCTTAGATTATGTATATTCATTATTTATACAGTTTATTTCTTTTTTTTAAATTATTTACTCAACTTTCTTAATTGAAAAATGCGAAGTTTACATTACATGCATTCATCGTTCTCTCGAATTTTTGAGCAATCAAGCAATACTATTTAAAATGAGATTCCACATTTTAAATTAGTATAGGTGCTCAAAAATCAATGAAAAGCCATTTAATTACCATTTCTTATAAAAACCTGTATTTTATGAGTAGCTATATCCAAAAGAGCTTCTGTCGCTTTTGCCAAATTAGCCTTTACCTCTGCATCCGCAGCCCCATCAGCCACTATCACTACGCCCTTTACCTTTGGTAAAATTTCCTTGACAATAAAAGGTTTTTTTGATCCATCAACTTCTTCATAAATAGTTGAGTTTTCTTTGTCAGTTTGCTTAACTACTCTTGAACCACCTTCCTTGTCCTTTTCCTGAGTGTTATTTTCACTTGTATTTACATCTACAGCTGGTACAAATTCATTTCCAGTGTAAAATGTAATCATCACGTCTACTTTACCTGCACCGCTGATTTTGGACAAAATTGCCTGCAACTTGGTCTCCATTTCACTTTTAGGGTCTTTATTTGACTGATTTAGAGTTTCTATAGCCCCATCCTTTGCCTCAGAAGTAGCTTGCGTATCAAGTCCAGCATTACCCACATTAGCAAGAGTACTTGTACTTGTTTTATTCTCAGAATCCTTTTCAAACAGAACGCTTCCTGCAATCAGGCAAATAACCCCCAAAAGAGCTATTATTGCTGCTCTCTCTATAAATTTTTTACTGCCCTGCTTTGTAACTAATCCTTTTGATTTTTCCAGAAGCTTTTTAAGCATATTCATATTTTCGCCCATACTCTGCATTTCTTCCAGCCCCGTATCTTTGCAGCATATGGACTCCACCCCCTTTATTATCTGTTTTATTTAGCTATTACGCTCAAACTTCGCAAACAAAATCTATTTATACGGTAGAATTATCAATAGTTTGTATTATTTTTACTCCTCCAGTATTGTAACGATAATTGAATCCTTTTTTATTTCAAGAGTTTTATGTAAATTTTCTTTAACCAACTCTGCAAGTTTACTACCACTTTCATTTATTTGCTTTGATGCTTTAGTTTTCTCATTTTCAGATTGTGAAATAATATCAACCTTCACTGCTGCAACAGGTTTTATTTTTATGCTGTCAACTTGTTTTTCCTCTTTACCCTGTTTCTTCTTTTTTTGCATTTCCAAATATACCTTATTAACTTCACCAAAGTTGTCGCAGGTGTAGTCTTCATTTATTTCCACGTCTACTTTTAAGGTTTCTACACCCTCTATTTCTTCTGTCTCAGCTTGTATTTTATGTATCAGTTTATTTTTATAAACACTTGCAATTTGTTTCATTTGAGTATCATTTAGTAACTTACTACTGTTTTCCAACTCTTTTTTATCAATATAAAAACTGTCGGAAATAACATCCTCCCTCAATGTATAGTTCTGATTCCGTAGAGCTATAAATGGGTTTATTATGACAATTAACAAAATAAAGCCTGATACCACATTGATTATTTTTTTAATTTTCCCTGTTGGAATTATTATTTCAAAGAGAATAAGTATTACTGTAATAGTTACAATATTTATTATCCAGTCTTTTAAAAATAAAAGCATATACCTATCCCCCTACCTTATCATTGTTGATAAATTCGTTGTACTTATTACAACTGTTATAGCTATCAGAAACATAACAGATACAGCCGCAGTTATTCCCAGCAAGAAGGTCAACGAGCTTGCCATATCACTCATGCAGTTTGTTATTTTCTTATCGGATATTGGCTCAACAATTGCGCTTGCAAGTCTGTATAATATTACAAGAGCAAGTATTTTCAGTAATGGAGCCAGACAAATTATTATTATGCCAAGCATAGCAACAATACCAGAGGCATTTTTTATTACTAAAGTACAGCCAACTACTGTGTCAGCAGCATCAGCCAAATATTTTCCCACTACAGGTATAAAGGTGCCAAGGGCAAATTTAGCAGTTTTACTTGTCACACCATCTACTACTGCACCCATAGTTCCTTGAATGGAAACAACCGCAATAAATACAGTCAATATTAATCCAATTCCCCATGTACATATTTGCTTTATAAAGCCTGAGAGTTTAGTTAACTGAACTTTGTCCGAAATATTATTAACGATATTTAAAACCGTTATCAAAAATATTAAGGGTATAAAGAAATTTTTTATAATTGTAGCCCCTAACTCTACAAGCATAATAAGTATAGGCTGGAAAACTCCTGCTGACGAAAGGTTTCCTGTCGATACAAGCAAACTGATTAAAAGAGGAATTATTGAGTGCATAAAGCTTACCATACTGTCTATAATAGACACACACATGCTCATAGCAGTGCTAAAGCTAATCATCAATACCGATACTATAACAATATAACAGACAAAAAATGCAAGCTCTCCCACACTTTCGCTTAAAAATGAATTCTGCAAATTCTTCAATATAGCGCAAATTATTGCCAAAATAATTATCTTTATCAAGATATCAGTGTTTAGAAACACCTCTCCAAGCAAATATCTAACTACTCTATTAATTATTCCGGTAATGCTTAAATCAAAATCACCCTTTACTGCTGAGGAAATTATGTTATCAGGCTTGAATTCAGGAAACAGCTGCTCAGCTTCCTTGGAATAATACTTTTTAACGCTCTCTGTAATGGAGTTAGTATCGTTTGCATCTAGCTGCTCATCGATTAAGCTGCTTGTCTCATCATATTGATTTTTTTCTGCTTCCTGGCTGATACTTTGACCACTATTGGCATTATTGTCTTTAACGGCTGAAGCTTCTTTAGGGCAGAAAGTACATATAAATACCACTAAAACCATAAGACTTAGTTTAAAGCTAATGTTCATAGCTGACTTTAAATTATGTAGTATAGGCTCAATTGCTTGTACTGCAAAAGACCAGCATCTGATTTTTTTAATTTTAATATTCACAGGCAAAAATTTTTTCTTTGGCATGTTTGTCCCCCATTTTTTCAAGCTCATCTACATTTCTTTTGTATCACCAACGACACAAATTAGTTACGGAAAAAGTTTATAGTCATTGCTTGATTACTCAAATCTGCAAAAAGCTGCTCGCAGCTTTTTGATATGCGAAGAGAACGATGAATGCACGAAATATTACCCCCACAAAAAGCTACTTGTAGCTTTTTGCAGCTCGAAAACGCGCAATGTTGGTATAAACTTTATTTTCGAGCTTGTTAGGGCATAAGCTTTATAACCAAATCTAGTAATGATGAAATAATTGGTACAGCCAAAATCACAATTGTCACTTTTCCAGCAAGTTCTATTTTTGAGGCGATGGAGGATTCACCAGCGTCCTTGCAAACCTCAGCTCCAAACTCAGCAATATAGGCAATTCCAACTATTTTTAAAAGTATGTTTATGTAGGTTGAATCTATATTTGCTTTTTTGCTGAAGGTTTGTAAAAAATCAATTACGGCAGAAAGCTTTACTATAACAACAATAAATATTAATAAACCCGTTGCTATTCCTAACTGTAAAGCTAACTCAGGGCGCTGTTTTTTTATTGTTGATGATAAAACAACAGCGATTATGCCGACACAGACAATCTGAAGTATATCCATAGCATCTTTTACCTCTTGTAGTTATTTGATATGTGGGGAGCCTCTGCTTTAGAGACAGTAGGCAGTATTTCTTACTGCTTTCTCCCATTCATGCAAGCTAACCCAATCAGAACTGGAACATTGTTTTTACAGCCTGGAAGAGTCCTGCTATTTCTTTTGAAACAATCATCAGTACAACAACTATGCCTGCCAAGGTTATCATCATTGCCTGCTCTTCCCTGCCTGTACGCTTGAGCAATTCATAGAGTACTGAAACAATAATGCCTATTGCTGCTATTTTAAATATAAGATCTATGCCATTCATACTAACCTCCACGTCCACATTGGACATAATAAAATAGTGTTGTTTTTGAGCTGATTACCCTGCACATTAAGTATTTATATTTTGCTAGAAAAAAATTATAGCTATTGCCAAACCGCTTAAAACCCCAAGGCTCCGATACATTTTTTCATTCTTCTTCTTCATTTCTTCAGCCTTAATTTCTTGAAGCTTTAGCTGTGACAAAATAAGCCTGATATTATTCAATTGACCCTCCAAATCAGAATTACCCAGCATTTTACCAAAGGTTAGCAGTATTGTCTTGTCCTCAAAATTCATAGACAGCTTGCCATAATTCTCTTCAATTGCCTTTTCCCAAGCCAAATCTGCTGTATAGCCATTTGTGCTTAGATATTTAGCTGCTTCTCTAAAAAGTATTGCAGTATCAAAATTTGTGCTTTCATATATTCTATTAAATGCTTCTGATAATAAATTGGACAAATAGCTTATCTCGTTTTCCAGCATTTGCAGCATAGATTGCAGTTCCCGCAAAGCTCTTGGTCTTTTTGAACATTCAGCTGCCATTGAAAAGCCTATTAAACTAGTGGCACCAATAAGTATCACTGCCCCTATAAATTTCATTATCATGTCCGGCACCTCCTGTATATTGCTGTCAGTTGGGAATCAACAACTTCTTCAAGAGTTCCGGGGCCATTTCTGCTACTTAGCACTATGTATCTTTCAAATACGCCCGATTTAATCATTTCCAGCAGCTCTTCCCTCATTTTGAGTTCTGTAATGCTATAGCCATGAACAGAAGATATTATTTTTACTCCAGAGTTCAAAACCTTTAGTATCGCAGCTTTGTCACCCTGAGTTCCTATTTCATCAGTTATTATTATATTGGGAGACATGCTTCGAAGTAGCATTTCCATTCCTAATGTTTTAGGGCATCCATCCATAATATCAGTTCTAAAGCCAACATCATTTTGTGCAATACCTTTGAAGCATGCTGCAATTTCCGATCTCTCATCTACAATTCCAACCTTTAGCCCTATAAAATCATAATCTGTAGCTCCGTTGCTCATAACTCTTGCAATATCTCTTAAAATTGTGGTTTTACCGCATTGAGGCGGGCCAATTATCAAGGTATTGTATATGTCACTGCTATTTTTTATTAAGAATTTTATGATATGCTTGGAACAGCCTGATATTTCTTTTGCAACACGTATATTCAGCCCATTGAAATCCTTTATATTTCTTACTTGTCCCTCTTGAATTATTGTTTTGCCGCAAAGTCCCACTCTGTGGCCTCCACGAAGAGTTAAATATCCTGCTCTTATTTCATCCTGATAAGCATATACAGAGTTCTCACTCATTAGCTCCATAGTTTTTAATATTTCTTGCTTAACTACTATATAGGATGCTGAAATCTCCTTTGTCAGTAAACCCTCCGCTGTAACAAACCAATCAAAGTTCTTGTAAAATACCATCAGAGGCTTACTTACCCTTAGTCTTATTTCCTCAAGATTGTCCAATATTTCACTTTCCATATTCATCAGTACATTTTTTATACTGGTTATGACATACGGTAGAATGTCATTTTCAACTGATTTTAGCTTTTGCAAAGGCTTATTGCTCATTTGTGCTCATCCCCTCTTCTTATCCTTGGAGTTAGTTATTAATAATATATTAGGCTTTGTCCAACAATATGACTTTAATAAAATATATATTATTTATCTCCTAAAAACCTATAGAGCTTATCCTAATAACAGTTGCATGGCTAATCAATAAGGAAATATCCTTATCAATAACAAAAAGCTGATTACAGAATTCAAATATAATTCAAATTCTTAATCAGCTTTTTATTTGTAGGGTTGGTTAGTTATTTTCTTATGTAACTCAACTTTTCCATTGATAAGTTGAACACCTATAATTCAACTAGGAAAGCGAATTATGTAATTTTTATTTAGTAATTATATTGAACTATGCACTGGCAAGAGCTGCTCCAAGCTTCTTGCAAGCTTCCTCGGCTTCAGCATCTGGGCTTTCATTGCATATTACACTATCACAAACAAGAAACTCCGTTAGGAAACTATATGTTCGTCCAGAATTCCCCTAAGAGCTGCCATTGAGCTTGAATGAGAACGAGCAATCACTGTTTTTTGGCCCTTTGTCTCTGTCATTGCACAGCGTACCATTTTATGAGACACTGTATTTGTAAATAATACAAGCAAATCAGGCGTTCCAATTTTATTTTTAAGGGTACCATTCATATTGGTATATATTTTTGCCTGACATTTATACTGCTTACATAAATTCTTGTATTGACAAATCATACATTCATTCCCTCCGATAATTACAATACTCATAGTCCACCTCCGTATTTATTCTTAAGCTTATGATTATTTTATTAAAACCAACTTTCAAATACAAAATCTATAGGTGTTTAAATTTATCAATGGCATATTCTTTGTTTTATATGAGATAACAGTAAACATGCATAAATACAGCTTTTTATTTTTCTTGCAAGTGTTTGATTTTGCTATAATCCACTACCTATACCATTTGCCCCAAAACTACCTAAACTTCACCTGCCAATTATTTAAAGCTAAGCATTGCCACTACTTAATGTGCTTTCATAATTCCTAGACCATATTTTTTTCATACGTTAAAATTAAATTCATCTATTGAGCTTTAGTTAGTCTCAACTAACTCATTCTTCTTTTTTTAGCACCCAGAGGGTGCTAGTGTAGGGGCAATCATTCTTGTATAATACTTTCAATATTCAGTTTTATATGTTCATCATGCTCTAAACTTTGAATTTTGTACATTTATGTACATCACATTCTAAGATTTATCATTTGTAAATTCTTCACCTTCATGTACAAGTTCTAACTTTAGCACTCATTTTTATCTTTTGAGTAATCAAAAGTTATTTCATCAACAATAGCTCCCCAATTTTTCAGCACTTTTTCAGCTATTACAGGATCGTACATAATGCCCGCATTTTTATGTATTTCCTCTTTGCATTGCGTTGATGATAAGCTCTTTCGATATTGCCTATTGCTCATCATAGCATCAATTGAATCTGCAATTGCAATAATTCTTGAGCCTAACGGAATTTCATTTTCTCTAATACCATCTGGATATCCATTTCCATCCCATCTTTCATGGTGGTAGCGCACTATCTTTGCAATTTCCTCAAAGCAGCTGACTTTACTTAAAATGTTAAAGCCAATAATAGGATGCTGCTTTATTGAAAGCCATTCCATTTCATCCAAAGGACTCTTTTTCCTGAGAATCGAATCCTCAATACCTATTTTCCCAATATCATGTACATGTGCTGCAATATGTATTTCTTCCGCCTGCTCTTCACTTAAATCCAGCAAGCTGCAAATTATTTCTGTCATATCACTGACGCGCATAGAATGACTTGCTGTATATGCATCTCTTGCTTCCATTGCTGCTATTATTCCAGCCATTAAATCGTGAAATGGCAGCAAAGAACTGGATTGAAAGTCGCTCATATATTTCCTCATTTCTGTCTTGTGCAATAATTTAAAAGTAATTTTCTTGGCTAATATATTGCAAGGCTTAGAACTGTAATTGACTGTAGGCAAAGTTTATACAAATAAAATTTAACCTGCTAATTCCAAAGAGCTTTTAAATAAGCGCTCATTTGGTCGCGTCTAATTAGTTTAATAAGCTTTGGTGAATATTAACAATCCTACAAAGAACACAGTTAGTCTAAGCTAACCACATTTAGAATACCATTACTTTCTTTTTATGTCAAGGCAATAAATGTAAAATGGTTATATTTAGGTGTTTTAATAAAATATATTAATGGTTTACTGCCAAAATAATTACGATTTCCAGATGAGAAAATCAAGTTATTCTTTTAAAGCATTTATTTTAGAAAGTGCTTGTTAAAAACTAGCTTTATTAGGTTGTAGAAACTTAGCATAACAACCATTGTCACCAAAAAAGCACCTATAAGAACAAGATAAAAATTCGATGTCACAAATAAACTTGTAGGACCATCTCCTGACTGTCCAATAAATATTGTGCTGATTTTGTTTATTTTATTTGGCACTAGAAATGATATTATAATGTCTATAAAAAAAGCACAAATTATTGAAAACAAAATATGCTTCTTGAAACTCCACTTTTTTTGATTTTGCAAAATTATTAACCTCCTAACATGTCACGAATGCTAGATGATAGACTTTTCAAATTCCCTATTGCGGGTCATTTGCATTCTTACGGTCTATCAAATAGCGAAGCTAGATGATAGACTTTTCAAATTCCCTAATACGGGTCATTTGCATTCTTACGTTAATGGTATCCGTGAAAGTGTAATAATGTTAGTTGATGTTTCAATTCCCAAATACGGGTCATTTGCATTCTTACAGGATTAAGGAATAGGTTTCTTGTTTTTTTGTAATGTTTCAATTCCCTATAGCGGGTCATTTGTATTCTTACTGAAAATGCTATGTGGGATGATGAAGAATTTGAGGAGTTTCAATTCCCTATAGCGGGTCATTTGCATTCTTACCATGCGAGATATGCCGTGATAATGAATTGATTATTAAGTTTCAATTCCCTATAGCGGGTCATTTGCATTCTT
>JAEZIB010000175.1 GCA_023416275.1 Bacillota bacterium | reverse complement strand
AATACTACTAAAGATATAAGCATGATTCCGAATGTACAAAAATTTAAAGTATCAGGTTACGTAAAAGATAGCAAAACAGGAATGGTACTGTCAGGAGTAGTAATAAAGCTAAAAGGTACAAGTAACTCGAATACAACAACAAATTACAATGGGTATTAAGAGTTTAATAATGTGGAAGCCAACAAATATACCATATCTGCTTCAAAGACAGGATATATAGACTATGAACAGAACGTTGATGTGAAAAGTAATAATACTGAAGATATAAGCATGATAAAATTAGTAGTTAATTCGCCTACTATGTCAGACTTTTCTCTAAACAAAGATACAATAGCGATTGGAGAAAATGTGTCGTTTTCTGGTAAAATTGATGGTAATGGCGGAATAATCGAAAAGGTGACTATTAATATTCAAGGCCCTGATAATAAGACTCTAGCAGGTCTATATATATCTAAATCAACAAATTCGTCAACTTTTAACTTGAGTAATATTCCCTCTTTCAAATCAGGAGCAACTTGGATGAACAAACCAGGAAAGTATTGGGTTGAAGTTTGGGCTAAGAATAAAGATGGAGTAGGAATAAAGGTTGGAGAGAAAGAAGTAGAGGCTATAAAAATTATTAACGTTTCGGGAGTAGTTATAAGTAAATATACGAAAAAGCCTTTAGAAGGTGTAACAATAACATTAAGCAATTTGACTGCAACTACTGGAGAAGATGGTAAGTTTACTTTTGAAAAAGTCGCAGCAAGTTCACATATTGTAACTGCTAAAAAAGAGGGCTATTCACTAATTGATGAAAATGGAAATACTATTGAAAAAATTAATAAATATTTTGAAGAAACAAATAATCAGTTTGAATTATATATGGCCGCAAAAACAGGATATAGTATTACTGGTTATGTAAGAACTTCTAATGGAGAAGCAATTCCTGGTGTTGAAGTTAAACCATTTGCTCCAGATGTAAAATATGATTCATTTGCTGTAAAGACTGATTTAAATGGCAAGTTTATTATCCCAGAGGTTTCAACAGGAGGACATTTGATTGTTGCCTCAAAAGAAGGCTATGCTTCAGAAAAGGATTCATACAATGTACAAATTCCTTCTACAAGCGAAGTAAATATTGTTATGAATGAGCTTACTAAGGTATATGGAATTGTGTATGTTGGTAATTATTTTGATGATACTAAGCAAAATAATCTAGTTTTAAACGGTGCTGCAGTTTGGTTAAATTCAAAGACTCCAGAAGAAGCAGGAAAATATGTTGGCAGGACAAATGCAAGTGGAAAATATAATATAGCTGGAATAGCACCTGCAACGCACATAGTACATGCACAGTATTATGGTTACAAGGAAAAAAACCTAAATATGCAATTTTCAGCAAAAAATGTTCCTGTTCCCTATGACATCATTATGATTCCTGAAAAAAATATACCATCAGAATGGGCAAAACAATTTGTGACAAATGCATATAATAATGGTTTGATTACTGAAAAGACCATGTATGATTTTCGAGGACAAGTTTCAAGACTTGAATTCTGTGAACTGGCAGTAAAGCTATACGAGAAGCTTAAAGGCGCACAGATTGATATATCAAATATTCAAGGATTTGCTGATGTCAGTAGTGAAAATAGTGTTATAACAAAGAAAGCACGTGCTGTCGGCATTACAGAAGGGACAGGCAGAAATGAATTTTCACCAAACCTTCCAATTACAAGACAAGACCTTTGCAAAATGATTTATACCATGCTACTTAAATTGTATCCTGGGTTAAATAATGATGTAAGCAAACTCTCATTCAGTGATAGTCAGAGCATTACAAGCTATGCAAAGGAAGCTGTTGCATTTATGTCGGGAAATGGAATTATTACGGGATCTGAAAACAAGTTTTCACCTTTGAGTAATGCGTCGAAGGAGCAAGCGATTACAATTATGTTGAAGGTATTTGAAAAAAAAGATAACTTTAATATTCAAAATATTAATAACACTCAAAATCAAGAAGGTAATCCGTCACAACAAATAGAAGCTATAGACAATAATAAAATTACTGAATCAGATTATATTAAATATTTAGCATTTGCACAGCTTGCATATAATTATAATTTTAGTGATGGTATTTATTTAGGTGATACAGTTTTTGAGAAATCAAAGGATGGGAATGAACAGCCATGGGAAGGCAGTACGGCAAAATGGATAAATTTTTATAAGTTTGCAAATGTCGAAGGATGGAAAGTAGTGCAACCCTACCAAAAAGGCTCATTTGCTGCTGTAACATTTGTAAGCAAAGATGAAAAAGAAGTTGTTATAGCCTATAGAGGAACGGATGAACTTTTTTCTTTGAATAGTGATGCTATTACTGATTTAAAAATGAAATTTAATAATCTAGATGATACATATACACAAGCTATAAACTACTATAATGAAATTAGTACTTTAATAACTGGAAAATATAATAATGCTAATATTGTAATTACAGGGCATTCTCTTGGAGGTGCGTTGGCAAGTTATGTATCTATGGCATATGGGATAACAGCATATACCTATAGTTCACCATCAGTTACTAAAGCAACTATAGCATGTTTTGCTTCAAAGAATCTCGAAGATTTTGATGAAAATTTTATCGGAATAGATGTTCCATACTTTTCTGAAATAAGTAATTATGGAGATGTGTGGGTTGCTCAGATGGGAGAAGATTGGGATAAAGGTGATATTATAGATAAAACTAAAATAGTAGAGGGGAAGCAGGAGGTTTCATGGAACCCGCATCTTCTCGAAAGTTTGATTCAACCTAAACTTGTTAATGGAAGATATGTATTCAAATTGAGAGATACAATTAAAGAAGTTAGTGTTAAAGCCCCAATTGGGATTGAAAGGCTTGAAAGCTATAACAACAGAGGTATAGTAGGTACATCGGAGAATGATGATATTATATGTGGTGATTTTGGTACTTTTGTATATAGTGGAGATGGAGTGGATAAAATTGTTAGTGGAAGATATGATGATACACTTCATGGTGGAAGAGGTAATGACCTATATATATACAAACAAGATACAGGTACTGATACTATTTATGATATTGAAGGATCAGACGACAGAATAGTTTTAGATAGTAATATAAAAAAAGAATCTGTAAAAGTTGATAAAAATTCAAACCCTGATTTTATTATTGTCAAATTTAAGCCTGAAGGAAGTTGGTTTGAGAGTGGAATAAAGATAAGCAAAAAATATCCAGTAGAATATATTCAATTTGGAGAAAATCAAAGTAATACTATTAATTTGCAATAAATGATTGGGATATTTTAACTTGTACTAAGTTCAAAACAAAATATACCAAGAGTCAGAAATAGTATTAAGAAAATAAAAGAGTGACAGACTGTTTCGTAAGTAAGTATAGAACATAAAGATGGCAACGTGATGCCATCTTTATGTTCTATAATAGGACAACTTTTAAACAAAATGAGCCTAGTCGTAAAAAATAAAATTTCTAATAATAAATCTTATTTCATATTGAATTGATAACTTTTACATATGTCTATGGTTTGATATACCTTGAACGGTACGTTAGAGATATTTCTAAAAAAATAAGAGCAAATCTTAGATTTAAGATAGAGCAAGGCGAATACATAGGTAATGCTCCATATGGTTATGTTAAGTCTATAAATGAAAAAAACAAGCTTGTAGTTGATATCAGAACAGCCCCTGTTGTTAAAGAAATATTCAATTTATACAAAAAAGGTCATGGCTATGCTGCAATTGCAAATATTCTAAATGAAAAGGGATATCCCTCACCGTCCTCAAAAAATTCAGACATTCCGATAACGCCATGGAATCAAGTGTCTGTACAACGAATTTTGTGCAATCGTGTATATATCGGGGATACAGTACAGGGTGTTAGTGAAAAAATAAGCTTTAAAAATAAAAAAACCAGACGACTTCCCTTTGAAAAATGGATAATTACAACCAATACACATGAGCCAATAGTTAATAATATTGATTTTGAAGAGGTTCAGAAAATCAGGGCAAAAAAGCGCTCAAATCAGGGCTATAACAGAAATACAACACATTTTTTGAGCAATTTAATTTTCTGTGGTAAATGCGGTAAAGCTATGTATGTCAGAGTACGTAAGGACAGACCAGCTGGCTACATATGCAGTTCTTATGCAAAGAATGGGTGTAAGAGTTGTTCTAGTCATTATGTTTCTGAGCAGACAATAATTGATGTGATTACTAAGGAATTGCTGGATATGCTTACAAACAGAACTCTTATCGATAGTTTTTGCTTGAATTGCGAGGATTTTAATGAACAGGAGCAGCAAACTAAGGAAAAGCTACAAAAGGTTGAGCAGCAGATAGTAATTAAGCAAAAGCAGCAGGATGTGCTATACAGCGATAGGCTTGAAGGAAAAATATCCGAGCAGCTTTTTGCAAGGATGAATCCAGTGCTAGAAGCCCGAATCAGTATGCTTAATCAGGAGCTGGAAAGGCTTAGAGCAGAAGAAAATAAGCAAATTGATAAGCTGCATATCATTGATAACTTTATAAATAAAATTAAAACTCAAGGAATTAATAAAAACATTATTGATTTAATGGTTAATAGAATTATAGTATATGACAGCAACGACAGCATTGATTCAATTGGAGCAGTAGTAAACGATGAGGGAGCTAATGGTTTAATAGTGATTGAGTATAATTTTAATAATTGGAGGGAGTTGTAGGGAAGTCTGCCTCCTAGAAGTCATAAAAAAACATATTAAAACCAAACTGTGTTATAAGCTAAATTGAAAGCATAATCCGCCTAAAGATAATGTTTAAAAGACTAATTGGATTTGATAAATGTATTATACAGTATCAGTTCTAGTCAACACAGAGTAGTAATGTAAATTATTCAAACTTCGCACATAAAAATCTATTGGTGTGGTAGAATTATCATATCAATGGTTTGTTGCCAAAATAATTGCTGGAAGTAGTAAGGCTAGTAACTTAGCATTATTCATTTAAAGAGTTTTACCGCCTTTCTACATTCACCACCTATGCATGGTTTATAGTGTGCTGAATCGACAAAATTATACTCTTTTTTTTAGAAATTACTTGACATAAATTAATAATAGTTGTAATATTCTTTGAGAGAGTTAGTTTAAACTAACTCTCTCAAAGAATATTTTATTTTATGAAAGGAAACATTATGACATTTAAAAAATTTCAATTAGTTTTCACATCAGTAATGGTATTAACCCTTGTCCTATCTGGTTGTACAAAATCATCAACCACTGATGTCACAGGTGTCTCTGCATATCATGAATCTGCGGTAGAAGGAAATAGAACCACTGTTACTGAAGCAAAATATCCAATTACGATAAAACATGCATTTGGAGAAACGGTTATAAAAAACAAACCGGAGCGTGTTGCTACCATCTCATGGGGTAATCAAGACACTCCATTGGCACTAGGTGTCATCCCTGTTGGGATTTCAAAAGCAAACTATGGTGTTACAGATAATAGCGGTCTTTTACCTTGGACTCTAGCCCAATTTAAAAAGTTGGGAGTAAATAATCCTGTTCTTTTTGACGATATTGCTGGCTTGAACTACGAAGCTATTAGCGATGTCCAGCCTGATGTTATTCTAGCAGCATATTCTGGTATTACTCAGGAAGAATATAACCTATTAAGTAAAATAGCACCTGTTGTGGCTTATCCTACACAGCCTTGGCAAACTTTATGGCGTGATCAAATTATTATTGATGCAACAGGTATTGGTATGAAAGCAGAAGGTGAGGAACTAGTCGATGACTTAGAAGTTTTAATAGAAGAAAAGACTAAAAACTATCCGCAAATTAATGGAAAAACAGCTGCTTTTTTCTATTTCTCACCATCGGATTTAAGTAAGTTTTATTTGTATTTACCTAGTGATCCGCGGGCTGCGTATCTAACAGACTTAGGTTTGAAGTTCCCGGAAAGTGTAACTAAATTAGCAACTGAAAGCAATAGTTTTGCTTTGGAGATAAGTGCAGAAAATGTAGATATACTTCAAGACATTGACATTGTTATTACATATGGCAATGACGAATTATGTGATTTGTTACAGGCGGATACGCTTATTGGAACTATTCCAGCAGTCAAGAGGGGCTCTGTAGCAGTAATTGAAGATGGTACGCCTTTGGCGGCATCTGGAACACCAAGCGCACTTTCCATCCCGGCAACTATCGATGATTATCTTCACATTATCGGAGAGGCAGCAGATAAAGTAAAATGAAATACTCTAAAATCATTATATTGCTAGTTTGTAGCATGTTTATCCTCTTGATATGTATTTTGGCTTCCCTTGCCTTTGGAGCACGATATGTTAAATTTTTTGATGTTATAGACATTTTAATTCATTCTAAGAAAATGACTTTAAATGAAATTGTAGTTTATGAACGGATTCCAAGAACTGTTTTTGGTATTATAGCTGGAGCAGCTCTGGGAGTATCTGGTGCTATTATGCAGGCTATTACACGAAATCCAATTGCAGACCCCAGCATTCTAGGTGTCAATACTGGTGCCTCTTTGTTTGTGGTGAGTGGTATAGCGTTCTTACATATCGGTTCACTAAGTGAGTATATATTGCTTGCTTTAATCGGAGCGGCGGTTACATTCTTATTTGTTTATGGAGTTGGGTCTTTGGGTTATGGCGGTGCAACCCCTATCAAACTTGCTTTAGCTGGTGCGGCAACCAGTGCTGCCTTATCCTCTGTTGTCAGTGCTGTAATCTTACCCCGAACAGAAGTAATGAACGCATTTCGCTTCTGGCAAGTGGGAAGCATCAGCGGTGCCACTTGGGAAGGTATATACACCGTACTTCCTTTTTTAGTCATCGGATTTCTTGTAAGTTTGTTGATTAGTCCTGCCCTGAATGCTCTTGCCCTTGGTGACGAAATTGCAAAAGGTCTAGGTGTTCGTATAGGAACCATTCGGCTTATCGGGGCTCTAGCTGGTGTCCTCTTATGTGGTGCAACTACCGCTCTAGCTGGGCCTATCGGTTTTGTTGGATTAATGGTTCCTCATACAATGCGGCTGATTTGTGGTCCTAATCTTCGGTTGATTATTCCTATGTCAGCAATGGGCGGAGCTATCTTGTTAACTATATCCGATGTTCTGGGAAGACTCATCGGCAGCCCCAGCGAACTTGAGTCTGGAATTGTTACTGCGTTCTTAGGTGCCCCAATACTTATAATTATTGCCATGAGAGCGAAGGTGAGTACATTATGACAGAAAATAACTTAAATATAGTTAAACTTGGATACCGTCGTAGACAGTTACGATGGACAGTTGTGACAATCCTCCTCGGTATAATGGCTTTAGTACTATGTGTTTCAGTCCTTATACTTGGAAATACCATATATTCCCTTAATGTCATATTGAGAGTCCTTTTGGGTGAACAGGTACAAGGTGCTACTTTTGCAATTGGTACACTAAGATTACCTAGAATGCTTTCAGGTTTACTTGTTGGAATGGCATTTGGGATAGCAGGCAGTACTTTTCAAACAATGTTACGGAATCCTCTAGCAAGTCCAGATATCATAGGAATATCATATGGTTCAAGTGTTGCAGCTATTTTTTGCATAGTTGTACTCAAAGTAAGCGGCACAATTGTTTCATTTGCTGCTGTAGTCGCAGGAATTATAGTGGCAGTATTGATTTATGTACTCTCCAGGGGAGGCCAATTCTCAGGTGGTAAGCTGATTCTCATCGGTATCGGTGTACATGCCATGTTGAATGCAATTATTTCCTTCCTATTACTGCGGGCATCTCAATATGATGTTCCAGGTGCACTTATATGGCTTAGTGGTAGTCTAAATGGCATGCAAATGACCAAAATACCCGGACTCTTTATCGTTGTTACCATCTTTGGACTTGTTATATTCTTGCTTGGACGACATATCAAAATCATAGAGTTAGGTGAGCAATGTGCTATTACCCTTGGTGTTAGAACGGATTTAACACGACTTTTATTGATTTTAAGTGCAGTATTCCTTATTGCTTATGCAACTGCAGTGGCTGGACCTGTTGCCTTTGTAGCTTTTCTTGCAGGACCGATTTCTTCAAAACTTGTGGGTATGGGTGCAGCTAATGAATTGCCTTCAGGTCTGGTAGGTTCTATTCTGGTGCTGGGTGCAGATTTAATCGGACAGTTTGCATTTGATACCCGATTCCCTGTTGGTATAATTACCGGTATTCTTGGGGCGCCATATTTACTTTTTCTACTTATTCGTATGAATCGAACAGGAGGATCCGTATGAAAGCTAATCATTTATTGAAAGCCGATCATATTGTTGCAGGATATGATAAAAAAATCATTATTGAAGGGATTAATATAACAATTCCAAGAAATAAAATCAGTGTAATTATAGGTGCTAATGGATGCGGTAAATCCACTTTGCTTAAGACGCTATCTCGATTAATTCAACCGGCCTCTGGGGAAATTCTTCTTGACGAAGAGAATCTCTCGGACATAGCACCGAAGCAATTAGCAAAAATTCTCGGTCTTCTCCCACAATCGCCGGTTGCTCCAGAAGGCATTACTGTTGCAGATTTAGTTGGACGAGGCAGATTCCCTTATCAATCCTTTTTTAAAGGACTGAGCAAAACGGATTATGAAGCAGTTGAAGAAGCGCTGGAAATCATGGGTATTACAGAATTGGCAAACCATTGCATCAACGAACTCTCGGGCGGACAACGCCAGCGTGTATGGATTGCAATGGCTCTCGCCCAACAAACAGATATCTTGCTCCTGGATGAACCGACAACTTTCCTGGATATCAGTTATCAAGTTGAAATTTTAGATTTACTAACAGAACTGAACAGAAAAAGAGGTACGACCATTGTCATGGTTTTGCATGATATTAACTTATCCGCAAGATATGCAGATTATTTGTTCGCCCTTCACAGAGGAAAAATGATATCTGAAGGAGCACCTTCAGATATCATTACAGTTGCATTAATGAAGCAGGTTTTTAATCTTGACTGTGAAGTTATCTGTGATCCCGTATCTAATTCCCCTTTTATTGTGCCAAAGGGAAGGTATCATATGAACTGCTAAATGGAACCAATCCATAATTGTGATTCTATGACCATACTTCGAACTAATGCACTAGTTATAGGCAGCATCCAGTGTAGTAAGCTGTGAACTGGCATCTAGCAATTGAGGTAAAAATGAGTAAGATGAGAAGAAGTGGGTTTAGAAATTATGTGATTTGAGAATGGCTGTGGAATAAGATTTATATATTATTTCACGGCTATCTTTTTTTGTTTGCATGACTATTTAAAATAAGTAAAAATATGCTATATATTGAAGGATATTGGGGGAAGGGTGTAGAAATAGAGGGGAAGAGAATGTGTAGTATGGTGGGTTTGTGAATATCCAAAAGAAAGAGTAGGTGTTTATCATGAGTAATGGTTTAGATACTATGACAAATTGTACAAGTAAGGCAAGTAGTATTAAAAGTGCTGGATATGATTTTGTATGTCGTTATTACAACACAAATAATACATCAAAGAATTTGACACTAGCAGAAGCAAAAGCATTATCAAATGCAGGTCTTTATATTGTTCCTATATGGGAAAATGGGTATCCTACTTCAGCTTCTTATTTTTCTAAAAGTAAAGGATTGTCTGATGGTGCAGCTGCATATGCTTATGCTAAAAACATTATTGGTCAACCTGGCTTATCTGTTATATATTTTGCAGTT
The DNA here is from genome assembly GCA_023416275.1 of Bacillota bacterium. GTDB lineage: Bacteria > Bacillota > Clostridia > Acetivibrionales > DSM-1351 > Ruminiclostridium. The sequence continues at coordinate 25,557 of JAEZIB010000175.1, read as the reverse complement.
GATTATGATGCATCAACAGCAGATATTTCTGGTGTAATAACCGATTATTTTAATGGTGTATGTGAAGCTTTTAAATCTGCAGGTGGAAATTACGGTATCGGAGTCTATGGTTCAGGTGCTGTTTGCGAGTATATATGTAGAACTGTGGTGCAAGTAGGTTACACTTGGCTTGCTCAATCAACTGGATGGGCTGGTTATGGTAAATATAAGAACTGGAATATAAAGCAAGGAGTTAGTTGTATAGTTGCTGGAGTAAGCTGTGATTCAGACATTAGCAATGATAATGCTGGAGGATTTAAAATAAGCTAAAAAATATAGAATGAAATTTAATATATAAGTTCGAAAAATTACTTATTTTTATTAGTAGTTTTTTCATATGGCTGATATAGTGAAAAGGTAGGTGAAGATAAACAATTGAAGCACGCAGAACTAGGCATATTGGCTTTTGTTACATTACTATCAACTTTAGTACCATTGTCAATGATATTTGTTTTAGATGGTGGATATTAAGAATTTTGAATATGAACAAATATTACTAATAAGAATGTATAAAAAATGATTCAATGTCCAGTTATTCATATTGAAGTCAGGTTAATTATGACAAATATGTAACTTGACCAAACTATGCTCCATATATTAGTATTTGTTGTAAGAAGTTACTTAAAATGCAAATTGCTTGTTGTCAGAAAAGTAAGTTGAATTTATAAGTATATAACTATACAACAACTTTTTAATGGGGGATATTAAGATGTTTAAGAATTGTAAAGCATTTTTATCAGGGGTTATTATTACATTGGGAACTATTATATTATGTAATACTGTTTTTGCAGCAGTTACTGGTACAAATATATCAGTATTTTATAATAATATTAAAATTTTGATAGATGGAAATGAAATAAATACTAAGGATGTAAACGGAGAGTCTGAAGAACCCTTCATTTTTAACGGAACTACATATGTACCAATACGTGTAGTGTCTGAAGCACTCAATAAAATTGTTCAGTGGGACGGGGATAAAAAGCAAGTTCTAATTTATGATATTGCACACTTTTGGGATGGATTTGTTTCTGATCAAAATAACTATACAGGTAATTCTATATATTGGCGTTATATAGATAATAAAACAATGGCCGAAGTAGATACTATCATTCAAAAGTATGGTGTGAATGTATTATTTGAGGGATTAAAGTCAAAAAATATGTATAGCCAATATTATTGTATTAACAGACTTGTAGAATATTATAACGATGTTGAAATAAAAAACCGTGCTATTAGCGAAATCACACCTTTTATACATAGTACCAATGAAACAATAAAAAATGGGGCGGAATTTGTAATTAGCGTTTTGAGTAGCAAAGGTGATAACAAATATATTACTAACTGTGATAATGGTACAAAAATTTTTACATTATTTAATGACTACTCTGACTACGGTAGTTTTAATGAATTATGGATGCTTAAAGATAACAAGATTTCAAAGCTCTATTCATTCACAAAGCCAAGCATGTACATCAAATCTATTTTGATTTCTCCAAATAAAGATAAAATAGCGGTGCAAACACAAAGCAATAAAAGCCAATATATAAATATTATTGATTTAAATAGTAAAACATCAAGTCCAGAAATTATGAATGTTTTGATATCTAAAGTTGCAAAGGACAATAATTATGTCCTGCCCGATAGAGCAGATAAAGAGACTTATAGTGGCAATAGCGAATTAAAATGGATTGATAATAATACAGTAGAGTTTAATGCAAGTCTATCTTATAACAATACAGAAATAATAAAGAATGTATTGGGAAAATACAATGTTCTAAATAATGCTTTGGAGTATAAGTAGACAGAATTTTTTATGATTATACTAGGAGAAATAGTTGTGGACGAATTTATATATTGCAAAATTGAAATATTTATTCCGGAAAGCCACTTGCATGAACTGCAAAGAGCCTTGCAAAGTATTGATGCAGGGCATATTGGAAACTATGATAGCTGTTTATCCTACAGCAAGGTCACGAGCTGTTGGAGACCGCTTTCAGGTAGCAACCCATATATTGGTGAGCCAAATGCTCTTAGTTCAGAAACTGAGTTAAAAGTAGAAGTTACTTGCTTGCGTGATAAAATTGATGCTACAGTAGATGCCGTAAAGAAAATTCATCCATATGAGGTTCCAGTTATAAATGTTATCCCATTATATAGGACAAGCTACTAAAGTTGATTTGAGACAATTAAATCATAATAAGGAATTCTATGTTTCTAGCTGAGTAGACTGCTGTACATGTGGAAAGTAGTAAAGTTGCAGTAAATAACCAGAAAGCAGTAGTGATTTAAAATAGTTTAAAGTAAGTGAGGGAGATTTAATGGAAAAGGCTTTTAATATTGTAAAAGGTGGAAAAAAGCATTTTTACTGATATGAAATCAGGAGATTTCAATTGGAAAAGAGATTTCTTTGATAGCAAGAAAGTAACCACAAATAAAATAAATGGAGTGAATAGAATATGGAGTATATAGATATGGATAATTGGAAAAGAAAAGAGCACTTTGATTTTTTTTATAGGTCAGATTATGCACAATATAATATTTGTGCTAATATCGATATAACCAATTTTCTTAATTTTGTGAGGGAAAAGCAGATTTCATTTTACTATGCAATGATTCATGCATCCACTTATGTTGCAAATGAAATCGTCAACTTTCGTTATAGAATAAGAGATGATAAAGTGGTTTTGCATGATAAATTGAACCCTTCGTTTACTGATTTAAATGGTAAAGAAAATGATTTGTTCAAATTAGTGACGGTTGTCATGAAGGATAATATTTTAGAATTTGTTGACTATACAACAGAGAAATCTCAAAGTCAGAGGGATTATTTTCCACTAAATGAAACAGCGGGAAGGGATGATTTTGTATATATAACCTGTATTCCATGGGTTTCGTTTACACATATATCACATACTTTTACACTTAATAAAAATGATTCAGTACCGAGGATTTCCTGGGGAAAGTATTTTTTTGAGAATGACAATGTTTTATTGCCATTTTCTGTACAGGTTAATCATGCATTGGTTGATGGGGTACATGTTGGAGAATACTTTGATAAATTGCAAAAACATATTGATAACATGTAATCAAAACATCGCTACACTGCCCATATACCTACAGCTATTGCAAAAACCAAACAACAAATTATCTCAAATATATTTATAAATTATTTTTGGACTGAAATTAACATTTAAACCAAATTGTAGAATTTAAATGTATAATGATTATGTATTTTCATCTCAGTTCTAAGGATAAGGTCATCTGAAATTGAAAAGTGGCTTGAGTATTAATAAATAACCAAAAACATTTGAAAAAAAATTATGGAATTTTTAGGTTTGCATATTGCAATTTTTTGTTGAAGAATTATACTATAATATATACAAAATTGCAAAAAAATGCAATTATCTAGGCGGCGAAGGTGCTTACAAGGATATTTGAAGCTAGCCCACCTAGAAGGATATTGATGAAAGGTTATTTATATGAGTACTGAAAAAGTATTACCAATGAGTTATCCGTGTATGACATCATATCCGATGCATGCCAATATGCTGGCATGTATTGCGCAATATGAGGGTTCCATGCATTGGTTTTATAATTACTATGTGCAGCTTTCTATGGAAAAGGATTTACAAAATAGTAGTTGTTTTATTGATTTTTGTGCTCCACAACCATGGAAAAGCTGTCCTTGGTTTCATTATCAAAGAATAAACAGGGATATGATTGAAAAGGGATGGGGTTCTGTCTCAAAGTTTATAATAGACTGCATTGATTCCGACTACTATGTATATTTATATTTAGATCAGTTCTACATTCCGGAAGCACGGCAATTCCAAAATCGACATTTTGCTCATGATAGCTTTATATATGGATATGATAGCTCTAATAAACAATTTAATATTGCTGATTTTTATCAACATTTTAAGTACTATTTCACGACAGCAAGCTTTTCTCAAATCAACATGGCTTTTGAAGACAAAAAGCTATTAGAAGCAGCTAACCAACTAGGGGGGATTATACTTGTCAAACCTGTACAGTATGATTACTTTGTTTTTGATGTAATGAAACTTAGGGGCTTTATTGAGGATTATCTGCAATCTAAACTTAGCAGTAAAAGTTATACCGATAATTATAGAATTGATGTAGGAGATAACAGGGATTTGTGGGTATATGGCTTAGAGATTTATTCATACTTACAGAGATATTTGGAATTGGTTTTACAGCGTAAGGTGTTGTTGGACCTCAGAGCTTTCCAAGTAATTGTTGATCATAAAACATTGATGCTATCAAGGATACTATATCTTGCTGAGAATAAGCTGCTTATTGACGCTGACTCTATTTATAAAGAATTCGAGGCAATAAAACATGAGTTTATGCTTATACGTAATCTTGCTATAAAAAGCTTTGTTACTGGTCATACAGATGGAGTTGAAAAAATAATAAGCAGGATTCCGCAAATTGTATCAAAGGAGACGTATATACTACAAAGACTGCTGAGCAATTTAGTTGATTAAAAATCAATAGGATAGAACTTTTTCTCTGTGCATTAATCATAGCATATTGTATATTAATTTTCTTATCTATAAAAAGATGGAGGTTTAAATGAAACTTAAAAATGCGGATTGGTACAAAAATAATTGGACACTTGATATTAAAAATCAATCTTGGGTTGAAGAATCAGAAAAACAGGTGGATTTCATTATTGATACTCTTTCATTAAATGGGAAAGAGCGAATTCTTGATTTAGCATGTGGATTCGGCCGACATTCTTTAGTATTTGCACGTAAAGGATTTTCAGTGGTTGGAGTAGATATTACAAAGGATTATATTGAGGATGCTGTAAATTCAGCTAAAGAGTATTCTGCGAATGTTGAATTTATTCATTCTGATATTCGGGAACTGCAATTTAAGAATGAATTTGATGTTGTTTTGAATCTGGCTGATGGTGCAATTGGCTATCTGGAAAATGACGAAGAAAATTTAAAAATCTTTGATGTAATTGCAAATGCTCTTAGACCTGGGGGAAAGCATTTTATGGATATATGTAATGCGGAGCATGCTGAGCATTATTTCCCCAAAAACTGCTGGGATATGGGAGCTAAAGCCTTATCATTGTCAGAGTTCGATTGGGACAAAAAAAAGCGTAGAATGTTATTTGGAGGATGTGAAATTATATTTGGGGAAATTGCCCAAAAACCTGAACCATTTGAAGCAGATTCAATACGCTTATATTCAAAAACTGAGCTTGAAGCTATTTTGCAGAAACGCCAAATGTCAATAATTAATACGTTTTCAAATTATTCCGGTAAAGAAGCATCCTATAAAGAATTACAACTAATGGTATATTCAGTAAAGAATAAATAGTTCAAACTTCGCTGTTGTACATACTGCTTAATGACTTGTAATTCAAGTACTGTAGTCATTATCATATTCATCCAAGAAAAGCAAGTAGTATTTTTGTTACCTGAAATATCAAGTTTTTAAGGAAATAAAAATGTTATGTTTTTTATAATATATACTCTATGCAGTGGAAGTCTGCTAATATCAGTAATTATAAGTGCCTTTTAATGTACAAAATCTTAGTTTATTAAAATAGTACTTCAACTTAATAAAAAAATAAAAACGAAAAAAATACTTTTAATTTACAAAAATGGATGGTATAATGTTTTTAGTATTAAAAAACCTGTCATATTTATGTTATTACTTCTTATTTTACAAAATTCTATATATGGATCTAGCAGATAGATTCTATAATTCCTTAATAATTTTTTCAAGCTTTTCACTTTAAAAATAGACAGTTTCACAAAAAATTTAATTTAAGTAAAAGGAGTACTTGTCAGTAATGTTAAGAAGTTTATTTTGCATGATTTTGAGTTTTTCAATTTTATTAACTGGTATTTCATCATTTGCCGCTTCACAGGGAAATATTAATATTAAGATAGATGGCAAATCTCAGCTATTAGAAGCTAATACTAAGATTGTAAATGGCAGAATACTTGTAAAGGCTGTAGATTTAGAAAAGGAGTTGGGCACTACTGTAGAATGGCACACAACCACCAAGTCAATAATTGTTAAACAACAAGTTGGAGAAAGGAATACAACTATTTACATAAAAATTGGACAAGACTGTGCCTTGGTCAATGGCTTGGAAGTAAAGATGGAATGCAAACCTGAAATTTGCGGAGGAAGAGTATTTGTTCCACTAAGGTTTATTTATGAAAATTTAGGTGCAAAGGTTACTTGGGATGGAAAGACAAAGACGGTTAATATCGCATATGCAGCAAAAGTTCCAGACAAAATGCCTGCAATACCACCTCCGTGGGAATTGCAATTAAATTGCATGTACTCTAATTAAACAGAGTTCTTGAATTTTGTGTAGGAGCATTAATATATCTGAAGCTTAGAAATTGTTATTCAGAATATAGAATTAATACGTTTAAGAGTTTACAAAAGCTTTAGGAATAACGTTATATGAATTTAATAAAGGATTATATAGAGATTTAAGTTAATATGTGAAAGAACATAACAAATTAAGTATAGAATAAGGCTAAAATAAACTAATACATAACGCCGTATCTATGTGAATTGTTAAGATTATCTTAGATAAGCAATTAAGTGCTAATTAGGGAGGACATCAAAGTGAGGAATTTAAAAAGGGCATTATCTATTTTATTAGCAATAGCAATAGTTGCATTAGCAAATATTTCAGCAATATCTGAAGTGGCAGCTTTTTCTGATGTAGCTAATAATGCTTGGTATTATGGATATGTAAATAGGCTTGTAAGCTTAAAAATAACAGCAGGAATTGGTAACAATAAATATGGACCTAATAACTCTGTTACAAAAGCTGAGTTTGTTACATTTTTATGTAAGGCAAATGGACTTACACAGACAGAAGGCTATATATTTCTAGACACTCAAAATCATTGGTCAAGCAAGTGGCTTTCAACAGCTGTAGCAGCAAATTTTATAGACAAGGATACAGCGTTTTATCCTAATAAAGCTATTACAAGACAGGAAGCTGTAGAAATGCTATGCAGGTCAATTAATCTAGAAGAGAGTACAGCAATCACATCTCCATATTCAGATGTTAAATCAGAAATAGGATATTCAAATAAGGCTTTTGAAGAGTATTTAATGCTAGGTTCTGTTGTAAATGGACAGAGGTATTTTTATCCATTGAATAATATAAAGCGTTCCGAGGTTGCAGCAGTAATTGTTAACCTAATAGATTATAAGGTTGATGCTGAAAACTATAAAGCTGCAAAAGTAGCTGAGTTGGAACAAAAGGAACAGCAAGCGAGCGAGGAAAAGGAAGAAGCAGAAAGATATGCTGCATGGAAAGAAAGCGTCAAGGATATTTCACCTGAACTGCTGAATAATACTCAAGGCTTGTACAAGGGCTCGGTTTATGAGAGTTATAAAACTTTACGAACTAAGGAATTTAACTTCCTAAAAAATTGGGGAAAAAAGTACAATATGACACCTGAAGAGTTTGAGAAGGAAATGGTAAGAGTCGGGGTTGAATATGGTAATATGTGGGCCAATGCAAATTATGAAAAAATTGATGTGTTTATAAATAAATTAAACATGTATTGGGCTAAATATGGAGTTATAACTACAATTTATAAAAGTAATGTTGAATATGTAAAGAATAATACTATCGTTTCAGATGGAAATTTTATAGCAAATGAAGGGACTTTGATTTATTCTGACAGCATTGAAAATCCTGTTTTAATAGGAACAATGAAGTACAAATATTCGAATCCTACAAGTCCCCAATTACTTAATTCTGAAATTGTTTATTCAACTGGAAAACCATCTAAGATTGGTGTATGGTATGAACAGGACTATCTTATCACTTTCTCTCCCGAAATTGATGCTTTAAAAGTTAATGGTTGTCGTTCAATATCTAGAATTAGAATATTAAAATAGGAGAGATAAATGAAGAAAATTTTATGTAGTATATGCTTATTATCTATTTTCTTTAACATTGAAATGACTGTACTCGCTGCTTTCAATGGCAATACTGGTCAAACAGGAATTTTAAAAATTTTTAGTGACGGCTCCATCCCTAAAGAACACCAAGCCCTTTCAATGACCGTCGACTCTATCCAATCCAATTCCCCCCTTCAAGCCTTTTGCATCGGCTGGAATTTCACTTTTAGCAATCAAGAAGTTTCATCAACTCCTGTTTCGGTATATGTGCCACTTTCCAGTGTAAACACAGGTGGCGACACAAGAACCTATACCTTTCCGCTTACTACAGGCTGGACAAGGGATTTCACAGGAATTGCAGGTGGCAAGTCAATACGTGATCTTGTCAGTAATAAACGAATATATGATAAAATAATAAAAGCAGGCTGTACCGTTCATGCCAATGCAAAGATACTAAAATATAAATACACCAACGGAAAGCCTACACCGATGGGATCATATTCAAATGGAATTAATTCACCTCCAAATGTATTTGCAGATTGTAAAAATGATATAGAATATACCGATACAAAAGGCATTACCCATGGCAATTTTACAGAGTTTTCTGAGACATTTAAGGATAATACAAAAAGTGAATATTTTGAACTTAGCTTAACACTTGCTGCAGAGCCGTTACCTCCACCCGATGTAGTTCTTAACCTTCCAGAAGATAATTCAACAGTAATACAGGGCACTACAGTTACCTTGAAAGGCGTGGGTACAGGCTGTCACCACATAGGAGCCTTTGTTGATGGCAAGTTTTACGATACTGAGCAGCAAAACCCAAATGAGGACATAAATGTCCCAATGGAGTATGAAACTACAGTAACACTAGATCAAGTAAAAGACTATACCTTCCAGATTAAAGGCAGGAATACTGAGCTTGCATCAGATCAAGACTCAGTACTTGCACAGTCAAATATACATACAGTTCATGTAATAGCACCAAAGCCGGATACAGGAAATATCTACATTAAATGCATCGATTATGAAACAAACACCATCCTATCCTCCAATGTTTTACCTAATATTCCATATGAAACGTCTAAAGACATTTCCAGTCCTACTCTAAACAATTATTCTGCAAAAGGATCATATTTAACATATACTAGTTCCACTCAAACAATACCTTCAAAAGCATTAATGCAGATGGATGTCATTTCCCAGAGGGTCAAATTATCAGAAACAAATTCAAATGCATATGTCTACTTTTGGTATCAGGAATTAAAAGGACCAAAAGCAATAATTGACGCACCAGAAAAAGTTCAAGCAGGTAATGAATTTGCAGTATCTGGCGCACGTTCATATTGCAAGCAGACAGATGCAGTAATCAAAGCATATAGCTGGTCTACTGGCTTAGATAAGGTAAATGGCACTGTTTCCTTTAATAATCCAGGTAAATACACAATAACATTGATTGTAACAGACAGCAATGGCTTAACTGGCAGCGCAACCCATGAAATAGAGGTTACACCGCCTACACCAACTGCAAATATTCATACATCGGGAAAAATAAAAGAAAACAGAAAAATAACAATAAGTGCAAGTATGAGTAATACACCTGACCTTTACCCTATAATTTGGAGCAAGACTAAGTGGTATATAGAACCTGATATTGGCACTGGTGCAACATGGGACTTTGGAGTAAAGCTTAGCGACGGAACAATTACCAAAATTTCGACGGATTCAGATCAGGAATTTTTGAACGGACAGTCAGAAATTTACTTTCAAGCGAGAAATTCTGGTGTATATAGAGTAACCTTGTCAATTACAAATAGTTATCCGGCAAATGACACCGTAAAGGGAACAATAACAGTGAAAAAGGATGAACCTCCCATTGTAATTCTTGAAGCGCCAAAAGTAAATTTACGTGAATATGATAACCCGGTTGACAGCACCAAAAGTAAATTTGGCAAGATAGAAATACAGGATAAATCCTATTCTCCCGATGGAGATATTATTGGGAAAAGATTATGGTACTGTAGATACAACAGTAATAACAATATTAATGCCAATGGTAGCAGTGTTTTTACTGATGAAGCCAACCAACAAATATATACAGGTGATATAGCTAGTCCATTTTTACCAAAAGAAAACCTACGTTTAATTGTTGAAAATGATAATGACAATATTGTAGAACTTTGGTGGTATGACGTGGGGAAATATAGATTTGATTTAATTGCCGAAGAATACATTCCTGAGGATGAAACAATTAAAGAACTACTAACTCCTTCTGATATACGAAGAACTATTGCAACAGGATGGTGATAAAATTGAATAAAGCAAAAAAAAGCGGAAATAGTAAAAGTACGGAAATTAGCAATAATATAATTTTATGGCGCGTTAAAGGCAGGTATTCTAATATACCATGTAGATTAGGACAATATTGCATGGCAGAGCTTTTTAGACAACTATTTTATAGAATACAGTTTTACATAAATCAATTCTACAGAAAATTCAGAGCACGGAAAACTAAAGTGCCAATTGTAATTGACATACTACTAGTAATATTTCTGATTATTTCTCAATTCTCCGCATTTGCATACATTGATATAGAAGGAGAAAACCTTCCTCCATATGCAGCACTGGACTTATTCAAAAAAACTGAAGTTGATATAAACTTTGCTAATGATGGCACAACAGGCTACAGTACATCAACTCTCAAAAGTAAAATTAATGAGATTCTCAAACCTAGGCTAGCCCAGAGAGGTATTGCTTACAGTCTCAATGTTATTGACGCCTATGATAAAAACATCAACTCTAAACAATCAAATTTGAAGGAAATTAGTTTTGACACCGGCAAAATTTTTTACCCCCAAAATAAAATAGGCCCCTTTGATTCAGACTACAGCAACATAAGTGGTGGTATAAAAGGGAAAATTGAGTATACAATTGAGCTTGATAAAATTGAGATAAAAAGCTTTAAGCTTGACAATGAAGCATCTAAGGATAACATTAATTGCGCAAATGAAAGACTTTTATACATAAACTTTTATTCAGACTATGAAAAAAAGAAGCTAATTAAAACTCAAAACATCACTTGGTCACAAATAGGCAGAGCAAAGAATAATACCAATGCTTCGGATAATTCTTCTGGAGGAAATATTGAAATTGAGATTAGCAACAATGCCAAATCCTTTGATTTCAAAGTAGATGGTTTCTTTACAATATCATCCTATTATGGAGGCTATTTTTCCTACTCACTTGTGCAGGATGGGAAAAAAGAATTACAATGGCTAAATAGCTTATCTGTTTTTACAGCGAATATTAAACGTAAGGCCTTTATAAGTGAAAATATCTCAAATATGACTTGGAGACAGGGGTCTGAAAAGTACTATGTAGACTTTAGTAACAGAGAATATTCTGAGAATACATATAGTGAAGGCAAAGCTAGTTCACTATTAAACATGCTGGATAAGAATATAAACCTGATAAAGCTAGGCAATAAAGCAACAAAAGAAGATGCAATACTGTTAATAAATGAATACAATAATAATGGAAGCTTTATAGATAATAGGGATCTTGATGCTGCAATTAATGAATTAGCAGATTATATTATATTAAGAGAAGAACAGAAGTTAACTAGCAAACTTGAAAATGGAAGCTATGTTCTTGTTGCAGAAAATGAATTACCATTAGAGTTTGAGGCGGGAGGTCTTAATAATAAAACAGGTGTCCAATGTATTGAACCATCAGCTATAAGAACAAAGGAATATATAGAAGTAAATAGCGGTAGCACCTGTTCAGTAAGTCAAAATAATTCTGAGGTAGCTTATGTAAATTTATATTTTTACAATTCGGATTTATCCATTGTCGGGTCTCCTATAAAAGTTGCAACAAATAATGGCTTTACAATTCCAGCAAGCACTGCCTATATAAAATTAACCTGCCCAATAACTGATGTCATAAAAGCAAATAGAATGTCTATTGTTGATAATTCCAGCAATAATGGGGAACGGCTGGAGTATAAGCCTAACGTAATAGACAATGAAAATGACTCTACCGATATAATGTTCAGATTTGACCATAACAATAAGAATATTGCAGGAGAACCTATTACTAATCAAGCAGATAAATCTATTTTAAGCGGCATTGAGCTATCAGCACCAATGGAAAGGTTTACAAAACCGGGAACATATCAAATATCAATGTATGCCAAGGACATACCAAAGCAAATAGCTGATTCTACAAATCTATTGGTGAATGGCGATGGGGAAATAGTAGATGCATCAAGTATTCAATCGAACTGGACTGCTTGGGCAGAAAATTTAAACATAACTACCTTTGGAAGGAGAGAGGCACAGTCTTATAGCATAGCAGGCAAAAGCTCCTTTGAAATACATACAAAAAAACAAGAATTCACAGAAATAAATGGCAAATCGAATGTTGAATTAAGAACAGAAGTGGGCACAGAGGTAATTTCAGAATTAAATTTAGAATCAAATATAGAATCAGGCACAGAGGTAAGTTTAAAATCAAATTCAGAACAAAACACACAACTAATAGCTACTTCAGGCAATGCTACAAGCAAAACACAATTAAACACATTACCATCTAATAATTCAGCATGTTACTATCAAGATATAGTGGCAGAACCTAATACAAGCTACAAACTAAGCGGAATAATGGCTGCATATAATTGTTGTGGTAATTTTGTTATATATGAGATGGATGACAACTTCAATATATTAAAATATCATGTATCAAATGAAATTATAAATTCTTCTAATCCACAAACAAGTTCTGTTTTCTTTACAACAGGCTTTGATACAACAAGGCTGCGCATACATATTTTTAAGAGCGAATTATCATTTACTTCAGAAGCAGAACCCCAAAATATTCAAGATAAAGGGATTGCAACTCAAAAATCGGAAACGGAGGATATTTCAAATAATGAGATTACGGCTCATGAAATTACAAACCCTATTTTAAATGAAAATAGCTCATACTTGATCTCAGACAATATTACCTTAGTGAAGCTGCTGCCTAATTCACTTTTTAATAGTTACAGAAGGACCTCAAAACCAGCAACTACAACAATATATGCCCACAGACTACCTAGAGCAGAGTTTACTTATCAGATTGAGAATTATGAAGGAGCCTTTAATATTACAAATCTATTAGACAATCAGCTCTCATTTGATTTAGATCATACTGACAAAGAAAACAGAGGCATAATCAATCATCTTTGGCGTTGGGCAGAAATAACCACAGACGGAACAACAGTATGGCATGATGGTAAAGTGCCTGAAACAAGGAGATTTACAACAGGTACACAAGTGATTATTTGGTACAAGGTACAGGATAGTGATGGACTAAATGGAATAGGCCATTGGAGCCTGCCCAAAGTAGTTGGTATAGATGGCAGCTTAGCTAACCCTTCAGCTTTATTTGTTGCGGCTCCCAATCCGTTACCGATGCAGAATGAGTTGGCAATTACAGACCAGTCCTATAGCCCTAATTATGGTGGGATAATTAAATCAAGAAACTGGACTATAAAGAAATTAAGCACTGGGATAACTCAAAAATTAACCTTTGACAGAATAGACACTGCAAACAATAAGTATTATAAGAGATTTACAGGTATGGGCTTTGGACAATATACTATAATGCTTACTGTAACAGACAATTACGGAAAAGTTTCAAAACCCTATAGCAAAACATTAACTGTAATTGATACAATTAGCCCAACCGTATCAGTTAACCAAGGTGACGGGATATTCAGTGATGAAAGGGGGGCTGAAATCACCGTAGTTTGTGCGGATACTGCCTTGAACAAAGCCTATAACCGAGGACTAAAAAATATTTCCTATGTATGGTCAAAAAATTCAGTACAGCCACAAAGCACTGATACGGTACAAACTATAAACATTCCAAAAGAAGGAGTGCATACAGAGAATTTTGTTGCATCACAAACCCAGGAGGGAATATGGTATCTATATGTGAAAGGTGAAGATTATGCAGGGAATTTGAGCAACATCAATGAAAGTTATACAAGATTTGGCCCGTATACAGTTGAAAAAATAAAAGCAGGAAATTTATTTATTACAATGATGTTAGATATTGGGTGGAGAGAATATTATTTTGATATTAGTAATGGAATAGACGACAACCATGATGGAGTGAGTGATAGGTATCCCAAACGCAATAACACAGACATAGGAACAATAAAAATGCCAATAAACTACTATAAGCTTGTTGACTTTGATAGAACTTATATAAAGGCAGGCTACAAGGTTAAGGGAAGAATAGATATTGTAGGCGAGCCTGACTATGCAAAATTCAATATAAAATACATAAGAGCAGGGAAAGAGTATACTGACACAGTTCAACTAGCAAAAGCTAAAGGGGATACTTATACTTTTGAATGGATAATCCCACTAGAAACGGATAACAAAACCTTTATAAGCTTTGATTTGATTACAAAAAAAGGAAACACAATCTACGGAAATGAAAAATGGATGGACATATGGGATCAAAGAAATAATTCCAGACTTGTATTCTATGTAAAAGGCAAAGCTACAGAGGATTTAAATTTTATTCAAAGTCATTGATAAAACCGCTAATACTCCCCAGAATAGAAAAAAGTAGGAGTATTAACGGTTGCTAAGTATCCAATCAAAAGTGTATTAAACTATGTAGGGTTTGCTGAACGGATAAAGAATATGATTGAGAAATTGTAAAAGTACAATTAAATTAATGGCAAAGAGCTTGGATACGTAATTGGCTTCAGCCGATAATTTATATTGTACTCCCTAAATAGCTTCTTAATCCAGACACCCCTTTATAAACAAATCCATTAGCTTGTGACCTTCATCTATAAATACTTTTGTCTTTTCTGCCTCAAACTCATCATAGCTGGAAGCTGCAGAATTAATTTCATTAGTACTATCATATATGATAAATGGGATAGGCTCAGCCGTATGGGTACGCAAGCTTAGTGGTGTTGGATGATCAGGAAGAACCATTATCTTGTATTCATCATATTTCTTCATTGCTTCTAAAATTGGTCCAACAACTTGAGAATCTATTAATTCAATAGACTTAACTTTATTATCTATTTCATATCTGTGACCACTTTCGTCAGGGGCTTCAACATGTACATAAACAAAGTCCTTGCCGCTGTCAATTGCTTCAATTGCGGCATTCGCTTTGCCAATAAAATTAGTATGAATATTACCTGTGGCGCCCTCAACATCAATAGATTCAAGACCTGCACAGATCCCTATACCCTTTAAAAGGTCAACAGCCGATATCATTGCACCAGTTTTATTGTATTTCTCGGGAAAAGAAGCTAAAGCAGGCTTTTTACCTTCACCCCAAAGCCATATGGAGTTGGCAGGCCTGAGTCCCCGTTCCTTTCTGGCAAGGTTTACTGGATGATCTTTCAGAATATTATAGCTTTTAATCATCATATCAAGTAAAAGGCCAGATTCCTCTTTTGGTAGATACTCTGTTATTTTTCTTTCTAAAATATCATGGGGAGGAGTACACCCAAGGTTTGTTTTACCATTGTTCCAAACCATGCAATGTCTGTAGCTTATTCCTGGATGAAAAGTTATAGCTTGGCTCTTTAGAGCATTATTTACTGCTTCAATCAAGATTTTAGCCTCAGCAGTAGAAATTTCATCAGAGCTATAATCAATCATAGTTTTATCTGAATATTTCTCCTCAGCTTCAGAAAGATAAACTAGATTACATCTGAGGGCGACATCTGTTGGGGATAACTCAATTCCCATGCTTACAGCCTCCAACGGTGAACGCCCTGTATAATAGACCTTTGGATTGTAGCCCATAACAGAAAGATTTGCAGCATCACTTCCTGGTGCTATTCCATCAGGTATAGTTTTAACAAGACCTACAGTTCCTTTTTGGGCAAGCATATCTATGTTTGGTTTCTTTGCATATTGAAGAGGAGTCTTATTATCCAACTCTGGTATGGGATAATCTGCCATACCATCGCCTAAAATTACAATATATTTCATAGAATCAAATCCTTTTCACTTAAATTTAACAATCAGTAGATTTACTTATTAATTAGCCCTTAACAGCAACCTTTGCCCAAGTATCTTTTAAACCAACTGTACGATTGAATATGAGCTTGCTTTCACTTGAGGTTATATCTGCACAATAATAGCCCATTCTCAGGAATTGGAAGCGGTCGCCAGCTTTTGCAGTTGCAAGACTAGGTTCTACCATACAATTATCCAGTATTTCTAAGGAATTAGGATTAATATTAGATCTAAAATCTTTTCCCTCCTCAACGTCCTCTGGGTCAGTTTTTGCAAACAAGTGATCATATAAGCGGATCTCAGCTTTTAAAGCATGCTCAGCAGAAACCCAATGCAGTGTGCCCTTTACCTTTCTTCCGTCAGGCGAGTTTCCGCCCTTTGAAGCAGGGTCATAGGAGCATCTAAGCTCAAGGATTTTTCCTGTTACTTCATCTTTAATTACACGTTCACATTTTATAAAATAGGTATTTTTTAAACGTACTTCAGTTCCTGGTGCTAAACGGAAGAATTTCTTTGGAGGCTCTTCCATAAAGTCCTCTTGTTCAATGTAAATTTCTCTAGAGAAAGGTACTTTTCTTGTTCCCATTTCAGGGCACTCAGGATTGTTTTCAACATCAAACCACTCAACCTGACCTTCAGGGTAGTTTTCAATAACAACCTTAAGAGGATTTAAAACAGCCATAACTCTTGGAGCATTTGCATTCAAATCTTCTCTTATACAGTGTTCAAGCAAAGCATAATCAACCATGCTATTATTCTTGGCAACACCAATTTTCTCACAGAAGGTTCTTATTGAAGCAGGAGTGTAGCCACGTCTTCTTAAACCTGATATAGTAGGCATTCTTGGATCATCCCAACCGTTTACATACTTTTCGTTAACCAACTGTAACAGCTTTCGTTTACTCATTTGAGTATATGCAAGGTTTAATCGGGCAAATTCTATCTGCCTTGGCTTTGCAGGCAAATCAACATTTTCTTTTACCCAGTCATATAGTGGCCTATGATCCTCAAACTCCAATGAGCACAGTGAGTGTGTAATGCCTTCAATTACATCTTCTATTGGATGAGCATAGTCATACATCGGATAAATACACCATTTGTCACCGGTTCTATGGTGATGTGCTCTTGCAATTCTATATATAACAGGATCTCTCATGTTAATATTCGGAGAAGACATATCTATTTTTGCTCTTAATACCTTTGAACCATCAGCAAATTCACCGTTTCTCATTCTTTCGAATAGATCAAGGTTTTCCTGGGCAGCTCTGTCTCTATAAGGGCTATTCTTACCAGGTGAGGTCAAAGTTCCTCTATATTCTCTCATTTCTTCAGCCGTTAAATCACATACAAAAGCCATTCCTTTTTTAATTAGTTTTACTGCACATTCATACATGGTTTCAAAGTAATCAGAGGCATAAAATAGGTTATCCCAATTAAAGCCTAGCCATTTTACATCTTCCTGGATTGATTCAACATACTCAACATCTTCTTTGCTTGGGTTTGTATCATCAAAACGAAGATTGCATTTTCCACCATATTTTAAGGCAGTACCAAAATCTATACATATTGCTTTGGCATGGCCGATATGAAGATATCCATTTGGTTCAGGCGGAAATCTTGTGTGTATTTCATTATTTGGAACTCTGCCAGCTGCTAAATCCTCATCTATAAAATCATAAATAAAATTAGATGATATATATTCTTCGTTAGAAATATCGTTCTTAGTTTCTTCAGACATTCTTATACACTCCTATCCTATAGCACTTTTAAGTTTTTCTATACCTATTTTCATTCGTTTAAGAGTTTCTTCTTTTCCTAGAATATCAGCTATTTCAATAGCACCACCAGGTGTTACAGCTTTGCCCGATATAGCAGTTCTAACGGGCCAAAGCATCAAGCTGTTTTTAATTCCTAACGCTTCGATATGAGAGAATAAAGCTGTGTGTATAGCTTCTTCATTCCACTCACTAATAGCTTCTAAAACAGGATATGCTGAATTTAAGCTCTCCAGTGAGTTTTCCAATGTGGTTTTGCTTTTTTTATGAACATACATATTGATATCATAATCGGGCAGTTCATTAATAAAATCGATAGTTTCAGGAATTGCAGTCAACACTTCTGTTCTTACCTGCAACAATTTACTAATCTTTAAAGTGTCAATGTTTTCATTTGTTAAAGCCTTTTCATAGAAAGGCTTTGCCAGCTTGTCAAACTCTTCGACAGGCATTTTTCTGATGTATTCGCCATTCATCCAAGTGAGCTTGTTTATATCGAAAATTGCAGGAGCCTTGCTAATACCTGATATATCAAAAACCTCTTCTAACTCTTTGAGAGAGTATATTTCTTGATTTGTACTTGGACTCCAGCCAAGCAGAACAACATAGTTTACTATAGCTTCTACCAGATAGCCCATTGAAACCAAATCTTCAAAGGATGGATCACCAGCTCTTTTACTTAGCTTTTGACCTGACGCTTTGAGGATTAATGGAACGTGAACATAGGTTGGAATATCCCATCCGAAAGCCTGATACAAAAGATTGTATTTTGGGGTAGAGGATAGGTATTCATTACCTCTAACAACATGAGTTATAAACATTTGGTGGTCATCTATAACATTTGCAAAATTGTATGTGGGCAGTCCATCAGTCTTAATTAGAATCTGGTCATCAAGCTCACTGTTTTCTACAGTAATAGTGCCATAAACAGCATCTTCAAAGCTTGTGGAACCAGTATCAGGCATTTTTTGCCTAATAACATAGGGCTCGTTATTAGCTAATTTTTGTGCTATTTCTTCTTTAGAAAGCTTTAGACAATGGCGGTCGTATCTATGCCCATGACCTGCTGCATCCTGCTCTTCTTTTAACTTTGCTAAACGGTCTTTTGTACAGAAGCAATAGTAAGCACCACCTAGCTCAACCAGTTTTTTTGCATAGTCCAGGTACATGCCTTTTCTTTCACTCTGAATATAGGGACCATAATCTCCACCAACATCAGGGCCTTCATCGTGAACAATTCCAGCAAGCTTTAGAGTTTTGTAAATAACATCTACAGCGCCTTCAACATAACGCTCTTGATCAGTATCTTCAATTCTTAAAATAAATTTTCCATTATCCTTTTTTGCAATTAAATATTCATATAATGCAGTTCGTAAATTTCCGATATGCATATATCCTGTTGGACTAGGTGCATATCTGGTTCTTGTAGTATGCATGTAACATAATCTCCCTTCAATCAATAAAAAGTTAAAAAATATAAAAACCCTCCGTCCATATGCAGGACGAAAGGTTAATCTTCCGCGGTACCACCGTGCTTGGCAAAGCCCTCTTAGTTTCTCTTTAACGGGAGTTCCCGTCAAGCTTACTTCAGATTTTGACAATACCAGAAGTGCATGAACACTTTCAACAAGCAGTATATTAGAATACTATCCTTGATATTGAATAATCTGTTTCTTCGGCTTGAAGCTCAGATACCTGTTTCCATCAGTGCTCATGCCGACTTCACACCACCGTCGACTCTCTGAATGTCAAAATATGACTAATGAACTTAAAGATGTACTTATTATCATCATTGCTAATAAATATCCATTTGTTTTATCATATTATATTATTTAATTCAAATGACTGTCAAGGCTATATATGCTAAAATAACTCGAAAGTATAGTTGGTGCTTATATGGTGCACTTTCGAGTCTCAAAAAACGCATGCGTTTTTTGCCTATGTGGGTGGTATATGATGTGCTTTTGAGTTCATCAATGCTTTGCTGCATTTTCACATTCACCATTCAGGGTTCATAGTGTGAAAAACCGACATCGTGTAGGTTAGTAATAATCTATACTTGAAGGGTGAATAGTAACACAAACTTTATTTCAGCAACTCAAATATTCCATCAAACCCTTTGTTTTCGAAGTCAATCATATCCTTAAAATTTTGAAGTTCATCTTTAACAATATCATTTAAGAGGCTTTGTCCTAATATGTCTACTGGAGCCACATCATCAGTAAAGATCAGCTCTGCTTTTGTGACTTCCTGAAGCTTTTCCTGCACATATATAGCTACATTTGATAAAGGGTTATCGGATTCCCAGATATTTATATTATTTTCAAAATTACTTAGCATGTTATTATCATTTGACGCAAATAGCAAAACATTAGTACTGTTACTCAAATCGCAGGTGTAAACCTTGCTCATAACACTTTTTACAGTCTGAGTAAGATATTGGTTTATAGGGTTATCACCCTTTGATTTCATATTTATATTCAAAATAATTATACCACCTGGCTTTAGATGCTTGGATACTTCCGTAAAAAACTCTTGCGTTGCCATATGGAAGGGAACAGTAATGTCATGGTATGCATCAACCATAATAACATCATACATTCCGCATTTCTTATCGGAAAGAAAAGTTCGTCCGTCTGTTTCATAAATATTGGCTTCATCATCTTTTAAATTAAAATATTCCCTGGATAAATCAACGATTTTAGGGTCAATTTCAACGGCATCTGTATTGATATTTGGATAATATTTTTTTGACTGTTTAGCATATGTACCTGTTCCATTGCCTAAAATCAGTAAATCCAATTTTTTATCAGAATCAAAATCCTTTATGAATTGAGGTGCCATTAAAGCATAATCATAGTAAAAACCTGATAGCTTATTGTCTTTTTTATAAACAGATTGCACACCAAAAGCTACGTTTGTTGAGAGATACACTGAACTTTCGTCTTCAGTTACCTGTAAATAATTGTATAAGGACTCATCTTCAACAACACAATCTGTCCAAAAAGCATATGAATTTGAAATAGGCATTAAAAGCAAGGCAAAAACTATTGCTGCACTGATTGAAACTCTAACAACCTTCGATTTTATAAATATGAAATAGGTAAGGCAGATTAAATTTAAGACCATTGCAAAAATTAAAAAGGTTTTGCTTGTGCCAAAATATGGAATGGTTAAGAAGGTAGGTATAAAAGTCCCGATAATACTTCCTATTGTATTCATCGCATATATTTTTCCCACAGTCTTGCCTGTTGTATCAGTATCGGTGTCAGTAATACCTAGTTTTACCAAATAGGGTGAAACCATGCCTAAACCAATTAGTGGAATTGAAAATAAAACAAGGCAGGATATAGCTGAACCTGTAATAAGCAAATTTGATGGAAAAAAAAGTGCAAGCAAGCCCATTATAGCAACAATAATGTATTTGCCAATGAAGGGTATTACTGCAATCCACAAGGCAGCAGCCCATATAATTACATACAATCTAGTCATGCTGTTATGCTTATCGGCAGATCTGCCTCCTAAAACATTTCCAATACTTAAAGAAATCATTATTAGACCAATAATAACTGTCCAAATTATCTGAGATGTTCCGAAATAAGGTGCCAGAAGCTTTGAGACACTTAGTTCTACTGCCATAACAGACATTCCGCAGAAAAATGAAGTTAAGTACAAAAGAAGTCTATTTTTCATAAGTAATTTACCTAATCCTTTCGAATATGCTCTGCAGAGCTTCTGCAGAAAAGTATTGTATACTATACCAATATAGTTTATAACAATTTGGAATGTTTGTGAATTAAATTTTGGTCAGGTTGCAAAACTAAATTCTGGATAATTATAATTTTATTCCATAAAAAATTAAGCTGCAAAAATAGCTATAGATACGGCATAAAGCAGCAAATCATTATATAAGTTAAGAACAACTTAAGATTTTATGAAGTAAATTGTTTATTTTTGCCTTGTATACAATGAACAATTTGTATATAATAAAAGGTGGAGTTTGCTTGGTTTCAGGTTATAAGACCAGGTGATAATAATAAAATACATAAATAAACTAATAATAAAATTACGTCATAAAGCAATATGCAAAATTTTTAAATTGTATTAATAAAATCTATTGATATTGCCTTAAATAAAGAAAGGGGTTATATAATTATGAAATTCTTAGAACAAATTATTAGCAGAGCGAAGCAGGACATTAAAACTATTGTACTTCCCGAAAGTAATGACATCAGAACATTAAAGGCTGCAGCAATGATTCAGGAGCAGGGCATAGCTAATGTTATTTTAGTTGGAAAAGAAGAGGATATACAGAAACTTGGTACAGGACTTGATATATCAAAGGCAAAAATTATTGACCAGACTAAATTCGATAAAATGGATGAGTATGTTAATACTTTATATGAGTTGAGAAAAGCTAAAGGCATGACTATTGAGCAAGCTAAAGCAATATTATTAGAAAATCCATTATATTTTGGAATTATGATGGTTAAGGTTGGCGATGCAGATGGAATGGTTGCTGGAGCTATCAATTCTACTGCAAACACTCTGAGACCAGCACTTCAGATATTAAAGACAGCGCCAGGAGCAAAATTGGTTTCTGCGTTTTTTGTTATGGTTGTACCTGATTGTGAGTACGGAGAGAATGGTGTGTTTGTATATGGAGACAGCGGACTTGTGGAAAATCCAAATGCAGATGAACTTTCGGAAATTGCAATAACCTCTGCAAAATCCTTTAAGACTCTTGTACAAGCTGAACCAGTTGTTGGAATGCTTTCCTATTCAACATATGGAAGTGCAAAGAGCGAATTAACAGAAAAGGTTATAGAAGCAACAAAGCTTGCAAAGGAAAAAGCTCCTGACCTTAAGCTTGACGGAGAGCTTCAGGTAGATGCAGCCATAGTTCCTGAAATTGGAAAGTCAAAGGCGCCTGGAAGTGATATTGCTGGAAAAGCAAATGTACTTATATTCCCTGATCTTAATTGTGGTAATATTTCATATAAGCTAACTCAAAGACTAGCAAAAGCAGAGGCATATGGACCTATTATTCAAGGTGTTGCAAAGCCTGTAAATGACCTATCTAGAGGCTGTAGTGCTGAAGACATAGTTGGTGTTGTTGCAATAACCTGTGTGCAGGCTCAAAACGCGTAGTGGACATAAGTTAAAAGTAAGCTTTTCTACAGTTAGCCTCTAAGGTTTTGGTACCTAAATATAAATGAAAGTTATTATTGTATTTTGTCCAATAACAATTAGTAGAGTCAGATATGCTTGAAGTACTCTAAAGTAGGTTTTTAGCTGAATAATTAAGTACTATTCAGGAGAATTACTTGACATTCCAAATTGAAAATGGTAAATGTTCAAAATTATTAATGGAAAGTTGAGTAGACTATTATTCAAGTTTGTAGGTTAATTTAAAAATGTATTTTACAAAGTAGAATAAATAAAGACAGCGAATATAATATATAGAGGAGATGTATTGTTAAATGAAGATTTTAGTTATTAATGCAGGTAGTTCTTCATTAAAGTATCAGTTAATTGATATGACAAATGAAACAGTTTTAGCAAAGGGCTTATGTGACAGAATAGGTATTGACAATTCTTTTATTAAGCAATCAAGAGGATCAGAAGATGCTGTTGAAATTAAAAAAGAGTTAAAGAACCACAAGGATGCAATTGAAGCAGTTATTAGTGCACTTACTGATGAAAAAATAGGCGTTATTAAGAACATGTCTGAAATATCAGCAGTAGGACATCGTGTTGTTCATGGTGGTGAGAAATTTAACAGCTCAGCAATAATTGATGAAAATGTTATGGAGGCTGTTAGAGAGTGTATTGATATAGCTCCACTTCACAATCCACCAAATATTATTGGTATTGAAGCGTGTCAGGCAATTATGCCGAATATTCCAATGGTAGCGGTTTTTGATACAACCTTCCACAGCTCAATGCCAGAACACGCATATATTTATGCTTTGCCTTATGAGATGTATGAAAAATACAAAATAAGAAGATATGGTTTCCACGGAACATCACATAAATTTGTTGCTGAAAGAGCAGCTGAAGTTTTAGGAAAGCCCCTTAGCGAATTAAAGATAATTACTTGTCATCTTGGTAATGGCTCAAGCATATGTGCAGTCAATAAAGGCAAGTCTGTAGATACTTCTATGGGATTTACTCCTTTGCAGGGCGTTGCAATGGGGACAAGAAGTGGTACAATTGACCCTGAGGTTGTTACTTTCCTTATGGAGAAAGAAGATCTCACTATAAAAGGAATTAGCAACTTGTTAAACAAGAAATCAGGTGTTCTCGGAATATCAGGAGTGAGCAGTGATTTTAGGGATGTACAAGCAGCTTCAAGGGAAGGAAATAAAAGAGCAAAGCTTGCGTTGGATATTTTCTGCTATGATTGTAAAAAATACATTGGAGCATACATCGCTATAATGAATGGCGTTGATGCAATTGTATTTACAGCAGGTGTAGGAGAGAATGATTTTAACATCAGACAAAGAATTGTTGATGGTTTGGACTTCTTTGGAATTAATATTGACGAAGAAAAAAACAAAATAAGAGGTCAGGAAATTGACATTAGTGCTGCTGGTGCAAAGGTTAGCACGCTAGTTATTCCGACTAATGAAGAACTTGCTATTGCAAGAGAAGCACTTAGAATGTTAAAATAACTTGTATTTTTAAATTAAGCTTATAGACTAATCTATATAGGATTTCAATAATTATGGTTGTTGTCCTTAGTTTATTTTGATTAATTAAAGCTAATAAAAGTTTAAAAAATTATCCGAAATTGAATTATTGACAAAAGTTGTATTAGTTAGTATAATATTAATTGTCGGTTTTTAAGAGGTTACTAATGAGAGTAAACGTATCTGATATTGTTAAAACTGAAGGTGCAGGTATAGATGTCAATTATTCTGGCCATTTACCTGGATTGTGTGAGTTTGATAATTCAGTAGAATTTAAGCCTTCTTTTGATTTTACAGGTCGCATTGTAAATTTTGGCGGTCTGTTAAAGTTGAGTGGTGAACTTCATTTTGTGTTTGTTGCAGATTGCCTTAGATGTCTGAAGCCTGTTGAAACAGCGATGGACATAGAGGTAAATGAAGTCTTTGTTGAGGTTTTTGATCCTGATGAAGTCGATGCATATATATATGAAGGTAATGTTGTTGACATTGAAAAACCACTTATTGACAACATAATACTTGCCTTGCCTACTAAAATAATTTGCAGTGAAGACTGTAAAGGCTTATGCAAGCATTGTGGTGCTAATTTAAATTTTAAAAATTGTAATTGTGATGAAAGCGAAATAGTAGATTCAAGAATGGAAATTCTTAAAGACTTTTTCAAATAGGTTTCTACTTAGATGGTTGCAATATAGTAGGGAGGTGTTATTGATGGCAAACCCAAGGAATAGATTTTCCAAAGCTAGGACAGGTAAGAGAAGATCCCAGTGGAAACTGGCGTCTCCAACTTTAGTAAGCTGCCCACAGTGTCATACTTATAAGCTGCCTCACAGGGTATGTGGTGAATGTGGTTATTATGATGGCAAGCAGGTAGTTAAAGTAGAAGCTAAATAATAATATTGTCATTAAAGCAGCAGGAATATTCTTGCTGCTTTTTGATTTATGGGCTTTAGCCTGTTGAGCATAAGGTGAGTTTCTCGGCAGAGAAATGAGCCATGCGAAACAATCAACCACCCGCTATGCGGGTGCGCGACAGAAGTTATACAAAAAAATCACCTTTCCGTT
>JAEZIB010000171.1 GCA_023416275.1 Bacillota bacterium | reverse complement strand
GGCTTATGGTGAAGCATTTTCTTTTGACTATGACTTGCCTAATGATACAATGTATACAGAAACCTGTGCATCCATCGGTTTGGTATTTTTTGCTCACAGGATGCTGAAGATAGAACCAAAGAGTTGTTATTCGGATGAAATGGAGAGGGCTTTGTATAACAATATTTTGGCCAGTATAGCACTTGATGGAAAAAGTTTTTTCTATGTAAACCCATTGGAAGTATTGCCAGAGGCATGTGAAAAAAATGCTACATATAAACATGTAAAACCAGTCAGGCAGAAATGGTTCAGCTGCGCCTGTTGTCCTCCTAATGTGGCAAGACTATTGTCTTCTTTAGGACAATATATATATACAATTAATGAAAACACCGTTCATATTCACCTCTTTATTGCGAGTAAGTCAAATATAGATGTTAATGGGACAGAATTAAATATTGAACAAAAGACCAACTATCCATGGGATGGTAAAGTAACCTTTGAAATTTCAACAGAGGTCAGAAAAGAAATTGCAGTAGCCATAAGGATTCCAGGCTGGTGCAATAAATATACCTTGTCGCTTAATGGCAAGGTACTAAGTGCTGAAATTAAGGATGGATATGTTTTTATAAAGAGGGATTGGAATAAAGGAGATATTATTGAGCTGGATATGGATATGATTTGTGAACTGGTTAGAACAAATCCTACCGTCCGGGCTAATGCAGGAAAGGTTGCTATACAAAGGGGACCTATTGTTTACTGTATCGAAGAAGAGGACAATGGTAAAAACCTTTCTGCTATCTCTATACCTTTGAATAGTAAATTGTATGCAGAATATGAAGAGTCATTTCTTGGAGGATGTGTATTTATTAGACTCGAAGGCTGTAGAACTGATGCTGCTGATTGGGGAGACAAACTATATAAAAGTGCAGAAGAAAAAGTATTAGCTTCTGAATTAAAGGCAGTACCTTATTACATATGGGGCAACCGCAATCCGGGTGAAATGCAGGTTTGGGTCCGACAACGTTTATACATGAAAAAATCCCCTTTATAATACTTTACTATTTGTTAAAATATATTCGACAAATGTTTTATAAACCCTTTAAAAATCTATGTATAAGAGGAAAGTTACCGTAAATAAAAATACGTTATCTATAGTATGGTTATCTAGTTGAAACATATACGTATATTGGATATTATATTAAGTAACTCAACTTTCCAATGATTAGTTTAACACACGATAGACTTAATTATGTGGAAAGGTTGAGAAAGTAAGAAATTAATGGGGGAATTTTAATGTTAAAAAAGAACAGTAAAACTATGTTTTTTACATTGCTCATACCTTTGTTTTTTTTAATTATGATTTGTATATTCGGGATGAGTGTAGGAGGGGTTGAATGGATACCAGCTTTGGAATTTGCAATATTAGTATTTTTAGCAGCGTGGAGTTTAAGCAGAAATAACAGCCTAATAATTAATTTGGCAGGACTTATGATATATGTTCTTAGTGGAGGATATTTAATTTATTTCACGTTAACAAGAGCTACACGTATTGGACCATGGACTTTCAATATATACACAGGAATAGCACTAATAGTGTTTGGAGTGCTTGCTTTTGCTTATGCCAGATTGAGATTTGTTATAAAAGGTAAATCGACTTTTTGATTTTGTAATTCAGAAGATGTTATCAAAATGGCTAGATTGACCAAGGTTTATGAATTTGTATTGCGTAGATATGTCTGGAGGATCTGTTTATGATCTTCCAGGCTTTTGTTTTTAATGTGGGTATTTTGTTAGTGTTGTTTTTGTTTATTAGGGTGCAGTTAGGTACATTTTTGAAAGTGGATAACATTTTTTGGAAAATTAGTTGATTACTTATTAGGTAAATGAAATGATAATAGTTTATATACAACAACCATCATCTGTGTTTACTCTTACAAATTCAATTATGGAATAGAAAATTAAATAAATATCATAGTATCAATTTAAAAAATATCGAGATTTTTATGACAAAAATGGAAATAATTCAGGCTATATCAAATTGTTATAAGTAAATTAAAGTTTAATTTATTAATAAGGTGGTAGATACTAAGGTAGTATAATAAGGATATAAAATATATTTAAGGATATTTGTAATGGCCAAAGATATTCATTTTAATCACTTTTTCATAAATTTTTGCAAAAAAAGAAAAGGGGTAATTATAATGACAGAAACACTTAAAGACTTGCAGCCAGTTGAGGTATTTAAATACTTTGAAAAACTATCACAAATTCCAAGGGGGTCAGGAAATGAAAAGGAAGTCAGCGATTATTTAGTATCCTTCGCAAAAGAGCACCACCTGGAATATGTTCAGGACTCTGCTTTAAATGTTGTTATAAGAAAGAAAGCAACATTAGGATTTGAGAACAGCCCTGCTGTTGTTTTGCAGGGGCATATGGATATGGTATGTGAAAAAAATAAAGATGTAAAGCATGATTTTACTACAGATCCATTAAAGTTAAGAATAATTGATGATATGGTTTATGCAACTGATACAACATTAGGGGCAGATAACGGAATTGCTGTTGCCATGGGATTAGCTATTTTGGTTTCTAACCAATATCAACATCCAGCTATAGAATTGCTTGTTACTACTTCAGAAGAAACAGGGATGGATGGGGCAATGGCACTGGATCCCAAAGATGTTAAAGGACGAACACTAATTAACATAGATTCTGAAGAAGAGGGAACATTATTAGTGAGCTGTGCAGGTGGACTTACAGCTAGAACAATAATTCCTACAGAATGTGAAGCAATAGACGCAAATCTTATTCCGTATATGGTTAAATTAAGGGGCCTAAAGGGTGGACACTCTGGTATGGAGATAGATAAAGAACGAGGAAACTCCAATAAATTAATGGGGCGTATACTTATGTCTATTTTATCAGAAATAGATTTTAGACTTAGCTCACTAGATGGTGGGTCAAAGCATAATGCAATACCCCGTGAATCAGATGCTATTATTTTAGTAAAAGCTGATGATAGAGCTTTAGTTGAGAAAAAATTATCGGAATTAGGAAAAATGTTTAAAACTGAATTGAGAACATCAGATCCTGATGTAAGAGTGGAATTTGAAGTTTTACCTTCCAAACCACAAAAAATGCTTTCAAAAGCAGCAACTAATAATGTAGTTAACTACTTGTACTTACTGATAAATGGAGTTACTTCTATGAGTATGGATATTAAGGGTTTAGTAGAAAGCTCCTTGAACCTTGGAGTGGTTTCCACTAATAAAGATTCGATAGAATTCATTAGCTCAATCAGAAGTTCGGTCAGAAGTTTAAAGCAGGATTTAACTAATAGGCTAATGGTAACAGCTAAACTAAATGGTGGGAGTGTTGTTACAGAATCTGAATACCCTGAATGGTCATATAATCCTGATTCAAAAATAAGAACGATTTTTGAGGAAGTATATGAAAAAATGTACAATAAAAAGCCTCATATAACTGCAATACACGCTGGTCTAGAGTGTGGACTGTTTGCTGAAAAATTTCAGCAATTAGATGCTATTTCTTTTGGACCAAATTTATATGATGTTCATACCCCTAACGAGCATATGAGTATTTCGTCAGTTCAGAGAATGTGGGAATACTTATTGGAAGTATTAAGAAATATAAAATAACTTATTCAAAATATTCGTTGTAAATTATGTTGTAATATTAATAAAAATAGTTGAGGTATTTATCATGAAAAATAAGTTATCTAAAGATGCCTATGGAGGCATATCTGGCAAAGATTACAATCCGTATGTTACCAGTGGTTCAAAATTCGGTGGGAATTTTGCTGTTATGATAATTGGTATTATTTCATAAGGCTTCCCGTAATGACAGTGGCAATTGGTTTCTATTTGCCAATATCCACAACTTCTATAATTTTAATAGGTGCATTAGTTAGATTATTTATTGAGAAAGCTAGTAAGTCTGAAAAAGAAAAGGATGCTAGGGTTTCTAATGGTATAAGCTTATCTTCAGGACTTGTTGCTGGAGGGTCTATAATTGGACTTTTAGGTATAATACTTCAAGTTACAGGTGTTATAAAAGGAGCTGGTCCTAGTGGTTTCTCTGCTTCAAATGGAATGGCATTTATTATTTTAATAGCTCTGATAGTAGCTACAATATTACCTATTCTACGAGCTAGGGTGAAAAATGCTGAATAATAAGCAAAGTGAAGATTCAAAATAAAATCTGATATACAATAAAAGCTGCTGAAATAGCGGCTTTTATTATTTTGAAAAGAAAGAGTTTTTATTAACAAATAAGCCAGTCTGCTATGGCAGACTGGCTTATCTTCAGCTATTATTAAATTTTATTTCACGTCAGCAGGGAATTTTGTTATAATTCCAAGCAGATATTGCTTCATAACGGCGAAATCTAATGCATCCACTGTTCCGCTGGCATCTACATCTGCAGCAACCATACCATTTTCAGATGGGAATTTGGTAATGTTTCCGAGCAGATATTGCTTTATAAGTGAATAATCTAATGCATCAACACTGCCACTGTCGTCAAGGTCACCATATACTACTGTTGGTGTAGGCGAAGTAGCAAGAGCTGCTTGCATTGCATAATAAGATGGCTTTGGGTTATAGTTTTTATCAAAGAGTAAAGCATTATCTCTGCCTGGGAATGTCCCTGGTACCCAAGAATGCTTATCTGTGTGGCCCCATACCTGGATAGCCTTTACTGCAGGCTGTGCCATACATTTTTCAATGATATTCTTGTAGTAGCTAGCTTGTTTTTCAAGTTCAGCTGAATTAGTAGTGCTGGACACACGTACATCCATCTCTGTTATATATATCTCTAAGCCTAAATCTGCAAAACGCTGCATATTCTTGGCAAAATCATTATAGTCAATTGCGTATTGTATATCCAAGTGCATCTGGAAGCCTATACCATCTACAGGTATACCACGGCTCTTAAAGTCTTTGAGCATCGCATAAGCAGCGTTGGACTTAGGTCCAGTATACTCAAGATTATAATCATTGTATACCAGCTTAGCACTAGGGTCAGCAGCACGAGCACGGATAAATGCTTTTTCAATAAAGCTCTTACCCATAGTTCTATACCAGAAGGAATTTCTGTAGTTTCCGTTGTCTTCAAAAACTTCATTAGCTACGTCCCAAATTGGAATCTGACCTTTATAACGAGCCATTACCTTGTCAATATGATTGTTCATTGCAGCTTCCATAGCGCTAGCACTAAGATTCTGTACCCAATTTGGAGTTTGACTGTGCCAAACAAATGTATGTCCATGAACCTTATAATTGTTGGTTTTCGCCCAGTTCATGAGCTTATCCGCTTCGTTCCAGTTAAAACTATTTTGTGAAGGTTCTAATGCATCCCATTTCATACAATTTTCAGCAGTTACCAAATTAAATTCTGGAGTGGCAGTACTGAGGAATTGGGCAGAATCAGACATTGTACTAAAACCACTAGGGAATTCGGTTCCAACCATAACCCTGCTTTGAACATCCTTTAACCTTTTACCTGTTGGAGTAGCGGCATTAACTGTTGACGAGCAAATCATCAGCGTTGCCATAAAGACAGCAAGCGCAGCTGAACCCGCTTTCTTAAAACTGTTTTTTCTCATAAATCAACTCTCCTTTAATTAATATAGTATTTGTGCCTCTTGCAGATAACGTATTTGCTTTAGCTAACGGTGTCTGATTTTATATTTCTGTGTTCCTTGCCATTTATGCTAAATACACATTGACAAGGATTCTATTACAGTCCAAAGCAAATAATGTAAATTTTATAAAGTCAATTGTATCTATTGCACTGTTAGCAACTACATCTGTTGCTGTCAACCCATTGTTTTATGGGGAATTTGGTTATTAAACCAAGCATGTATTGCTTCATTAGTGAATAGTCAATTGAATCTATGCTGCCGTTGCTAGCAAGCTCACCTATGTTATTTCTTTGTCTGTTCACCATTAAACTGACACTAGTTGGAGTAAATTGAATAATAGATTTTTGACGTTAAACTTAAGCTATAAGTCACACGTTTGTTGCATTGCTACAGTACAGGTTTCATCTACCTAAGTTTACCAGCCGCATGCAGCTGTAACGTAACAGATTCCTACAAGCTACATGTAGGGCTTAATCAATACAGGAATATTAATGATCTTAGCACTAGTGTGTTTTTTGGTTATAGACATATTTATAAAAGTTCTATAATATTTATTCGTAAAGATTAAATATTTTGGGTCGCTAATAAAAAGTGTGCATGAAAGGAGCTAATAGTCAACTAAGGTATTAAGTTTTTGGCAGTTATTAGCTCGAAAACAGATTTAGTGCTTCAGTTATGCTTTTAGAGCGATAAAAACAACTTATGGGTTTTTATCAATATGGCAATTTATATGAATATTTGAGCCATAAAAATATTTATAATTATGAACTTGAATATGTACAAGAAAAATACCATAATAATTAATACGTATTTTCTTTGACTTAAAAGGATTTCTTGTTGAGTTAAGGTGGATATATTAAACGTTTTTAGGCTAAGTTAGATTTCACGTTGGGCAACGCATGGCTAAAATACATGGTTAAAAATAATAGAATACTTTTTATTCTTGAGTATAGCATAATAATTGTAGAGACAGCCTTATAATTAGTGATGCATGCCAGTATAATTATATTAAGAAACGCACCAGTTATGACAATAATTTATATCAATAGAAATATAGTGTAAAGTAGTTTCTGGGAAATGAATAGGAGAATGCTTTACACTACAATAAAGGGTAGGAGGAGAATTATGGACATTACTATTATAAAAGAAAACAATTTCGAAATAGCTGTTGTTAATAGTAGCGAGATATTAATTACAGATGTTCAGTCAGCATTAGACTTAATGGCAACAGTAAGATACGAGACTGGCTGTGACAGAATTATTTTGAGTAAATCAGCTATAGTTGAGGACTTCTTTGATTTAAAGACAAGATTGGCTGGGGATATTTTACAGAAATTTGTTAATTATTACGTTAAAGTTGCAATTATCGGAGATTTTTCGGAGTATTCAAGTAAAAGTCTGAAAGATTTTATATATGAGAGCAACAAGGGAAAACATATATTTTTTGTGCCTGATGAAAAGCAGGCAGTTGAAAAATTAAGTGTAGACCGTAGTGTATGATGGTATTTAAGGTGTAGCGATGAAACATAAAAGGGGATAAAACCATGGAACATATTAAGTTTAACACTGTAGATGAGTATATTATGCAATTTCCTAATGAGATTCAAGATATTCTTCAAGAACTGAGGCAGTTAGTTAAAGATGCTGCACCAGAGGCTGAGGAAAAAATTAGCTACCAAATGCCTACATATTATTTGCATGGTAACTTGGTACACTTTGCAGCATATAAAAATCATATTGGATTTTATCCTGCACCAACAGGTATTGAAGCTTTCAAGGAGGAATTATCTATATATAAGAATGCAAAAGGATCTGTTCAATTTCCTATTAACAAAGCGATTCCCTTTGATTTAATAAGGAAGATTGTTGAGTTTAGAGTTAGTGAGAATAAAAATATGGCTGTAAAAAAGCATAAATAGAAATTAATAGTGACATAACAAAAGCTCATAAATTTCAACTTTTTTATATTTTACCATTATATATCATTATAATAGTTCCGATAATAATATTGGAACTATTGTTAAAAGTAGAAGGATTTTGTGTTTCGTAAAGTCAGTTGGTGTTCAGAGCCTTCAAACTACTTGCTTTCGTCCTTTTTTAGTCGATAGTATTTGATTTTTTGTGTTAAAATAGTGTACATAATAAGTCTTTGTTTTCGCTTTATGGAGGATGAGGAGTACACAAAGTGTTTCTTCAAACTGAATCTATGTGGTTCCAAACAAACGAAGAAAATTCGGTTTGTACTAAGGAAATGAGCGAAGTGAATTGTGTTATTGGAGTCTTTGCCTAAGTTTTTGTAATATTCGGTGTAGGATTTGTGCAATATTGGGCGTGGGAGTTATGTTTGATAAGCTCGAAATCAAAGGTTGTGCAAGCTTGGTGCATTTTCGAGCAGTGAAAACTGCAAGTGGTTTTTCTATTCTAATGGTGAATTAGACTGTTAAAAAAGCATATATATTAAAAACAGAGGCTTTCCACTGAGGTTTCACCAAAATTTTGTGCCTAAATAGGGCGTGGGAGTTTAATATGGATTTAACAAGCTGTTATTCTGAATTAAAAGCATCACTTGAAGCATTGAGTAAGGAAAATATAAACGATTTGTCATATTTGCACGATAGGGTTATGGTGAAATTACAGTTGTTTATTTATACATACAAGATTGGAATAGAAGATTATAATAAGCTAAAAGTTACATTGTCGTCTGAAATTGAAAACTTACAAGCTAGTGAATCAATATCCAAAGAAAACGGAAAATCGACATTGATAATTTCAGGGTTAGCTGTAATATTTATTCTTATATCACTAATGGAAATGGGTGTTAGCGCGATAATTATTTATCTCTTATTTTTCGGAGGTATAGGATATTTACTGTGTTTAATGGATATTTCTGCAACTGAACAGAGACTTGACAAAAGAAAAAAGGTCATTCATAAGATGTGCTTGGAAATACTTGATAAAGAAAACTTAGATATAGATTTAGGTATAAATTATAAAAAAATGGAGGCATAATGAAAGACATTATTAATCAAAGACTTACTATATTAAGAGCTGAATATAGTGCTAGGCTAGAAAAGCTGAAAGAACTTGAAGAACAAAAGATACAACTTAATAAAACCTTATTAAAAATTAGTGGAGCAATTCAAGAGCTTGAGGAAGTTTTGAAAAATGAAAAGTGAACTATCAGTCAGCATACTGATTGGTAGTTCACTTTTGAACTAATATTGCTATTGTGTCTATCCGCATTGTTTGCATAAACCGAAAGATATACAACCCTTTAATAATGTACATATATGTTTATACTCATTTGATGATATACGATATTTATCTAGAACTTGCTGAGTGGGGGAGATAGCTTCGAATTTCATGTTGCCACATATGTTAGGTCTGTATTTGTCTGGCTGAGTATCAATTTTAAGGCCAAAATCCTTATAGGTTGCTTTTACTCCATTTACAACAAAAGTTTTTGTTTCGCATATTGAGCTATAAACGTCTAATTCCAGTTTCACAACAATCACTCCTCTTTTATTTTTATAAAATAATTTTCATGCATAATAATTAAAAATTAGCCCATCTTTCCTAATGAAAAGTCTATCCATAGTCAAGTTTATTTGGTGCCAAGTAACCAACTTATTTTATGGTCTTATTTTAATTTTTATTTGATAAGATCTCCCACGCAATAGTTTTTAAGCAGGGACAATTGAGTTAATTATATTACTAATAATTCTAAAATGTATTGTTAATTAATTACCAATATGATTGTAGCGCACTCTTATATATGTAACAATTAAATATTTGTAGCATATCATAATGACCTTTATTTTTTAAAATTATGAGATAAGGTTTTTACTTTCACTTTTGAAGGTGTTTATATGGAGGTGTTTATATGGGAAATTATTTCCTGTCGAAAAAACAGTTAAGGGCTTAGGGCTGTAATTTAGGATATTAAAAAATAACATCTCAAGCTTAGAACTTTGCGGATGTGCTTAAAAATTATAGATAACCACTATTTTATATTATTAGAATTCATATTTGTGTGTGTGAAATTTTAACAAAAATCTTATAAATTATTGTGAAACTTATTGTGAGATATGTCTTAAAACGTGTTGTGGGCTGTGTTAAAATATGCTAGAATATGGTAGAATATGTTACTGTTTTGACATATTCGATTATTGAAATTAAAGGGGAGGAGAGTGCAAAAATGAACAAGAAGTTGATGGTAATGTTTTCTATTCTAATGTGTTTTACCATCATTTTGGCTGGAGTAGACGTACAAGCAGAAGTAAAAACGCTTACTGGTAATGCAACTGGTAATATTGACGGCTACGACTATGAGCTATGGAAAGATAACGGAACCACTAGTATGACACTAAATGGCGGCGGTACTTTCAGTTGCTCATGGAGTAACATCAATAATGCGTTATTCCGTACAGGTAAAAAGTACGATGAGACTAAGACCTGGCAAGAATTTGGCGGAATTAAATTGAATTACGCGTGCGACTATCAGCCATCAGGAAATTCATATTTGTCTGTCTATGGGTGGACAGTTAGTCCGCTTGTAGAGTACTACATCGTAGATAGTTGGGGGAACTGGAGACCACCCGGATCTACATCTAAGGGGACAATTACCGTTGATGGTGCTGTTTATGATTTATACCAGACAACTCGTGTAAATCAGCCTTCAATCAAGGGTAATACAACTTTTGAGCAGTACTGGAGTGTTCGTCAGCAGAAGCGTACTAGTGGTACAATAACAGTTAGCGACCACTTTAAGGCGTGGGAAGCTAAAGGAATGAAAATGGGTAAGATGTACGAAGTCTCTATGGTTGTAGAGGGATACCAGAGTAGCGGTAAGGCTAACATGACAAAAATGACAGTTGAAGTTGGCAATACTCCTGATCCAGATCCAGATCCTGATCCAGATCCAGTTGAGAGAAGTGCTTTTACAGCATTAGATTCCTCAAGCTACAATGCTACCAATTCTACAACTGTTCAGAAAATAGGAACAGATTCAGGAAATGGTGTAGGATACATCGAAAATGGTAACTATCTTGCATACAAAAACATCAATTTTGGAACTGGTGCAGCTTCATTTAAAGCTCATGTTGCAAATGGAAATAGCGCAAGTACTACTATTCAATTGAGAACTGGTAGTGCAACAGGTACAATTATTGGATCGTTGAGTGTGCCTGCTACTGGTGGATGGGATACTTACAAGGATTTATCCACAACTGTTAGCGGTGTTTCAGGCGTGAAGGACTTATACCTTTGCTTTAACGGTTCTGTTAATGTTGGTTCCTTCTCATTCAGCAAGGATGGTACTACTGATCCGGATCCAGGTACAGGTGATACAATACAGCTTGGTGATGTTGATGGAAGTGGTGCTGTAGATGCTCTTGACTATGCTGCTTTCAAGCAGTTTTTACTAGGACAAAAAGCTTCTTTACCTGCTGCTGGTGACTGTGATCAAAGCGGTTCTATGGATTCTATTGACTTTGCTATGATAAAACAACATCTATTAGGCCTAATAAAATTAGGTACAATAAAAGTCGGAGGTGAAGATCCAATCGATCCAACCAAAAAGCTTATTGCTTTAACTTTTGATGATGGTCCAGATGTAAATATGACACCAAGAGTTCTTGATAGACTTGAGAAGTATGGTGTCAAGGCTACTTTCATGATGATTGGACAAAACATGAATTCTTCAACAGCATCTGTTATTAAAAGAATTACAGATGGTGGAAATGAAATTGGAAATCACTCATGGGATTATCAGAGTATGAGCGGTATGTCTGCTACAGATATCAAGAAAAAAATTGCTGATACTACTGCAGCTATAAAACAATACACAGGTCAAACACCTAAGTTTTTCCGTGCACCAAACTTAGCATATAGCCAAACTTTGTATAGCAATGTTGATCTAACATTTATACAGGGTGTTGTATGCAATGACTGGGATCAATCTACATCTGCTCAAACAAGAGCAAATTTAGCAATACAGGGTGCTAAAGATGGCGCAATCATATTGTTACATGACAATCAACCAGCACCACATCCTACTGCTGAAGCGTTGGATATAATAATTCCTACACTTCAACAACAAGGTTACCAATTTGTAACTTTGAGTGAGTTGTTTAAAGCTAAGGGTGTTGATTTAAGCACTACTGGTGATAAAGTTTATAATTCTGTTCCATAATTTAAACTGAATTAATTAGTAGCATAAATGAACCTATGTAATAGACTGTAAAAAGTTTATTTACATAGGTTCATTTTTTAGCAACTTGGTATGTTTTGACTTATGATTCATCTTTACCTAAGTCAATTACAGTTCAAATTATTTGTTTTTAAGCGCAATCATGCTTTTAAGCAGGCTTGAAGCGCAGTTTAGGTTTAAAATGGTTTATGTATCAAGAGACTTTAGCCTCAAACCCAAACAATCGGCTATGGTCGATTGCAATTGACTTATAAGGAACTCTACAATAAAGTAATAATTTTATATGTAAAGGTGGATGATTTCAAATATTTCAGTATTTCCAACACTATTGCTACTTGCTGAAAGTGAGGTCGAATGGACGAACAACCCGTTATTTGCTTTTACTGCCACTCTGTTTGCTCCTAAAAAGACAGCGCTAAATAATTCGTTTTCACTTATTGACATATTGCTTTGAATTAATGATAGTGAATTACTGCTGTTAAGACTTATGAGATGTCTTTTGTATGATTGCAAGAAGACATTTGTTCCTATTGGAACAAAAAATTGTACTTCCGGATCCATGATATCGCAATTTTCAAAAGATAAGCTGTCATTAGCATTATGACGCAAATAATGACCATTTGATGCCTTGATTGCTATTTTGAACACTGGTCCCATATTGTATTTTCCTCCTTATTAATTGTTTATTGTTAGCAAAAATTAATATATCACTCATATATTAGAATTGTCAACAAATATGGAGAATTATGACGGAACATTTTCTGATATTAATGGTAAAAAAATACTAACCTCGGTTCCTTTACCTAATTCAGATACAATATTAATTGAACCATTAAATTGACCCTTGACGGCAATATTAGCAAGATACAACCCCAATCCTGAACCATCGCAGCCTTTAGTAGTAACCATTTCAACGAACACCTTTTTTAATGTCTCAGGGTCGATGCCTTTACCACTGTCTTGTATTATAAAGTTAATTCCAGAAAGGTATTGTTCCACAGTTAAATTTATATCTCCGCCCTCGTTGTCATATGATTGGACAGAGTTAATGACGATATTATTTAGTATTTGTGTAAGGGCAGTTATATTGCCATTAATAATGGTATTTGGATTGATTTTTATTTCTTTGTTTAGTACGCATTTTGCTTTTTTTAGTTCGAATTCCATCAAAATAGTAACCTGATTTAACAGCTTCTCTACTGTAAAGCCGTTGTTTTCGGTGCTGTTCATACTTGTAGTCTGGTCTTTTACAGCCGAGACGATGTCAGATATGTAAATAAGATAATTTTTAATTTGACTCTCCCATTTTTTCATATCTTCAATAGTTGTTATAAAATCGGGTGATTGTGTATATATTTCTAGCTCTGAAAAAAGCTTGTCAATCTTT
This sequence comes from Bacillota bacterium, assembly GCA_023416275.1. Classification (GTDB taxonomy): domain Bacteria; phylum Bacillota; class Clostridia; order Acetivibrionales; family DSM-1351; genus Ruminiclostridium. The sequence continues at coordinate 18,469 of JAEZIB010000171.1, read as the reverse complement.
TGAGTATTCTTCTCTAGGACAGAAATTCCTCCAGAAGAAGCCATAAGTGGGGATTTAATATTATGTGCTAGGCCTCCTATTAACTGATTTAAAGAAATTAAGCGACCTTTTTCAATAAGTCTAAGAGTGTTTTCTTCCTTTAGCTCTAATAATTGTTTATGAGCGCTTATATCCTTAAGAAATATGAGTGTTGCCATAAAGCGTTTGTTTTTGAAAATTGGGATAATTTCAACATTAAAGTGTTTTTTCTCTTTTAAATTAAAGCAGTATTCGAATTTCGTGGTTTGGTTATTGGTTTTGGACAAATTGATACTTTTAGTCAACTGTTCATTAAAATCTTTGAAAAATTTATCGCCTAAAACTTCGAATAAGTTCATTTTCTCAATGAATATATAATCATTAAAATTTTGTTTGAAATTTCGATTCATTTCTAGAATATTATTTTTATAGTCAACAAATAAAAATAAGTCACTGAAATTATTAACTATGTTTTTAGTTGAAAGGGGCATACTGACCATAAAGTTGTATTTATAAATAGAGATGGTGAGACATACGGCTGCAAAGGAGTAGGATATAGCATAGAGATAACCCGGCATATATGATACTTCTGGTTTTTGTGTATAAATAAAATAACTTACGTATTCAAACACAATTGGTACGATTATGCCTATAATAAAAAGAAGGTTTTGCTTTGAAAGGTGTCCTGTATATTTAAAACTGCAATATACTACATAAATTATTGAAGCGGTAAGAAATATAATTTGCCAAGTATAATGAATGTAATAGTAAGGTCCTGCAGTAATTGTATTGGCAGTTCTAGAAATCATGAAAAGTCTGTGCATATCATTTGTTAAGTACAAAACACTACTTATTAATGAAGGTAAAAAAATTAAGAAATACGTTATAGTATGCTCAATTTGATCCTTTATAAGTGTTATGGAAAGCAAAAGCAAGGTACAGGGCAGAAAAAAGGTAATAATAGATTCGGCGGTAGTGAATATTCCCATAAAGGTATAGTTAAATATATCTTTTATCATTTGAAGTATAGTCCATGAAAGAGTAAGTAAAACATTGGCTGAACAAATCCAATGAAGCTGGTTCTTGCTTTTTACCTTGTATATAATATATAAAAGAAATAATAGTGTTCCAATAGATATCACGTAATTTATTGAGATTTTTACTAACTCGTTTGACATATAAATCTCCTTGTTAAACAGAGGTCGAAAGAACTAAATAACAATGCGTTGGAAAGCTAACCTTGCATGGACCATATTTGTTTTAAAAATTAGCCTTATATCCTAGTAAAAAATCTGTGGTAACTTTGAATAACTCTGCCAGCTTTTTTATATTTTCACCAGTGGGCTCAGTTTGATTTGTTTCCCAATTTGCAACAGCAGTTCTACCAAGACCAAGTAGTTTTCCTAAATCTTCTTGGCTTAAATTGGCATTCCTTCTAAGTTTCTTTAGTCTTATTCCAAAGCTCCCATCTTTTCTTGAATGACAAATGGATTTAATGGCTGACTCTATCATAATTAGTATTTTTTCAAAATGTGCTGATTTTTCGCAGTACATTTGAATATCTGCTTTTTTTAGTGTTTCTATTGCTGGAACTTCTTCAGCTCTGCCTGTTAAAAGCATAATGTAAATCTCATCATCAAATTTTCTGATTTTCTCAGTAACTTTTTCGGCGTTCAAATTATCAATAAAATAGTCAAGTATTAGAAGGTCATATTTATTCTCTTTGATTGCGTCTATTCCATCCTTGGAATTTGTATAGCCTTCGATAAAATACTCATTTGGTAAATTTGCTTTTATGGCATCAATAATTCCTTGATCATCATCAATGATAATTATATTAAATTTATCTTCCATTTATCAACACTCCCTTGGTGATTTTAATTGCATTTGTAATTATTAGGTTATCACATAAATTAAAAAAACTCAATAAAATTCATTAATTATGACTAAATAAAAATATGTTATATTCATTTAAAGTGACAAAGTAAAATAAAAAAGCATAAATGAATATATTTTAACAAAGCCAATAATGCTTAATACATCAGCAAATACAAAAATATTGCATAAAAGTATAATTAAATTCCAAAAAAAATAATTATTGACATGTCATTTATAATGAAGTAATATGATTTATATAATGATATCATTTATGACAAAAATGTTAGGGATAACTAATAAATTTGAGGAGGTTTTGTAATGATTAATATACAGAAAAGTATAATATTTAATTATGGTAGTTCGCAGAAGGTTACCGTATACGGGGACTTTGACAACCCTAAAATGTGGTATATTGTACCAACGCCTAGGTTTGCTATTGATAAAGAGGCTAGACAAGAAATGTTTACCCTTAGAGAATTTATTACTGATACAGGTACAACAGGCAATTGTAATTTTACTGTGGAATTATACGTAAGTGACGTGGAAAGAAATATAGTCAAGCAAAATCTAGGTCAAGACATTATTTTGGGACAATTAAATTGGGTGAATATTACCAGCTACTTTACATATGATTTAAAGGGCGAAAAGCAAATAGTAAATGCCAGTCCGGCTCAATTTGCAGAGAATCAGGCTTCCTTTAGTATATTCCTTCCAGATCAGGATGCAGTAAATACTTTTAAAGATGCTTTTGGACCTGGGCATGAAGGTGTTTCGCCTTTCTTTATCCAATATGAAGGACTCGCTCTATCCAAACTGCCAGCAGTAGATGTTACTGTAAAATATGATTCGGTACTGGCTTTTGAATATGAGAAAACAGTAAAAGTTGATCATAATATTTGGGGGAAAGAGACAAGTAGAAAGGCTATTGTTAAAGAAAATGTGAGAAATTCTGATGCCGGCAGTGTAGATGTAAATTGGAATATACAAAATCCTGACGAGGAGATGAAAGCAAGAGTTTACGACTGGGCATGGGTTACTTTGGAAGGGCTTGTAAACAAAGCTATTGATGATGCAATTCGTCTTTTGGGTGAATCTCATGCAGACCAATTTTCTCTCAATCAAACATCCTCTTTTACCCGAAAGTACAACGAAAATCAAGTGGTTGATTTTAATGTGACTCCAATGAATTCCCAGCTTAAAAGGTTTAATGAAGCCGAATGGAAAAACCATTTCTCAAAAGTCGATAACCGCACTCTTACCACTAACTTTACTATTTTAGATGATCTTAAAACAAACAATATAGAATCTGTACAGATTAATGTAAAGTATCCGACACTACACCCAGATCCATCACATATCTTCACGCAGGATGATTATTCCAATTGGACACTCGAAGCCGAGGGGTATTATGAAGGTGGAGAATTTAAAGCGTCCTACCAATACCAGTATATAGTTACCTTTGAAAGAGAAACAAATCTTACGCCATATACATCTCCTTGGATTATCAGTGAAAATAATCAGGTGGTTTTGCCTGCTGCTACACTGGGAATTCAAAGTGTTACCTTCCGTGCTGCAAATATAGATTTTGATGAGATAGTGGATTATGTATTGCTGGATTTTTATTATGTTACTCCGGGAAATATGCCTAATAAGTCTGAACAGGTGAAAATTGACCAAAACAATAAGGACTATAAAATAGTGAGCCGTACTGGTTTGCCAAGTACAAACCCTTATAGCTATTCTCTAACATATACTTTAACAAACGGTAGACAGTATAAAGTTGCTCCTATATCAGGAAACAGTGATTCGGTGGTTATTTCTTCTCCTTTAAATACCAATCAGTTTAATGTTTATGTTAATAATAATTTGCCAATGGACGGAGGGCGACAGATTAAACAGGTTCGACTGAGGGCTACCTACGATGATTATGTGAACGGTATGACTGGTTTAAATCATTCGTGGAACTTCAAGCCAGATCTCTCAATGGACTATGATGAGGGAGAACCTTGGGATTTAACTGTTGTGGAAAATCCAAATGGCAGTGTAGTGTCTTTATCCGGCAAATTAATCTATTCAGATGGTAAATCTAGGAGTATTAATGGCTTGAAGAATCAGACTGGTTTTATAGATTTTTCACCTGACAGCGAAATAATTACAATAGAAGTGGATCCTTCCCAAGTACAATGGGAAAAAGGGGTGGAACAGGTGAGAGTTAATTTTTATCAATTAGAAGATAGCCCAATTAATGCTGATGATATACATAAAGCTATGTCTAGTACAAATAGCAGAAAAAATTTGGCTCAGCTTACATTCAGACCGATGCACGATGCAGAAGGAAAAATAATTGGCACTGTACAAAATTTATATTTTGACATAGACAAGCCATTGGAGGAAGACCTTGTCTATTATTATGACGGCACTTATTATCATTCTGGAGATATTCCTGACAGCTATATTAAAGAATCAGAAACTTCAGATCTTGGTATTGTACTGCCAAAGGATGGTACTGCTAAAGCGCCTGTAATTCATAGACTTGCAATTAAAACCAATAAATAATTGTTTGGCAGATAAGGAGCAGCTCTGCTAGGCTGCTCTTGACTGCTTGTTACAAAGGAGGGCAATCCTAATGGAACAGAATAAACAGCCTGATTTTTATACCTTAAATATTGCACCTCATTCAGTATTAATGAATGATACTGAGATAGGAACATATATTTTTTGGAGTGTCCATATTCCTTTTGATTTTATACAGGAGATTCAAGTTACTTATAGAATAGAGGAGTTGACGGGGAGTTTTATATTAGATAAATTAAGTCCTATAAAACTATTAGTATCAGGACCATCAATAAATACAAAGTCTGTGCAGCTATTATATGACCTTGAATTTCGTACTCAAGACGGTATATATAGACAGAATGGCTTGTCAATGGGTAACTGCAATTTTATATACAATCCTTTTACCTTCCGCAGTGTTCAATTTTTCCCTATAGACATGTTGTATGATAAAGATTCTACGGACCGAATTCAACTTAACTATTATTACAATGAGCTGGGACCAGACTGGAAAATGCTTGGTAAGCCTAGACAGGTTACTTTATCTTCTGAATCTAAAATTAGCAGTATGCTATATCCAGCAGTGGATTGTAAACGCGCTGTAGTTGTATATCAGGGTACTATTATTGGAGATAAAGGCAAAATTAAAAGTATACCCAAAAGTACCAGCAATCAAAATACTGTTCCAATAGGAATCAATATGGGCTGGATATCTGTAGAAGTAGATTCTTCTCGTGTGAAGTGGTCTAAATATAGGACAGTAGAAGTTTTTCTTTATACTGATGATACATATAATAACACTGATTTTCCTTGCGAAATGTTGACATTTAATTCTTCTACCGGATCACTTTATTGGGGCTATTTAGGTAATACAAGCAGCAAACAACCCTATTATTGGAAAGCTTCATATTATATTGAAGACTTTCTTGACCCTATTACTACTGATATAAACCAAGAGCCTTTTAACGACTATATAGTATTGCCAGTGGAACCAACAAATAAAGAGAAAGACATATAAACGCGAAAAATGCGAAGTTTACATTTCGTGCATACCTTATCCGCTTCGCATTTTTGAGCAATCCCTTATACGGGTGTAGTGGGTTTTCGAGCTACAAAAACTATTGTGGTTTTTGAAGGTGTTTGAAATAAACTGTCAAAATGGAAGCATACTTTTGCTGAGTATAGGTTCTCCACTGAAGGCTTTATCATATTGTGCCCAAATGGGGCGTGGGAGGTTGGTATGAAAGTTACAGTTATTCATCCTGATGTTGACCATATTCTAAAACTTGCATCACTAGGTAGTAATTTTCAGGCTGCATCTGATTGTTTGCAGATTATGACAGGAAAATTATTGAGTTCATCTGCCGAGCCTGAGCTACTATGGAGCTTCAGCGCACTTGGTCGCACAGGTTTTCCTATCGAAGTTTCTTTTGTTTCAAACGATCCTTCACTTCGAATTACCACAGAGGTTACTGGTCCAGAAATCCCTCCTGCACAACGGCTTACATATGCCGAAGAACTTTTTGAAATTCTAAACGGTTCTCCTATACCCTCAGAACTAAGTAAATTTATTCATGCCATCCAGAAGGACAATACTTTAAAATATGGTGCATGGCTTGGAAGTCGACATAGCACAAATGGTAATAGTTTTAAACTGTACATGGAGATTCCGTGCTATCCTGACAACAGTCCTGAAGTCAAAGCCTGGGAAAAAGAAATTATCAGTCGCTCATCTGGCCGTCCGGTGAAACTGCGAATGATAGGCTACAATGGAGGTTCGCACTCTCTAGAACTCTACTATGACACTACTTATCTGTGGCCGCAGGATTTATCTTCTTTAATGTCGCCTATGGGATTACAGGATAAAGCCTATGCAGTACTTGATAATCTTTTTCAAGCCTACCGCCGCCCTGTTAACTGGGAACTGCCAAGTGGAAGTGACTACGGCTTCAGCTATAGTATTCCTTGCCCCTACACAAGCAGTAATACAAAACCTATGAATGCTTTTACGTTATATACTTTTGCCAATGTTCTTTTCGGCGGTGACCACAGTATACGTGCTGCTATTTTAGAGTTATCTCAGAGGCAAGGCTGGAATTGCTCTCTATATGAAGAAATAAGCCGTCCAATAGCACATAAGCGTGGCTTTATAACGCACCACGGTGTGTTTGGCATTGTCGTATTGCCTGAAAAGTCGCCAGAGGTAACATTTGGATTAACACTGCCTTCAATATTGTAAATTGATATTTTGACAAATGAGAAAAGAGATTTGAAAGTAATTTTGTGCTCAAATTGAGCGTGGAGGTTAAAATGAATACAAGTATAATAGAAAACAAAAACCAATCAGATACAGAAACAAGCCATCAATTACAGGTCAGTACCCGCTTTATGGAAACCTTTGAAATAGTCAGACCAATAAAACCTGGTTCTGATTTTGGACTTTTTCTCAATGATGAGGGTAACTTAGATATTTATTCTGTAGGTACTGAAAATGAAATTTACCGAATTCGGCAAAACAATAAGAACAATGCTCCCTGGACACAAACTGATTTAGGCTTTAAAGCCAGGATGCTAAGTATATATACTGGTGATTCGGGCAATAATACTCCTAATATTATGGGGGTCAATGAAGAGGGGAAGCTGACTCTTGCCATATATGACACCACAAGGAAGCTCTACCAGCAACATATTAGCCAACCGGTACAGGCAACAAAAAAGATAATTAAATTCTTGGCTACAAAAAAGTATGAAAATGTCTATGCCAATGTAATTCTTGAGGACAATACTGTTTGTAGCAGCTTTATGAAGCCGGATGGAACATGGGCCTCCCGTGATTGGGTTCCAATTAAGCAAAGTGCCAGTAGTAGTGCTTATGCAAAAGTATATCAAATTGCCATGTGCAACAATAATCCTGTACAAAATGCACTCTATGCTATTGGAACAGATAAGTCAGTACTGTTTTCAGATTCCAATGCAAGGTTTTCATACTTTACCTGTTTAAGTGGCTTAAAAGCCATTGATATCTCTGTTATTCAGGATAAGGAGAATCGCCTAAATATATTTGCTGTTTCAGAAAAAGACAATGGCATATATGTCAAACGTGAAAAAAAATACTCATCAAGCGGAAAAATTGAATGGGAACCTTGGACTTTAGTTAGTAATATAACAAAAATAAGAAATATACGTACTACTATAAATTCTTACGGTATAGTTGAAGTGTTCGGCATACAGGATGACTCTAGGGGGACTCTTTTTATATCACGTGAAGTTAAGAATATAAAAGGTGAACGTACAGGTTGGACTGAGCTTTTTCCACTGTCGAATCCAGTACCCAACTCTCAATTTGAAGTGGCTCAAAATGCTCAAGGATACTCTGAAGCCTACACAATTTCACAGTACAGCGCCTCACAAGGCATAAACAATATGCACTACCCTCAAAATGCCAATGCTGAAGCTGAAGTTGCATATATGTATCGGTTTTACCAGAGTCCTCAAACTACTCAATGGTTCTCAATCCCTGTCATGGTAGAGGAATCTGCAAAAATGGTACCTGTTCCAACACATAGCGTTGAGCTCACAGTACTCTATCCAAACGGGGCAGCCTATCCTTTTGCAGATGTGCGTATTAATACATCAGTTACAGCCACTCTTCGTATCAACGGTCTTGCTTATATTACAAGCCCCTTGCAGTCGGTTTCTGTAAAAGCTGATGCTGCTGGTATGGTTTCAATTAATTATAGTACCACCAGCCTTGCTGCGCCGACGTTCTTTTTAAATACTGTTGATATGCAAGAAGGGGAGGGTGTAACTATTGAACCAAACCAAATGCTACAAACCAAAATGCACTATATAACTAAAGATGAGGTTCTGGAGGCTCGTGGTGCTGAAGGACAACTGCTTATACAGGGTACACCTGATGAACGTGAGAAAAATGCCGAAGCCATTGCAAATGTAATGCAACAATCAGCGAGTATAGGTATGACTAAACTTAAGACTTCTAATTCTAATCTTTGCTACCTTAAAGTCAATAATAATACAAATGGACTTCGATACCATACCCGTGGAGCACAGGATAGCTGCTATAACCTCAATATGAGTGAGGTGAGTGAACAGCATTGGCGTGTTCTTTTCGATGATAAAGGTGGGCTTAGCTTCGAAAACCTGGATGCCGACAGTGCTCAGATGCATATTACAAACCTCTGCTCAACTAATGTTTCCAGTTCATTTTTGGGGATAGAATGGGGAGACCTGTGGAACTCAATTAAACAGGGAGTAGGAGTATTGTGGGAAGGACTTAAGCAAATTGTTGTAACTACTATTATCAACCCAGTTACAAAAATTGTTGAAACAATTAAAGTTGTTGCTGAGTTTATTATTGATGGTGTTACTAAGGTTTTTGAATCTGTGGTTAAGGCATTTCAGCAAGCTTTTGATGTTATTGAAGGAATTTGGGCAAAAATAAAAGTGTTTTTCAAGGATCTCTATGCATGGCTTGCCTTTTTCTTCAATCTGAAAGATATCAGCCGTACTGCCGATGCTGTAAAGCACAGTATTAATACTACTCTTGATTTTACCGTAATAGGAGTCAAAGCTGTTAAGGAACAAGTAAAGCAAGCACTTGATGGAATTACTGATGAATTAAAGAAGGCTGTAGATGATATTATAAGCAAGATGCCTGGTGAAGGTACCATAGGCCAATATTCTAATGCTTTTCAGGACCCTGCTGGTGAAGAAGCATATAAGAATGGCAGTACACATAATGTTATGTTAAATGCCTATAAGGAAAATTATCAGGGAGCTAAGCCTGTAATTACCAATTATGCAGTGCAAAAGGCAGTGACTGATTCCTCTAAGGAAAAGATAGAAGAATTGGTGGATATGCTGGTTGGCCTTTCTGAGAACTTTGAATTTGGTGATGGAAAACAGGCCTTTGATGAGGCAATGGCATATTTTACTTCTATTGGAAATCAGCCCGATCAAGCTCTTAATCTTGTTGTCAAAGGTGCAATTAAGATGATGGAAGCCAGTATGCTGTTTGTTCTTGATACAGCTAAAGGCATTATATTGTCAATATTTGATATAGTTGCTGATATTATTATACTGGTAAAAGAACTGCTTAATGAAGAATGGGAAATCCCTTTTGTATCTGATTTATATGAGTTTTTCAGCGGAAGGAGTCTTACTTTCTCTGCTATGGACTTATTATCCTATATAATTGCAATTCCTGGAACTCTCATTTTCAAAATTTCTGAAAATAAGGCTCCGTTTCCAACCGATGCTTCATTACAGGAATTTGAACAGCTATTTACAGCAGAATGGCTTGCGAAGCAATGTGGAATAGCCGTTGAAAGTAATGTTTGTGCTGTACAATACAACAGTAATGTTGCTCCGCAAGCTGTTATAGGTCCAATTTTTAAGGTGATTAACGGAGCTATCTATTTCGTCAGAATAATTACCGAAACAATGAATATAGCAGCTATAGCTTCTGCTAAGCTTAGTCAGCAACCGGATTTACCGTTTTCTAACCGCACTATTAGTGTTGCAAATCTTATTTGTGCATTTGGTTCTTCAGCGTTTTCAACACCGTGGGCATTAAAGGAAAATGCAGGTGGGTTAAGTTGCAGCAATGCTGATGGTTTGGGTAATATAATATGGTTGTGTAATCTTATCTGTGGTCCTGGGCGTAGCGGGTTACTGCTTGGAGTAAATATTATAGGCAAGAAAGATTTGCCGAGTGAAGTTGGAGACCTTACTGCCACTTTATGGGGATGTGTCAACCTTGGCTTGCAAATTTGGTATATTTGCCGTAAAAAAGATTTGTCCGATGCTCTTAAAGCCCGTGCGATAATGTCTCCAATGGGTTCGCAGCTCTTCCGCTTCGCCCTTGTTGGACCATTAGTAGTTAGTACTTATGGTATAAGTGCTGTTGCTCTTGAAATTATCGTTCTTGCCACAAATGTTGCAGATGGCATCATAACCCTGGAATCAGTTTAATAGCTGATTAGGACCAATATCAAATTTAATGATGGGCTTGAACAAAATAGGCTTTAACTTGTTTGGGGCTACAAGAAGGTTTAGCAGCAAACAAAAAGAACCTGATTTTTTCTATGAATAACTGCGTGCCTCTAAGGAAAATTTAACATTTGCTGAGGACGACGCGGCGGAGTCTAGTGTCAGATTTTTGGCGATAATAATTGATTTGTATCTAAAAGGCTGTTGCACTATATTTATCAAACACACTATATACACTAAGTTTGGAAGGCTTAGTACATGTATTGTGACAGAGAAATATTGTGCAACAGCCTTTCTAATTCATTTTAAGCTTGCTTCTTGGTTTATGTATTAGACTAATGTTTTTGGGAATTCCATAATAATTCCAAGTAGATAACTCTTTATTAATGCGTAGTCAATTGAGTTTATTTCTTTGTCCCCATTAACATCGCCTGTCCATTGATCATCGGCAGCTGGAAAATCTTTAATGTTTCCCAACAAATAGCTCTTCATTGCAGCATAGTCAAGAGAATCGACAGTATAATCAGAGTTAACATCTCCAATAATTTCTTTAATATCTGTATTACCATCGGGAAATTGAACATTTCCGGGAACAATGTAAGCGGTGCTTCCTGCTTCTATGGTTTCAGGAAGAGCAGGCAATGTGTCTATTACGACCTGACCAAGGATATCGGTAATCCTTAATTGAAGAGGTTCTGCACCCATCTGTTCACCATGAAAATGGTTATACAATTGTTTCTTCATATTAATCCATTCGCCATTCTTATAGTACTCCATTTTAAGAACAGGATATTTATGGTTTCGGACTTGAATTTCTGCCCAATACTGACTGCTTCCTTCTTTGATACGATAAGAGAAGTTCCCTGCAATAGGTGCTTTTACTACGTGCCACTTTATATCTATTTTACCGGCAAGCATATCACCTATTTTACCAAAGGAAGTAGGACAGAGATCCAATGCACCGACAGCTCCTTCTGGGTATCTGTCAGTTACATAAACAACTGTTTTTCCGTTTGAGCCTTCTACTTCTAAATATGCACCAGCAAGAGATGCATTAACTCCAAAGCTGTTATAATCTTCTGTGTTAAGGGCTGTAATTTCCATATCAGGATCAATTGGGTCTAGAAGAGCATTTCCGCCTGAATATCCTGAGCCAGTATATGTAGCATAACCAGAATGCCAATCATCCCAAGCTGCAGAAGCTTGTACAAAAGAACATACTAGGGTAAAAATAAAAACCATAAGTGATACGCATATTTTTTGTTTTGCATGATATATTTTCACAAAATCCCCCTCTTACTTCAGAATTATGGCAAAGCTTTATTACAACTATATTTTATTATAATATGAAAATTATGACAAGTTGGTTGAATTGCTGTAAAAAGTTTAGCTAAAGGTATACGGAAGTTATTTAGTATTAATGACCATTGATATATTAAATTCGAGCAAATAAGCTGTAATAATTGTTTTTTGGTGTTCCACCAACTACCAGTATTTCTAAAATTATGATAAAATTTTAACCTGTTTAGCTAAATAATTTTTGTGAGCACAGTGATTTATAATTATTGATTTTTAATAAGAAACATAGGAGGTAATAAAAATTAAAAGAAATAGTTTGTTTTAAGCAATTTGCAAATTATTATAGACTAATGCTGTTACATAAAACTTTTTAGCTATTTGATTTAAAATAAAAATTATGAGGTGAAAGTTATGTTAAGATTAAAAAGAAATATCGTTGCAAAAGTTATTGTAGTATTATTGATTTTACTTTCCTTTAATGGAGTTGCTTTTGCAACAGTAGGTATGAGTGAAAGTGAGCCAAACGATATAGTTTTAACAGCCACTGAAATTCCGTTAGGTTTTGATTTAACACAGGAAATATCAGCTTCAATCGGATATGCCGGAGATGTTGACTACTATACATTTACTCCGTTAAACAGTGGTGGCTACTCAATAGAAACATTAGGATCAACTAATACCTATGGGTATTTATATGACAGCAATATGAATTTGCTAGACGTATGTGATAATCAGATGGATCCAGATAGTAGAAACTTTGAACTTCGCGTAGAGCTTACAGTTAACAATACATACTATGTAAAGATTACCCATACAAATACTACAGATACAGGTGATTATAGACTAAAAATTACTCCTGTTATTTATGCAAACAAAGAGATAGAGCCTAATGGCTCAATTGCAAACAGCAACATCTCCTAGTTGGGGTGAATGTGACTACCCAACAGCAGCACAAATCGGTGTGGCAGGTGATGAAGACTACTACATGTTCTCAACTACTTCCAGTGGAAGTTATGCCTTTGAAACACTAGGAACGACAAATGTTCAGGGATATCTTTATGACAGCAATCATAATCTGATAGCTTTTGATTATGACAATGGTGATGGAGATAACATGAAAATAGAGTACGATTTGTTGGGATACCAGACCTACTATGTGAAAGTATGTCATGAGTCAGCAAGCGGTACTGGCAGCTATGGTCTAAAAATAATATACCCTGACAATGCTTCATCAATAAACGATTGGGAAGGCAATGATTTTAGCTCAGCAACGCAATTAACAACAAATAATATTGTGTCATATACCGGTCTTGGCATAAATAATGCAAGTGATATAGACTTTTTTACGTTCACACCTTCTGCTGACGGTATATATACATTTCAAACTCTAGGTAATTTTGACACGAGCGGAGAAGTTTATAATAACAATCAAACTTTATTAAAAAGTGATGACAATAGTGGAGTAGATAATAACTTTAGTATTTACGTTCCTCTTACCGCTAACCAGACGTATTATTTAAAGGTAACAGCTACTAATAGTGGTACTACTGGTACTTACGGTGTTGATATTGCTATGGGAAGATGCCTGGAGGTTCCTATATATATGCAGCAGCCTTATGACAATCTTTGCTGGGCTACATCAGCATCGATGGCTATATCGTATTTCAACAATGATAACATAAATCATACTGTAGAAATTGCAGAAGGCTATATTCAGAAGCATTTTATTGCTCTCCAATTGGAGACATTTTTCGGATCTGATTTCTATAAATATCCTTATTGTTTTAATCGACAGGCATTACTAAGAGATGTTCATACATATATGGAACAACATATTGAAGCAAACGTGACGATTAATACACAAGAATATGCTCAGGGATTGGGATATCCTACACAAAATGATAAATATGACTACACGCTCGATACTTTAAAGCAGAGTATTGACAATGGTTATCCAATGTTGGTTAAAGTAAGAAACCCGAATGGATCACGTCATATGATGATTATAAAGGGATATAAGGAATGTTCCGATGGTATTAATGTTATTTATAATGATCCGCTGTTTGGTGAGCGTATGATTAAATTAAACGATGTGGATACTTGGGCGTATACGACTTTCAACCCTTGATGTGAAGAACTTGAAACTATCAATGAAATTAAAGGAGCATCCATTTTTGGATAGCTCCTTTAATTAGGTGTAGCAGTGGTTCAATTGAATAAATAACATTGGGCAACAATATAACTATTGCAAATAATTTATCAGAAGTTTATTATTTCAGTAACAGATAATCTTTTATTTGATTTAATTCTGCAAACTTTATGTTGGAAACATGAAAGGATATGGAGACTCTTATGGAAAACAAAGATAAGGAATATATAAAGAATGCCGGTGATTCAGATATTATAACAAGGGAGTATTTTGACTCATTACTACTTGAAATGAGGCATATTGATGCTGTAATACCTTCAACTAAATTCGAATTATATGGAGAAACATTTGAAACGCCCATTATGACAGCTGCACTTTCTCATTTGAATAGAATACGCGAAAGAGGAATGGCAGAAATGGCAAAAGGAGCATTTTCTGCAAATGCTGTTAATTGGTCAGGTATGGGTGATGAAGCAGAGCTGGAGGAAATTACGGCAACAGGTGCTCGAACAATTAAAATAATAAAGCCATATACTGATAGCAATTATATTTTTAAGAGAATTGAGCATGCAGAAAAATGTGGAGTTTTGGCAGTTGGCATGGATGTGGATCATTCCTTCGGAGGAAATGGGAAATATGATAATGTTATGGGACTGCAAATGTCTTCAAAATCCTTGCAGGAAATAAAGGAATTTGTGCAAGCAACAAAGCTGCCATTTATAGTTAAGGGTGTACTTAGTGAGCAGGATGCATATAAATGCTTAGAAGCAGGTGTACGGGGAATTGTAGTTTCACATCATCATGGAATTATGAGGTATGCAGTTCCTCCATTGATGATATTGCCTAAAATTGCAAAAGTTATTGATAACAAGGTTCCGATTTTTGTAGACTGTGGAATCATCAGCGGCATGGAAGCGTTTAAAGCACTTGCATTAGGTGCTACTGCTGTGTCTGTTGGAAGAGTAATTATGGAACCGTTACGCACAGACGGTTCGGAAGGTGTTAAGAAACAGATAGAAAAGATGACAGAAGAGCTAGCAGGAGTAATGGCAAGGACTTGCACTCCTGATATTAAGCATATTGATTCATCAGTTATTTGGCATAGAGGCTGTTATTTATTATGAATACTTTTAAATTCAAGTTATAGAAGGAGGCAATATTTATGCGTATAGGCGGAGCAATAGAAAAACCATATAATAATCCTGAAGAATGGTTTAAGCTTGTAAAGGAATTAGGCTATAGAGCAGTTCTAGCTCCAATAGATTACAAAGCCTCTAGTGATGAGAAAAAGGAGTATCTTAAATGTGCTAGGGAACATAATTTAGTGATTGGTGAAGTCGGTGTTTGGAAAAATGCATTATCAATAGATGACAAAGAGCGAAGAGAAGCCATAGATTATTGCAAAAATCAGCTTGCATTGGCAGATGAGCTTGAGGCATGCTGCTGTGTTAATATAACGGGAAGCAGAGGTGACATATGGGATGGTTTTCATGAAAATAATTATTCGGAAGATACGTATGCTCTAGTTGTTGATTCCATAAGAGATATAATAGATTCAGTCAAGCCAGTAAATACATTTTATACCGTTGAACCTATGCCATGGATGATACCTGATTCACCTGAACAGTATCTGCAATTAATTCATGATGTGTATAGAAAAGCATTTGGGGTACATCTGGATTTTGTTAATATGATAAATAGCCCTAAAAAATATATTTTTTGTGATGAGTTTATTGAGGAATGCTTTATAAAGTTGGGAAAATATATAAGAAGTATTCATGGAAAAGATGTTTGGATGGAAAATGCATATACAACATTAATCCATGAAACAATGCCCGGAAAAGGCAGAGTAAATTATCAGAAGGTAGCTAGACTATGTGAAGGGCTAGGAAAAGACATGCCTTTGTTTGTAGAGCATTTGCCTGATTTTGAAAGCTACAAGCAGGCAGTAGCTTATGTCAGGAAACAGGCAGCATTAGCAGGCATTAATACAGAGGGGTAGCTTTAGACCATACAAAATTCATAAGTACAAAAGAATAAGAATTGAATAGAATCCGATTAATATTGACTAGATTAACTTAATTGACTAGGCTATTATAAAAAGTGGAAAATATCAATGCTATGTTGGAAATTGCTGTAGTGATGAATACCTTTATAAGTGTGATGTAGAAATTTAATTTTTATCAGAAAATGTAATAAACCACATTAATCTTCTAAATCATCATAGTTTACAGAGGTATTAACAATATATATGTTTAGTGCCTTGGGTACGTTTGGAATTTTGTGTAAATATGGTTACCATTAATTTAGCATAAACCACTTGATAACCAATGAATTAAAAACACAAATTTGTCAAGGTCGGATTTTATCCGTTATATATAACCTTGATGGATTTGTGTTTTTTGATACTATAAAAAGTGGGTTATGTTAATCAAACACAGCAAATGAAACGTTCTCAGTGCCTTTGCTACAATATATGATTATATGCAATCTAAAAGTATTTCTAAATATGTTTAATTTACAGGCAACAAACTAATTTATATTATATGTAATATTCTATTTTAATAAATCAGCTAAATATAATTCGTCCTTTTGATGAGACTTTTTTATTCTCTTATACTCTTTTATCGAATCAACAAGGGCCGAAATGTTATTATCAAAGTATTTAGTATAGAACTCGGTTTGATTATTATATTTAACACCATTATGTTTTATATTTTGCTTAGCAAAGTCTTTGGGCTTCATATTTGACTTGACTTTAACAAACTCATTGACCTTATTTTCCGATATAATGAATAACATCTCTAACTCGGGCTTAGTACAATATTTCGTGATAGAGTCGCAGTTGATTTTAGACTCGTAATTCTTTGGGATTTTCAATTTATCACTTAATTTATCTCCAATTCTTAATACTTCTACTTTCTCCGAACCAGAATACATATTTAAATGTACCTGTATCTGTTTACTTTTACCAATTTGCCTTGCGTGATATGGTACAAGTCCAAGTAAATCTTCTTTTTTAAATTTCAATTTGTCATGTTTTAATAGTAATCGGATTATTTCTAATTCGTTTGGACCTTCACACATTATTAGTTTTATCATTGTTGAAGTAACCCCTTAAGATTCATTAATTCATCATAATTGACAGCTGTATTGAAGGTATTTTCATAAAATTTATTACTTTTTGAAAGACCTGTTCTTATGCCATACTTTTCATGCATGTTATTTATCATTATCTTTCTCTCTGAAGTTGTTATAAAGATATTATCACTTCTATTTGTCAAATCCAACAATTCGCAATAATGTGTAGTAAAAATAATTGATGCATTTTTTCGATTTACTGATTTATCCTTAAACAAAGAAATTAAATTTTCGACAAGTGTCTTATGAAAATGATTTTCTATTTCATCAATTAGTAAATCAAATCCAAATTTAAGTGCAGCTATTGCTGAAATGTAGATATACATTCCTTTTGTAGTTCCACTTGAAAGCCTATATACTAATTCCTCATTAGAAAGAATTTCTGTATTTTCTAAATAATTTATTTCAAAGTGAGTATCATCAATCATTTTTATATTGTTTATATTTTCATCGAATATACGTAAAATGGTCATAAAAATATTATTAGAAATATCAAAAGTTTTGAATGACTTGAATAATAAGGAATATGATTCTGATTCCCTCATATGACAATCGAAAAAAATATTTCTGCAGTCAGCTTTTTTTAGTATAAAAAATAATGATGATATATCTTCTGGCAATTCTCCATTTAGCGCTACTTCTTCAAAATCATCTCTGTCATAGATATTTTTGATGTTTGATTTAAAATATTTCTTCTTGTATATCTTTTGATTATCAAAAATAGCTCTATTATCAAACACTGAGCTTTTTTTTAGCTTAGTTTGATAGTTATAAATATATCCTTCAAAATAAAAAGTTATATCCAATAAAGTATTATCAAAATTGAAAAACTTTCTTTCCAATCTAAATAATGAAAGAATATCATAAGCTATATCTAATAATTCAATTGCAGAGGTTTTACCTGATGCATTTTTTCCAACAATTGCGACTGTATTGAAACGGTAAAGTCCTTCGGCTATTTCTTGTAACTCATATTCCTTGTCCTCGGAGGTTTTTTTTGATTTCGCAGTTAAATCAATAGTAAAACCATCCATGCAATTTTTATAATTACTAGCTTTTACTCTTAATAATTTCACATTTTCCCTTCTTTCTATACTTGTTATAATTTATTATATGCCGAAATTGAAATAAAAACAACTTTTTTGTTTAAGTTTTAATTATATATGCTATTGTTCCGTGTTTTGTTGTATTTTATACATAATAAATGTTGTAATGGAGTTAGTGGATTCGCACGGCATAAGTGATTAAAAGCAGAGATATCTCAATAATTACGAGATATCTCTGCTTTATTAATTTATGGGCTTTAGCCTGTTGAGCATAAGGTGAGTTTCTCGGCAGAGAAATGAGCCATGCGAAACAATCAACCACCCGCTATGCGGGTGCGCGACAGAAGTTATACAAAAAAATCACCTTTCCGTT
>JAEZIB010000165.1 GCA_023416275.1 Bacillota bacterium | reverse complement strand
AACGGAAAGGTGATTTTTTTGTATAACTTCTGTCGCGCACCCGCATAGCGGGTGGTTGATTGTTTCGCATGGCTCATTTCTCTGCCGAGAAACTCACCTTATGCTCAACAGGCTAAAGCCCATAACTAAAAGGCCAATAACTGCATATCAGTGCAGTTATTGACCTTTAATATAAATTGTGCTCCTCAACATATTCTGGCTTTCCTGTCATTTTTCTTTATCTAACCACTGCAAATAATCAGGATGTCCATATTTTGATTAATATATTTACTTTTAATTAGTATACTAATGGTTTTAACATTCTATTTGGGGGGAAAATCTTAAAACGCAGTAGTTTGACTAAAATCAATAATTATATTAATTGCTGGGAAGCTTATCAATATTACCTAGTAAGAACTTCTTCATAATTGCAAAGTCAAGAGCATCTACTGCATTATCAACATTTAAATCTAACACTTTATTATATGTGCTCTGTGAATTCATTAAATGCTGCTTTAAGCCAGCAAAATCCAACGCATCAATACTTCCGTCATTATTGTAGTCTCCGTATTTTACTGGATCAGTAATAGTTCCACCAAAAAACTCAACTTTTTGCATCTCTGCCCATATAGCGTCAGCCGCTGCATAACTACCAGCTTGAGTAGGATGTATACCGTCTGATAATATGTATTGTGAATATTTTCCTTGGAAGGTAGGTCTTAAATCAAAGAAATATCCTTTTGGTGTTGTTGAGCTAAGTACAGTACTTTGAATCATTGGTCTTAATCTATTAAGATTAGGATTTAGCGTACCTGAGAGACCTCCCTGTGCATCAGGATAAAATAGATAGAACAATTTAACTAATCCATTTTTTTCCATTTCCTTTATTAAAGTATTGAAAGCACTAGCAGCTCCGTCAACACTGCCCATTATGCAGTCGTTTCCGCCTCCATCCATGATAACATACTTAACAGTACCTGCATTTACACCATTTTTGTACTGTTGAGGAATGTTAGGTGAGGATCCTCCATTGAGCAAAGTTCCACTTACAGAATTATCGCGGAAACGATCATTTGTATCCAGAACTCCAGCTTTTCTTGCATTCTCTTCTAATCTCTTTGTTATATCATGTGACATTGCGAGAAACGAATCTCCAATTACAAGAACCTCGCTTCCCTTGATTTTCTGGGTTGCAGCTGATACTTGAACAGGTGCTATAATTCCACCGGTTAAAGCACATACAATTGCCACTGCTGCAATCCTACATAGCATGTTTTTTAATTTCATTACAATCTCTCCCCTTCGTAAAAAAATTTTGAAAAAATAAAACATATTTCTCTAAATATAGTTATAGCATAGGTATTTTTACTTATCTTGACATTTGGGGTGGAATTATTTGATAAAAATAGTTATTATTTATTTTGCCATATTATTAAAGTTATAGTCTTGTTTTTCTTTTCTGTATTTAAGAGGCGACTTACCTACTTCCCTTTTAAAGCTGTGTGAAAAATAATCTGAACTGCTATATCCTGATAAAATAGCTACTTCCTCAATTTTAAAGTTTGTTTCAGCTAGATACTTTTTTGCCTTGTCCAGCTTTATGCTAGCAACTATTTCACTGAAAGTCTTACCAGTTACTTCACTTAAACATTTTCCAAGATAAGAGCGTTCATAATGAAATTCCTGTGCCAATTGCTCTAACGTAAGTGAATCGCAATTATTCTGGATAAACTTATACACTTCAGGAAATATGTCATAAAAAGGCTTTTTCTTCTGTGGCATAACACAAGCTGAGCAGCTTTCAATACCTCTGATAAGATATGTACATAGAATTTGAATGTAATTACAAAAAACATCCTCAGAATATTTATCTCCAGATATAAACTCATGAAATAAATGCCGAAAAATAAATCTCATATCTATGTCATTGGAAATAGTACATAATAGATAATTTTGTTCCCAATTATCAAAGCTTTTATGTAAAAAAGTCGATAATACACTATTATGCTTTAATAAGTCAAAAAAAACTTTTTGAAATAGACTTGTATCTATTGATACCATTAATATTACGTCATCATCTGTATGATAAGAACAGTATTTTCTATTTGGCAAAGTTAAAAATAAATGTTTTTCCTTTAATTCATATTGCTCATCATCTATTGTCAATTTCATACTACCTCTTAACACATAAGTAATTGCAAATACATTACTAGTATAATATCTCACTGAACGATAGTTGTTTTCTCTGAATACCATAGCCGAAAACTGCATTGGCACATGATATGTATTTTTCTTAGTTTCTGGTGGTAACAAATAAGTAATATTAATAGGGATTTCATCGATAAGACGACATAATTCATCTATGTCATCAAGATTCCAGTCAAGAAATTGAGGAGGCGGAAGATACCCAGTAGTTCTTCCACTTTCCTTTAAAAGAGTAACTGCCTCATACATGCTAAGTTCGCATTGCTTTTCATCATAATATTGTTTTATTATTTGGTTAACATCTCTAATTCTTACATATTCACAACTATCTTTTTTCATATAAAGTCTCCTTAAATATTTGGTAGAAGTCAATTACTATGAGTTGAAAACCGATATTTTTATATGAAGGTGTTTGATCAGCAATTGACTTAAGTAAAATATTCTTAGAAAGTCCCATAATATTGCCATTATGTGATATTTTAACTGATATTAGTTCTTTTTTCTATTGACGTTTTTTATTTAATGACATCCATCAACTCAAGAATGCAAACCAGCTTATTTAGAGCTATATAGTTTTTTTATTTCAAATTGATAGACTAAGAAGATAATATAATTCTGACAATAAAGCCTGATTGGTTTTGATAATGTTTGTTATTATGTATTTTATACAACTGTCACATAAATATATCTGCTTTAGATTAGTAACCTTGTATTATCCTTTAGAAATTAACTTTACCATTTAGGATATTGAAATATACTGCTACGCATATCCTAAATGGTAATCATTTGTTATTAAAACCTTTAAATAGCTTCGTAATAAATCTTTGAATAGTTGTCCCCAGTTATTAAACATGCATTTTCGGTATTATTTAATTCTGTACCGGAAATTTAGTAATTATGCCCAAAAGATATTGCTTCACCAGCGCAAAATCAATTGAATCAATTGTGCCACTGTTGTCTACATCAGCCAAAGCTCTGTAGTTTTCTTGAATTAACTCTGCCCCTAAAAGGTGCTTCTTTATTATTGTAAGGTCTATTGCGTCTACTGATAAATCTCCGTTAACATCCCCCGGTCTTCCTTGTGGTATAATTGCTGTATTAAACTTGAAGGAGTTTAAATTAATTAAGTATCCTTCTCCTCCAGTAAACTTCAGATAAAGATCATGTTTTCCACTTACCCCACTGACACTACAGGTTGCATCAGTATATGTCTGCCAATCATTAGTTCCTTTTACTACACAAGTTCCTATCAAAGTACCAGTAATACTGTCAAGTCTAAGCTCAATATTACCTCCCTCAGTTGCACTGGCAACTCTAGCAGTAAAGCTTGCTGCACCGTCTTTGAAATCAACACTCTTATAAACAGCATAGTCACCATTATGTGTAAATCCAACATTCTGTCCGCCTTCAGAGCAAGTTTCTGTTTCTATTCCTGACATTCCATCAAAACTCTCAGCTTCAATTAAAGCAAAAGCAGACTTAGGAGTCACAGGCTCATCAATACCTTTAAAAATCAACTGCGAGAATTGATATAAACTATCCTTCCAGAATGTAAAGTCGTGATAGCCAGGAGCACTATACCATACGTGAGGAACATTATTCTGAGTCATATAATTATGTACACCTTGTGCTGTACTGTATAACCCATCCTGTTCACCGCAGCCAATCCAGATAACTTTCATTTTTGCTGCAGTGTCAGCTGGGTTTGGAACCATTTTACTTGGTGCATATGTATTAGGTGCTGGAGAAAAACCTCCTGCATAAGCGAAATAATCCATATATTTAAGTCCAAAATTCAAGGATTGTCCTCCACCCATTGATAATCCAGCAATAGCTCTATTTACGCGATTAGTCAGCACTGGATATTTAGATTCAACATATGGAATTAAATCCTTAATCAAATCGTTTTGAAAGTTTTCAAAAGCTGCTTGCTTGTCTGCTGAATAAATATCGCCAACTGGTCTGTCATCTGCCATAGCACGACCATTAGGCATTATAACAATCATTTGGCTCAGTTTATTCTGTGCATAAAGGTTGTCAAGAATTACATTTGGACTTCCACCATTTGGCCATTCAGTATGATCTCCCCCGATACCATGCAGCAAGTACAAAACATTGTACTTTTTGTCGGTTGAATATCCAGGTGGTGTATACACAGTAGCTTTACGATCAGTACCTGTAGTGTTTGAGTGATACGTTATTGTTGTAACGCTACCATGAGGAATATTATTGTTGACCTTGTCAAATCCTGATGGCGGTGCAGCAAATGAAACGCTCATACCTACAGTAAATACTGCTAATAAAACCCCGGTGAACGCTTTTAAGAACATCTTTTTCATTTTTTTAGCCTCCTTTTAATTAATAAGTTATTGAGGAAAAATGTTTAAAAAACGTATTTTTCCATTCTTTCAATTATATTATAAAAAGAGTATTTTCATATTTACACGTACAACTTTTTACTTTGTTAACATTTCTTTACCTCTTTTTAACATTTACCTCTTTTGTAATTTCTTTCCCACCCATTTTATGCCAATTTTCAACAAATACATCAAATTCATCTATAGGTGCAGCACCCATAATAATTTTTACAAATTCTTCTTTTTCATATTCAAGCAAGACCTCTTTTTTCTCAGCCATAGTTTTAGTTGGAAATCCAGTGAACCCTTCATACAAAAGCGAATTACTTTCCTTATATTTCCTTAAAACACTATATACTCCGTTAACACCATAAATTTTTTCCCACCCCCACTGTAATTTATCGCCTTTAGCATATGCCTCAACACTAGATTGAATTTTCTTCGGTTCAGCTTCAAGTTTAGAAAAATCATTACTTTTTCGTGCTTTTTCCAGTTCCATATAAGCAGTAAGATTTTTATATTGAGGATGAGGCGTTACGGGAGAATACTTCCATACACCTTGATTGTTATTTTGGACAGGCATATAGTATTTGTCAAACTCATTCGTTGTTCCCCATAACTTTTCCAAAAACATATTTATCATTTTCACCACTGCTTCCGGGTTACTATATCCTTTTCTGACAGCAAAGTATAAATTGGTTCTGAATTTCAGCGGTACCATAACTTGACTTCCATCTGCCGAAACTAAAGAGTACCCAGTCCAATCGGCATTATTATCATTATTAAAGCTACTAATAAGAGGATACATGGGATTCCATTGTTCTCCAAACTGGATACCACACTTTCCATTTGCAATTGACTGTGCAACATTTTGGATATCCTTTACACTGAATTCCTTGTCTATCTGTCCATCTTTATACATTTCGGACAATTTTTTAAGAGCTATTTTTGTTTCAGGTTGTATACTACCATATACTATTTTCCCCGTTTCATCCTCATGCCAAAAATTAGGGTAAGAGTGATAGCCAGCAAAAAAACCTTCCAAGCCCATACATGTATTATATAAGTATTTTGTAATTGCAAGTCCGTAGGTATCATCCTTACCATTTCCGTCAGGATCTTTTTTGGTAAAATCATAAGAAATTTGTAGCAGATCCTCCATTGTTTCAGGAGGCTTAAGTCCTAGATTTTTTAGCCAATCTGCCCGAATCCATAAAAATTGCGCACTTTCAATTGAATCATCTGCATTCGGCATTGCCATAAGTCTGCCGTTAATAGTAGCCGATTCCAGTGTAGATTTTCCAGGCTGATTGTAAATGTTTTTTGTTAGTGCAGATGCATAGTCTTTATAATATGAAGTCATATCTTCAATCATTCCTAAGTCCACCAGCTGTTTCAACTGATTCGCATTAACTGGCAGAACATCAGGAAGATTTCCAGATGCAATTGTAACATTAATTTTTTTATTATAATTTTCTTCATTATATCCGCCCTTCACAGTCCAATTATAATTTATATCTATGCCTAATTGTTCACTGTATAATCTGAGCCAGCGGTTATCTTCTATTGTTTCCCCAGGTGTATGCGGCAAAATATTATTTAGTAAATCATCATCAACTGCTCTTACAAAAGAAATGTCTATAGCTGGGTTGTACTTTCCTAAAGGCTCTTGATTAACTACATTTGAAGGGTCAGATTGATTAATCTTTGTTTCCCCGTTTTGAAAAACATTATGTCTAACAAAGATTAACAATAACATAACAAATAATAATATGCTGGCTGCTAAAATTATATTTGATTTGAAATTGTTCATCTTCATTGGCTTTCCTCCTTACATTTTTGTAAAAGCTTGATTTTCTGCAGTTATGTACTATATACGTTTTTATGCAGCTAACCTCCACACATGGTGTCAATCACAAAAATTTTAGTAAAGAAGTCTGTGGAGAACCTCTGCTTCGCGTAAGGTTCGCAATTTTTTGTAACTTGCATAACTTTATTTAATTCTAATAACTCCTAATTTTCTCCGATAAAAGTTTATCCTGGTATTCTTGAGGAGAATACCCTGTTACTTTTTTAAAAAACCTAGAAAAGGATGCAGCTGATTCATATCCCACCAGCTTTGCAGCTTCATTTATTTTCATATTTGCATTCTCCAAATATTCCTTTGCCTTTTTTATTCGTGCATTGTCTATATATTCAGATAAGTTTGTTCCCATAATCTGCTTATATAAACGCGAAAGATAGGATGGGTTTAAAAATACCTTCTCAGCCAGTCTCACAAGTGACAATTCTTCACTAAGGTGCTCCTCAACATATTTCTGTATATATGTTATTGTATTGTCTGCCCGTTTTTCCTGTTCTGCGTTCTGAAGTGTAAAAATAACTTTCGAAAGCTGATAAATATAGTCTATTTCTTCTTTCCACGTTTTGCGGCTATCTATCTTCATTAGTTTTGATACATCCATCAATGAAGCTATCTTTTCATTAAGTCTATAACGGTTAATATAGGACAAAATACTAAGGGACACCTTGTAATATGCTTCAATAGCCGCGTTGCAGCTTTTACTGTTAATTAATTTTAATGGTTCAAGCAATTGGGACAGTACTTCAAAATACTTGTCCATCTGACCCGACTCAAGATACATCTCAATTGTATCCAGCTTCCATTGCCTCACATTTTCAAGAATTTCTATATTATTATTCCCAATTAAATCAGAACTTCCGCCTCCCACATCATTTTTAATTTCATTATCTATTAATAGCATTTCAATGCCAGTGCCAATTCTATAATTAAGTAATTGAGTAAGAGAAATATACTTTTTGGATACCGCTTCCCAACTGCAGGGCTGTCCACTTAAGGCAAAGCTTATAGAGGCACCGAGAGATTCCATACATGCAGTTTGGACAGCTTCAAGTGTTCCTTTCAAAAAAGATACAACTCTCTCATATAAAACAGTTATATCTTCTCCATTTTGCTCATCGGTAAATGAATCTTCCCTAGGTTGTGCAAATAAAATAAGTCTATAGTTTTCGTCCAAAACACAGGCACTCATAATTTTTGTACTTAAATATTTATTTATTATTATTCGTACTGAATACAGATATTGAATTTTGTCCCAGTATAAAAAATCAGCAGATATGTTATTTACCTGTCCCAGAAGTAGCAGTACCGGTTTGTCGTGGAACATTTTAATATCAAGTTGTTCAAACACTGACTTACTGACGCTTATCGATTTATCCTCGTTAATCAAATGGATAAAATAATCTTTTTGAAACAGCTCTAATGCAATATTTACCTGCTCCTTTGCTCTATTAAGCAAATCCTCGGCTTTTATTTCTGTCCGTATGTCTTCAATTGCATTTTCAACTGCTGAGACTACTTTATCTATATCCTCGTTTTTTAAAATATAACTAACTCTGTTATGCTGAATTGCTTTGTAAACATACTCAAATTCGTCATAACCCGTTAGAAATATAACCCTGCACTGAGGCCAGTTTCTATGTATTTCATCTAATAACTGCATACCACTAATTCCTGGCATCATTATATCGGTAATAACTATGTCAATTCTTGTTCTTTTGAGCCAATGAATAGCCCCTTCCCCCGAATAAGCCTTATAAATATCCAAATCAAGATTTTTCATGTTGCTAAAAATTTCGTATAAGCCATTAACTATTATTGCCTCATCATCTACAATAAGCAGTCTGTACATAATATATCCATGTAAACCGTTGACAGAAAAGACCGTCAATACACATGGACTCGGCCACCTCCTTTTATTGATTTTGATAATCTTTGTCCAGTTCGTAACCAAATGGGATTTCTATCCTCAATATCACTTTCAATCCTCCCAATTCACTTTTAGAAACAAGTACTCCACTGTTTTGTCCATACTCTAGTCTTATTCTACGGTGAATATTGA